>JAGLBF010000022.1:13509-23957 GCA_018260375.1 Deinococcus sp.
TGGTGGTGCAGCCGGCACTCAAACCCAGGCAAAATTGGGCGACAAACTAGAATATTGCATCACCTACAACAACCAAAGTCCTGTTAACCTGAGCAATGTGACCATTAAAGACACCATCAATGCCAATCAAACGCTAGACACGGGGTCATTGCTTCTTAATGGCACAGCAACAACCAATGACCCCGCTGGCAATGCAACTCATGTGGTCAAATCTGTCAATATACCCACCAACACAACGGGTAAACTGTGCTTCCAAGTGACCGTAAGTAGCTCATAACCGCCTTATTAAGATAGACATAAATTAGTACATTCATCAGGCCACTGTACAGTTCACTACAGTGGCCTTTGCTTGGTTTGTATGCCCCTTGTATGCTCACCAGCGGCCAGGCACCACCAGGCGCAAGAGGGCCTGGGCCAACTTGTCGGGGTGATGGTGCGCCGTGCCAGGAGCCAGCAAAACGGCGCGGCGTATCCGCAGGGTAAGGGCCGGGTCGTGGCTGTGCGGCACAACCAATTGAGCGCCCTGGGCCGTGTATTTGGCGAGTATCCGCTGACTTACGGGGGCGCTGTTGACCAACACCACATCGGGCATACGTCCCAGGTGGCGGTCAATCATGCGGGCGTGGTCGTCTAGGGTCAGGCCGTCGGTTTCGCCTGGCTCAGTCATGATGCTCGCCACATACACCAGCGGCGCCTTGGACAAGCGGACGGCACGCTGTATGCCAGGCACCAGGAGCGCCGGAAGAATAGAGGTAAACAGGCTGCCAGGCCCCAGCACAATCAGCTCAGCGTCGCTGATGGCCTGTATCACGGCGGGCAAGGTGGGCAGGTTAGACGGGTCTAGGCGCACCTCGGCAATTTGGCCCTGCGGGGTCTGGGGGTTCTCACGCTGCCCCAGCTGGCTTTCGCCGCGCACCTCTACGCCGCCCACCGTGCGGGCGACCAGCGTCGCAGGCTGAATGGTCGCCGGAAATACCGCGCCGCGTATCTTTAGCACCTCATGGATCTCTTGCATGGCGCCGCCCAGACCGCCTTGTTCTTCTGAAAGGGTGGCGAGCAGCAGGTTACCAAAGGTGTGACCCTCTAGCCCGTCGCCCCTGGCAAAGCGGTGAAGCAACAACCGCGCCAGCACAGGGCTATCTGACAAGGCCGCGTAGCAGTCGGTCAGGTCGCCCGGAGCAATCATGTCAAGCGACTCGCGCAGCCGCCCTGAGGAGCCGCCGTCGTCAGCTACGGTGACAATGGCGCTGAGGTTAGACGAGTGGCGCTTGAGGCCCATCAGCAGGTTAGACAGCCCCGTACCGCCGCCCACCGCCACCACATGCGGCCCGCGTGCTAGGGTGGCCCGCGAATAAATCACATCGACGGCGCTGCTGGGATCTGTGCCTGTGGAGCGCAGCATTGAGCGGTTGAGCATCACGATAGACAGCACCGCGCCCGCCAGCGCCAGCGCCATCACCACAATGCCCACCACCCACAGCGGCAGCACCTCAGGCCGCGTAAAGTTGTTGAGCCACAGTATCCAGTGGGTGGCAACAAAGTGCAGCGGCCCTGTCCAGGTAAAGTGCAAAAAGCCCACCGCGCCCACAAAAGTACACAGTCCAAACAGCACAAACCAGCGCTTGACCCCCATGCCCCAAGTCAACCAGCGCCGAGCGCGGCGAGCGTGCTCGGCAGGTAGGCGGCGGCTCATGTAGAGCCGGGTTCCTGGGGTTCTGGCATAACAGCAGGCGCTGTGTCTGTGGTGGGCGTTTCACCTTCTAGCAGTGGCATATCGCGGTGGTCAACGACGTGTGCGCCCAGGTCGCTCAGGTCGCGCTCCAGGCGGCGGGCCACGGCGACGCTGCGGTGTTGCCCGCCCGTGCAGCCGATAGCCACATGGTAGCCACGCCGACCTGTTACCTGAGCACGCTGCACGTTTTCGCTCACAAAGCTGCGCACATCCTGGTAAAAGGTTTCGCTGTCGTCGTTTTGAAAGACGTAGGCCGCCACATCATCATCCAGACCCGTTTTGGGCCGCAAGACGGGGTCATAGTAGGGATTGGGTAGGCTGCGGACATCCAGCACTAAGTCGGCGTCACGAGGGGGCGCGTGCTTAAAGCCGAAGCTGGTCAGGCGCAGGTCAAAGTCGCGGTCTACACCCAGCCAGTCTAAAAGCTGGGCCGACAGTGCGCCCGCATCCAAACTGGTGGTGTCTATGACGCGCTCAGCGATAGAGCGCAGCGGCGCGAGCAGCTCTTGTTCGCGCTGCACGTCAAGCATCAGCGAGCTTTCACCCAAGGGGTGCTCGCGGCGGGTGAGGTTAAAGCGCTTGAGCAGCACCTCACTCGAAGCCTCCAGAAACAGCACCTGCACGTCGTCGCGCCGCCACTTTAGGCGCTCTATGCTGGGCATGATGGCGCTCAAAAAGTCGCGGGTACGCGCGTCTGTGGTGACCGCCACTTTGCTGAGGTTGCGGGCCTGTGCCAGGTCGCCCAGCGCACTCCACAGCTCAGGGGGCAGGTTATCGGTGGCAAAAAACCCCGCGTCTTCTAAGGTGCGCAGCGCTGTGTTTTTACCGCTTCCAGACAGGCCCGATATAACGATAAAGGTCATATAGGGCCAGTATAGCGGCAGTCTTGCAGCAAGACAGGTACAACAAATAACCCGAATTCAAATAACCATAACTGTAGGTGGTGATGCACGCGGCACACAGGTTGCTCGCCTGAATGCATACGGTGCCCCTTGCCTAGCGCGGAGTGCGTACTGTTTCCTATGCCCACTTTCCTATGTCCGCTGGCCTTCTTTCACCGCGCTGTTCACAAGATACAAGGGGCAATCCGTAGTCGTCCCGCCGGTAAGTCTGGCTGCCCGTATCTGCCCTTGTCCTTTGCGCCTACAATACCTAGCGTGCTGCTGCGTTCTTTATCCACCCTCAATTACCGCAACCTTGTTCCCGCGTCCCTGGCCTTTCCGGCGGGGGTCAGCGCGGTGTGGGGGCCAAATGGCGCGGGCAAAACCAACTTGCTAGAGGCCGCGTACCTAGCGCTTACAGGCCTGAGTGACGCGCCCAGGCTAGAGCAACTGGTCACCCAGGGCCACCACGAGGGCCACATCCGCGCCGAGGTGTGGCAAGGCGGCGGGCTGAGCGTGCTTGAGGTGGGGCTGGGCAAAGGCCGCAAGTCCATCAAGGCTGATGGCGTGCGGGTACGCAGCAACGACCTGCCCTCCGGCAGCGCGGTGTGGATACGGCCCGAAGACTCGGATCTGGTGTACGGCCCGCCCAGCAATCGCCGCAGATACCTTGACGAGTTGCTCTCGCGCCTGAGTCCGCGCTACGCCCAGAGCCTTCAGCGCTATGAGCGGGCGGTGTCACAGCGCAACGCTGCGCTCAAGTCGGGCGAGCACTGGGCGATGCCGGTGTGGGAAGAGACTCTCATCAGCCTGGGCAGCGAAATTATGAATGTGCGCCGCCGCGCCCTGACCCGCCTGAGCGAGCTGAGCGCCGAGGCCAACACCGATTTGGGATCTGCCAAGCGCTTGGTTTTGGAACTGACAGAAACCACCTCGCCCGAACACTACCGCACCGACTTTGTGCGCGTCGCTGCCGAGGAGCATGCACGCGGCACCACCGTTATCGGGCCACACCGCGACGACCTGCGCCTGACGCTGGGGGGCCTGCCTGCAGGTGACTACGCCAGTCGGGGTGAGGCGCGCACCATCGCCCTGAGCCTACGAAAAGCCGAGCTAGAGCTGCTGCACGAGCGCTACGGTGAAATGCCTTTGCTGCTGATAGACGACTTTTCTGCCGAGCTAGACCCCGCCCGCCGCCAATTTTTGCTGGGCCTCGCCGCGCGCGTACCACAGGCCATCGTCACGGGTACCGAAGCCTTTCCTGGCGCAGCGCGGCGCTGGCTCGCTGACAGCGGCAGCTTTTTGCCTGTGTTAGACAGCGCACCAAACACCCAGCCTGCAACGGTGGACTTATGACCCGCATCCGCAGCAACCGCTCACGCGTAGGCGGCACACATGGGCTGCGCGAGGTGCTGGGGCTAACCCTCAGCAAACACCGCTTGCAGGGCGGCCTGAGCAAAGCCCGCAGTATTGTCATCTGGCCCGAAGTGGTCGGCCCTGAGCTGTCGCGCATGACCCGCGCACGTACCCAGCAGGGCAATACGCTGGTGGTAGAGGTGACTGACAGCAGCATGGCGCACTTTTTGACCATGCAGCGGGGTACATTTTTGCGGCTGCTGCAAGAGAAACTGGGCGATCAGAGCGTTACGGAGCTGCGCTTTTCAGTGGGCAGGGTACAGGCCCCCGCGCCTGCCGCGCTGCCGGACGTGCTGCCCGCACCCGACCAAGCCCGCGCCGAGGCGATGACGCAGCACCTACCCGCAAGCGCCTCGCCTGAGCTGCAGCGTGCCACCCTGCAAGCAGCCCAGGCGATTACCCGCGCCCGCCGCTGGCGCGAGCAGCAAGGCTACGCCCCTTGTCCTGTGTGCGGTGAGCCGCATAGGCAGCAGCCCTGCCGCGCCTGCGAGCTGACCTTGCAAGACCCGCTGGTTCGGCGCGCTGCGGCCAACTTGCTGCGCGACCCCACACTGCTGGCACAGCTTCCCGCCACGCTGGGCTTATCTGGCACCGACGCGGCCCGCTACCTGGCCTTGCAGCAGTTGCTCGATCAGCTGGACATCCTGGCACTGGAATGCGTGCAGTCGGGCGGCGCGGCACACTACCAAGACTATCTGCACCAGCAGGCCACCCACTACCTGCAACTGTGGCACCGCCGCAGCAACCTGAGCCGCGCCGACTGGCAAGCGCTGCCGGTAAAGGCACGGCAAGTGCTGGAAAGCAGGTAGTTGGCGGGGCCACAAGCGCCAAACAGCATTGAGGTTGCGCGTTACGGGACGTAGGTGGGTACCGTACACATTGGTACAGCCTGTTGATGTCAAGACATCTGGTAGGTTTTTATAGGGGCTGTGCTTAGGGGTTACGCTTCTATATCAAGGAATCTGTACTGTTTGCTCTGTCCCTGGCCTGCTTTTATTGGCTTTTTGAAACCGATTAACTCGGAATTTGTATTCACTAAGTCTTTATGCAAAAGCAGATGCTGTTGGCACGCTCTTGCTGCCCCACCGTAACCTACATCTGCCCGCACGGCGCTGTCAGTCACTACACTAGGGGCCATGAGCCGTGACCTTCACCAGCAAGCTGCGCCCGCCAGGGTGCGCGTGGCCTTGCTCACCATCAGCGACACCCGCACCCCGGTCACCGACCAGAGTGCTCACTACCTGCAACAGCACCTCACAGCGGCGGGGCATCACCTCAGCGCCTACCGCATCGTCCGCGACGATATGCCCGCCATCCGCGCCGCCATCTGCGAGCTTTTACCACTGGCAGACGTGCTGATCACCACAGGGGGCACGGGCATTGCGGGGCGCGACCAGACTATTCCTGTGGTAGAGGCACTGCTGACCAAGCCCATGCCCGGCTTTGGCGAGCTGTTCCGCGCCCTCAGTTACCCGCAGGTGGGCGCCGCCGCCATGTTGTCGCGGGCGGTGGGCGGGCTTGCAGCGCACGCTGCGGGGCATACTTTGCTGTTTGCCCTGCCCGGCAGCCTCAACGCGGTACAAACCGCCTGGGAAGGTATTTTTGCTGCCGAACTGGGTCACCTGGTCTACGAGGTGCAGCGCCAGGGCCAACCCGCTGCGCCCGCTAAAGTCACCAATGCCACTGGGGAGAACGCCACTGGAGAGCAGGCATGAGCGGCAGTCTTTCGCCTATCTATGTGCTGAGCTTGCTGGGCATTGCCGTCTACTGGCTGGTGCAAGTGGCAGGTTTGGCCCAACGTGGTCAGTGGCCCCGACTGGGGTTTTTGATGCCGCTGGGCATCGCCGCACTGCTGGGCGCACCCGAAGCCGTACTGTATGTACCTGCACTGTTTGGCGTAGGTCTTGGTTTTGCGCTGATTGCCTCTTACTACCCGCTACCTGTACAGGGTGCGCGCCCCACCCAGCGCACCTGGATCATCGCGCTGCTGACCCTGCTGCTGGGCGTTGAGACCTTATCAAGCGCCCGAAGCACGCAAGACAATTTGCTGCTGCTGCTCAGCGTCGCTGCGCTGCTGTACAGCCTGGCACTGCTGCTGTCAGCCTGGCTATATCCGCGCTCTGACCGGCAGTGGCAAGCGGCCATTACACCGCCGCCGCCCGCCAAGCCCCAGCGCTGGCAGCGCACCCTCAGCGCTGATCCGCCTGACCTAGAGCTGACGCTAGACGTGCACCAAGCACGGCTGCTCAACATTTCGCCCTACGCGGTAGAGGTGCTGGGCTGGTCCCCTGCCCGCCACAACGCCTGGTATCAGTTGCGGCAATCCAACGGACAGGTCGCTCCCTATTTGCCCAGTGGTCAAACGGGCTATCTGATCCACTGGAAACCTTTAGAAGAAGGCAACCGGGGGCTACGCGTGTGGTACACCCGCACGGGCAGCCCCGATGTGTATCTGTTTAGGGCTGACTGGCAAGAGCCGCACCACCGGGAACGCCCCTCAGAACAACGGGTACTCAACTAACGGGTGTTGAACGCAATATAACTACGGCCTGCACCCTCATAGCGTGCAGGCCGCGCCTTTTTATCTGTTCTGAAATAAAGCGGAATGCGTATGCTGTTCCCACTCGCATCCGCTCGGATTGATTCGGAAGTACGCCAAATCAATCGGAATCCGTATCAGCACTCCACATCAGCGAACTAAAATGTGCCTGCCTTTATGATAACCAACTTGCTGGGGTCAAGGTACTTTTTGAGGGCAGCGTAGGCCGTTTCGGGGGTTACGGCTTGCAGCGCGGCGTCTTGCTTGGCAGTGTCGGCAAAGGTTTTACCCAGGTACAACTGACTGACCAGTGTGCTGAGCAAGTAACCGTCGGTGCTGCGGTTGGCGGTGCGGGCTTGCAAGGCCGCCGCCTTAATTTGCTCCACTTCTTTGGTGGTAAAGCCTTTGTCAAGCGCCTCTTTAAGCACAGCGCGTATGCCCGCTTCGGTTTGAGACAAGGCACTGGGAGCGGTGGTGGCGTACAGAGAAATTGCGCCTACGGGGTCTTGAGTACCTCCATCCAGCGATAGCCCTGAAGAGTAGCTTTGGCCGTCTTTTTGGCGCAGTTGGGTTGCCAAACGTGAAGACAGCCCGTCACCGCCCAGGATTTCGGCCGCTACATCCAGCGCGGCGTACTCAGGGCTGTCCTGGCGCAGCGGCACAGCTTGGGACGCGATAATCACTGCGCCCGATTTGTCAGCAATAGGTACGCTGATGGTGCGTCCCTGTGGCACTACCAGTTCGCTGGGCACGCGCACATAAGGCACTTTTGCCTTCCAGCCTGACAGCAGCTCGCTGATACTCTGGTCAACCACCCTGCGGTCAAATGGCCCGACTACAGCCAGCTGTCCGCTGCCCGCATAGCCCCAGAGTTGTTGGTACGCCGCCTTTACATCTGCCAGGTTGACTGCCTGGGCATCTTGCAGGCGCTCGTCATAGTTGCGGGTGTAGCGGTGTGAGCCGCGCACGCCTCCTACAGGATCAAAGGCACGCCGCAGGGCAATTTGTGCTTGCCAGTTGGGGTTGTCTTTGAGGCTTTGTAGGTCGGTGATGCTGCTCTTTTTTAGCTCAGCAAAGTCATTTTGATTCCACACAGGTTCGCGCAGCAGTCGGCGGCCTAAAGTCAACGCCTGCGCCAGATGCTCAGGCGGAGCCGACACGTCCAGCGTCAGTTCACTCGCGTCACCACTGATACTGAGGCTGGCATTCAGCGCCGCGAGTTGGTCTTTGAGCTGCTCAGGGGTCAGTCCGCGTGCACCGCGCAGCAGCATACTGGGAATGTAGTTGGCAGCGTCACGGATCAGGGCACTGTCGGCGGTCTGCAAGTTGCCCAGATCAAGGCTCAGGCGCACGTTGACGCGCCCGTCCTGGGTGGCCTTTTTAAAGTACGCGGCCTTTACCCCAGCCACTTCAGAGCGCACGGTACGGGCTTCGAGTGCGGCGAGGTCGGTGTTGATCTGCTCGCCCGCAGCGCTGATGGTACGCGGCTTAAAGTCCTTGAGCAGTGCGGCCATGCTGGGCGCAGCGGGAACCTTGACCAAGCTCGCCTGCACGGCGGCGGCGGCGGTGGGGTAAAAGGTGCCCGCGGTGCGGTTGGTGGGCCTGAGATACTGCGCGGCGACGCGGTTAACATCGGCGGCGGTCACGGCCAGAAGCGCGTCGCGGCCCACAAAATAGCTGCGCCAGTCGCCCGTAGGCAGCAGCGAAATGATATTTTCGGCGCTCTGGGCAGGGTCGCGGGCCAGGCGCTCAAAGCTGGTCTGTATGCGCTTTCGTATCTGCGACACCTCGGCCTCTGTAAAGGGCTTTTTGGCCACACCCTCGGCAACTTCCTGCAAGGCGGCGCGGGCTTTGTCAAGTTGCGCGTCGGTGGCGTGAGCGGGCAAAATGGCCTGAAAGTAACTCAGCCCCGGCACGGTGTACTGCTCAGCCATGGTGCCCGAATTGCTGGCCAGCCCTGTCTTGACCAGAGCCTGATACAGCCGCCCCTCAGGTTCCTGAGACAGCAGTGCACTTAGCATCTGCAAAGCCGCCGCGTCAGGGTGGGTAATGGCGGGGATGTGGTAGGCGTTGAGCAGTATAGGCACGGTACCCGCGCGGCGCACGCTGATTATTTTTTCACCCTGCTGGGCCGGCTCTACCGTGTAAGCCGACGGAAGCTGGCGGTCGGGGCGGGGGATCTTGCCAAAGGTAGCATTGATGCGCTCCAGAGCGTACTGCGGGTCAATATTACCCGTCAGCGTGATCACCGCATTGTCAGGCTGGTAGTACTTTTGGTAAAAGGTCTTGAGGCTGCTGGCGGGCACCTGCGCCACTTCGGAGCGGTTGCCCACCACATCACGCCCAATGGGGTGAAAGCTGTACGCTGCCTTATGTACAGCCTTGTAGAGCAAGCCATCTGGGTTATTTTCGCCGTTGTCAAACTCATTCATCACCACTGTCATTTCGCTGCTGAGGTCTTCAGGGCGAATAAGGCTATTCACCATGCGGTCAGCTTCCAGCGCGGTGATAAAGTCCAGGTTTTCACGGCTGGCATTCAAGGTTGCGTAGTAGTCGGTGTACTCAGGCGTGGTCATCGCGTTGCTGTCAGCCCCGCGCGCGCGCAGATCGCTGGGAATGTTGGGGTGGTCAGTTGTACCCTTAAACATCATGTGCTCCAGCAAGTGCGCCATGCCGCCTTCACCCACGCCTTCTTGTACGCTGCCCACCAGGTAAGTGACGTGCTGGGTGAACATGGCGTTGGCCTGACTGGGCGCTAGCAGCACCTTGAGGCCGTTGGCTAGGCGGTACTCACTGATTCCCTCGGCAGAGGCGATATACTGCACGCCCGCAGGTAAAGTGAGGGGCGCAGGCTGTTGAACCTGAGCCTGTTGGGTCTGCGCCTGTTGGGTCTTCGTTTGGGGTGCAGCAGGCTGAGCGTAGCTGATCTGCACACCGAGCAGCAGCGCGGCGCCCAGAATCAAGGTGCGGGGCAGGGCCAATGAAGTACGGGCCAGTGAAGTACGGTTCGGTGAAGTACGGTTCAGTGGAGTACGGTTCGGTGGAGAAGTAGTCATTAAACCTATTTTGGCATACGCGCAGCACGGCAGCTAGAAATCAGGCAAGCACAGCACATTCAAAGGTGTACTGTACTACGAATTGCACTGTACTACGTATTACACTCTAAACCGTATGAACCACGCGGTGAAAGAAGGGCAGCGGCCGCAAAAAACAGTACAAACTTAGCAGTACAGTACAGACTTGGCGGTACAAACTTGGCGATATAGAGGCGCAGGCAGCACCCCGACTGTGCCGGAACGAAGTGCCGTCCGTAGACATAGCGTCCATAGACATAGACTGTCCGTCTGAGCGCCTTCAGCTTTGCAAACGGCCTGAACGTCCAAATGCTTTTTGTCCAGCATCTACCTCTACGGCCTACACAAATCCCGCCTACATCCGCTAGACTATGACCAGCAACGACTGGGAGGAGTACCCGCCCAAGTCCCACCATCAAGAGAGCGCGGGCCGAGGCTGTAAGCCTGCGCGGTAAGGGAAGCGGAGAAAGTCGCCCACGAGCCTTGCGGGAAGAACGGCCCCCTGACATGGCCTACTAGACCCCGACGGGTGCGCCCGACACAGCGCAAGCGAGTGCCTGAGCTTTTGTCCTGTTGGTCTGCTTAGGAAGCGCGGTGGTAACGCGGGATTTGACGGTTAACGTCCTGGTCTCGTCCGCATATCGGCCCTGTGATTGGGGGCTGAGCGGGCGAGGCGTTTTTATGCTGTTTGCTCTACTGTGTCTGTATGCCTGCTGCCCACTCCCCTATCCTTCACTCTCTACGCTCCTAGTTACCCGTACCCCTTACCCGTATCCCTTTTACTCGGTTCTCTACTGCCAAAGGAA
>JAGLBF010000184.1 GCA_018260375.1 Deinococcus sp.
TTCCCACTCGCATCCGCTCGGATTGATTCGGAAGTACGCCAAATCAATCGGAATGCGTATTAGGTGTTGTCGGCTTGTTGCTGGTCTTGTAGTTCGTTGAGGGCTTCTAAAATCACTTCGGGCTCACTGGCTTGTCGCAGCGCTTCGGCTTGTATGTCTATGCGGTCTTGCACATTGGGCAGGTCGCGGCGCAGTTCTTCAAGCAGGTCTATCAGTTTGGCGGTGCGCTGCTCGGTCAGCAACACGACCTGCAACTGCAACTGGGCGCGCTGCTCGGCCAGTTGGGCTTGGCGAGTTTGCGACACCAGCACCGTGGCAGTAAAGATCAGGCTGAGCAGGCCAATAAGCCCCTGGAGCCAGTAAAAGGGCGGCTCATCCCAGGGTTTGTTGGTGATAAATTTGAGGTCAAGGTTAAACACTATCCAGCTAAAAAAAGCGGCTAGAGCTACCATAATAAAGGTAGGCTGCGCTAGTAAGTTGCCCAGGCGCTCAATGGGCGGGTGCAGGTGGCTGAGCTGTTCCCCCACCTGCTGGCTGAGCAGCGCGTTGATTTCGGCATTAGAGCGCAGTACCTCATCTAGCTTTTGTTTATGCGGGGGGACAGGGTTGCTCATAGGCCTCAGTTTTTATTGACAATGCGTACGCTCAGTAGCTTGTCAGGGACAGCGCCAGCGATAGGGGTTTCGGCGCCGCCGCCCGTGCTGGTGCGGGTGAGCTTGGTCAGCACATCTTGCCCGCTGACGACCTTGCCAAAGAGGCTATAGCCGCCATTGAGAAAGGGCGCGGGCGCAAAGGTGATAAAAAACTGCGAGCCGTTGGTGTTGGGGCCACTATTAGCCATAGCTAACATGCCGGGTTGGTCAAAGGTGAGCTTTTGGCGCACTTCATCGGGGAATTGGTAGCCAGGGCCGCCTGTACCCCAGGCTGTCTTTTGCGACTCGTCGGCGCTTTTGGGGTCGCCCGTTTGGGCCATAAAGCCGTCAATGACGCGGTGAAAGCGCAGGCCGTCATAGAAGTGGTTGCGGGCCAGGGTGACAAAGTTGCTGACAGTGGTGGGCGTGTCGTTTTCTAACAAGTCCACGATAATCTGGCCTTTGTTGGTGTCAATAACCGCGTAGTAGTCTTTGCCGTCTTGCAGAGCGTAGGCAGGCGCTTTGTCAAACTGACGCACAGGTTCTTTGCTCAGCTCAGGCACCAGGGTATAGCCCGTAGGAATGGGAGCGGGCTTGGCAGTGTCGGTATTGGCAGCATCAGTATTGGTTGTGTCGGTCTTGGTGGCGTCAGTCTTGGTAGTGTCGGTCTTTGGGGCGTCAGTTGCTGGGGTAGCGGGCTGAGCCGTGTCCGTTTTAGCCGCCTCAGTGGTTGCGGCGGCGGTATTCGTGTTGGTGTCGGTGGTCGTGGTCTTTTTTTCGCAAGAGGCCAGGCCCATCGTCAGGGCGGCGAGGGCCACAGGTAGAAATTTGATCTTAAGCATGGCTCACAGTGTAGCGGCTAGCAGATGAGAGAGGGTATATAAGTAGCTCCTGGTTACAGTTCCGCGTATCCGAGGAGCGCGCCCGAATTCGCTTCACTTCCACCAAAAGCTACTTTGTGCCTACTCATACGGATTCCGATTGATTTGGCGTACTTCCGAATCAATCAGGGCGCATGCGAGTGGGAACAGCATACGGACTGTGCGGTATGGAGCCGCAGGCGGCGCTTTTCCGACTGTGGTGGAATTTAGCGGCAGTCCGTATCACTCTCTACCCAGCAGCTATTTAGCACAAGGTATAAGGCATATATTAGGCGCTTTTTTTAGCTTCTATCTTCTGGCTGGCCTTCAGCCGCTACACTGTAAAGCGTGATTGTAACCATTGATGGTGTAGCAGCCAGCGGCAAATCAAGCGTGGCGAGTGGCGTAGCGCAGCGCCTGGGCGTTCCTTATCTTTCGAGCGGCTTGCTCTACCGCGCCGCGACCTATAGCGGCCTCAATGCCGGGCTGAGTATGGCCAGTAGCAGCCTGAAGGCGCCCGCCCTGCTGGCCCAACTGGAGCGCTTTCCGGTGCAGCTCCAGCCTGAAGCGGGTGGCAACCGCGTGTATCAGCAGCGAGCAGGTGAACGGCAAGACATCACCCCTTTTTTGCACACCAGCACCATTGACGCGGGCGTCAGCGCCGTAGCTCAGTTGCCCCAACTGCGCGAGTGGGTCAATGCCCAGCTGCGCACCTTACCCGCGCCTTTTGTTGCTGAGGGGCGCGACATGGGTACGGCGGTCTTTCCACAAGCTGAGTATAAATTTTTCCTGGTGGCCTCGCCGCGCGTACGGGCCGAGCGGCGGGTCAAAGAGCGGCGAGATGAATTAGACGCGGTAGAAGCGGCGCTGCTGGTGCGCGACTTGCATGACCAAAAGCAGTCAGCCCCCGCCCCCGACGCGGTTGTGATTGACACAGGCGAACTGGGACTGGAAGAGGTGATTGCGCGGGTGATGGCGACCCTGCCGCTGGCGGTAGACAGTGAGTAACAGCACTGCCCCCTATCTGGTGTCTCTGGGCGACCTGGCCTGGGACGTGCTCGCCCGGCCCGATACCCTGCTGCTGGCAGGCGGCGACACCACAGGGCGCCTAGAACTCTCACTAGGCGGCAGCGCGGCGAATCTGGCGGTGTGGGCGCGGCGACTGGGCTGCCCGACCACCTTTGCGGGCAAAATAGGTCAAGACCACTTTGGTGAGATGGCCCTGCGCGGCTTGCAGGATGAAGGTATTGATACCCAGGTGATACGCAGCGCCCAGCATCCCACAGGCGTTATTTTGGCGCTGATTGACCAGCGAGGACAGCGGGCCATGCTCACAGGCCAGGGGGCCGACTGGGAGCTGCTGCCTGATGAAGTGCCTGCTGCCCTTTTTGGCCCAGGCAGGCACCTGCACCTCACCGCCTGGAGCCTCTTTCGCGATCCACCGCGTGCGGCTGCCATGTACGCCGCGGCACAGGCGCACGCCGCTGGCATGACGCTGAGCCTTGACCCAGGAAGTTTTCAGATGATTCAACAGCTGGGACGCGAGAACTTTTTGCGCCACATTGCCCCGCTTCACATTGATATTTTGTTTCCCAACCAAGACGAGGCCCGCGCCATGAGCGGCAAACGCAGCGCCCAAAAAGCCCTTGACTGGCTGCGCGAACAGTTTCCAAAGAGTCTGATTGCCATGAAAATGGACGAACAAGGCGCCCTGATCGCGGGGCCAACCCAGGAACAAGTGCATATCCCTGCCACCGATGCCGAACTGGTAGACGCCACAGGCGCAGGCGACGCATTTGGCGGCAGCTTTTTGGCGCATTACCTCCGCACGGGCGACGCGGTGACAGCAGGCCACATCGCCGCGCAGGTCGGTGGGTGGGTGGTGTCGCGCTTTGGTGCCCACCCCGCGCCCGACGCTGGGCTGCAAAAGCGGCTAGAGCAGTGGCAGGTTGGCGCAGCAAGTAGGCGGTAGGTAATACGGATTCCGATTGATTTGGCGTACTTCCGAATCAATCAGGGCGGATG
>JAGLBF010000185.1 GCA_018260375.1 Deinococcus sp.
CCGCAGGCGGCGCTTTTCCGACTGTGGTGGAATGGAGCGGCAGTCCGTATGAGTAGTTTTGGTCGTGTGTGTTTATGGGTGCCTGCTACGCCTTCTGATTCCTTTCAGCATCATCATAATCTGTGTCATAGAAGCAATTTATTTATACTTTCTTAGATATACAATGGTTTCCCTCGTTACTTCAATGCCCTATCATGTAAGGCAGCAACAGGAGCATATATGGCCTACAAAGATTACTATCAGGTGCTTGGCGTGCCGCGCAGTGCCTCTGAAGCTGAGATAAAAAGTGCCTACCGCAAGCTGACCAAACAGTATCACCCCGACAAAAATCAGGGGGACGAGGCCGCTGCCGAAAAGTTTAAGGAAATTGGCGAGGCCAACGCGGTGCTTTCCGACCCCGAAAAGCGCAAACTCTATGACCAGTACGGCCATACAGGCAGTATCCCCGGCGGCTGGCCTGGTGGCGCGGGCGGGGCTGGGGGCGGTTTTGGTGACGCATCGGGCTTTGACCCTTCACAGTTCAGTGACTTTTTTCAGGGCCTCTTTGGGCAGTCGGGCGGCTTTCGCAGTGGTGCGGGCGGCTTTAACGGACAGGTTAACCTAGAAGACTTGCTGGGCGGCATGTCAGGCGTGGGCGGCGGGCGCAGGTTTGTGCAGAATGTAGAGGGCGAGTTGCAGGTATCTTTGCAAGAAGCCTACAGCGGCACTGAAGAGAACATCAGTGTAGATGGCAAGCGCATGACGGTGCGCGTTCCTGCTGGCACCCGTGACGGCACCCGCCTGCGCCTCGCAGGACAAGGGCCGGGGGGCGGTGACGTGTTGCTGACCGTACGCGTGCTGGAAGACGGGCGCTTTGACTTAGAGGGCAACGACCTGAGTGTCAACGTCGATGTACCTGTCGATGTCGCCGCGCTTGGCGGCAGCGTGCGTGTGCCCACGCTTAAGAGTGATGTGACCCTCAGCATTCCCGCAGGCACCAGTGGCGGGCGGCGCATGCGCCTGAAGGGGCAAGGCTGGCCCATCAAAAACGGTGCTGCGGGTGACCTGTACGCACGCCTGAACCTGGTGTTTCCTGCTGACCTCAGTGACCAAGAAAAGGCCCTGTATGAACAACTGCGGGCCTTGCGCGAAAAGAAATAGTGAGTATCTGATAGCTAACTTAAGCAGTACACCGTCAACTGAGCTGCAGTGCTGCCTCCGGCTGTACTGCTCATCCCCCAAAGTGCTAGCCTAGCGACACCATGAGCGCTCCGTCAGCACCGCCCACGCCGCCCGAAACCTTCTACACTGCTGTGATAGCGGGCGTGGGCCTTATCGGGGGCAGTGTGGCGCTGGGTCTGCGCGAGCGGCTGCTGTGCCAGCGCGTCATTGGGCTAGATAATGACGCGCTGGCCTTGCAAGAAGCCTTAGCGCTGGGCGTTATTGATGAGGCCCGTCCCAGTGTGGGCGAGTGGCTGAGGGGGGCCGACCTAGTAGTGCTCGCCGTACCTGTCAAGGCGCTGGCACCGCTGGCCCGCGCCGCTGCGCCGTACCTTTCGCCTGCGGCGCTGGTGACCGATGTGGGCAGTGTCAAAAGTGGTATTGCTGCCGAGTGCGAGGCGCTGGGCATCCGCAACTTTGTGGCAGGCCATCCCATGACGGGTAGTGAGCGCGGCGGCGTGGCGCACGCCTCAGCCGCGCTGCTGGAAAATGCCGTGTGGGTGCTGACCCCCACCGAGCGCACTCCGCTGACTGCCCTCGCCAAAATGCGCCGATTGGTCACCCAATTGGGCGCCGCGCCCGTGGTGATGCCGCCTGAAGCCCATGACCAACTGGTCGCTACCATCAGCCACCTGCCGTACCTCGCCAGCCTTGCGCTGACACACATGGTGGCCCGCGATGAGCGGCTGAGCTTGCTAGCGGCGGGGGGGTTTCGCGACCTGACCCGCGTCGCTAGCGGTGACCCGCGCATGAGCCGCGACATGGTGGTAGAAAACAAAACCGCCCTGCGTGAAGCCCTGCAACGCTTTTCGCGGCAACTGGCTCACCTTGCTGATACGCTGGATGACCCCGAAGAGTTACTGCTGAGCGCCACCGAAGCCAAGCGCACCCGCGACAACCTGCCTGTGGTCAAGCGCAGCCTGTTGCCGCCCAAGCATGACCTGGTGGTGGCGCTGCCTGACAAGCCCAACCAGATTGCCCAAATTACCCGCATATTGGGTGAAAATAACATCAACATCAAAGATATCGAGGTGCTGGCCGTGCGTGAACATGGCGGGGCGCTGCGGCTGGGCCTGGAAGAACAAAACGACCTGACCCGCGCCGCCGAGCTGCTAAAAATTGAAGGCTACCAAACGCGCTTTAGAGGCTAGCACTTGGCGCCGCCCTCATCTTTTGGGGGCCGCTTCTCGTTGACGGTTCACGGCCATCTGCTACACTGGTGCTCACCTTGACTCCCCGGCCTTTACAACCCATTGCGGTCGTCTTGAACTCTACGGCAGGCAGTGGCGCAGCGCAGCGGTACTGGCCTCAGGTGTGCGCCGCCCTACAGCAAGCAGGCTGGGAACCCACCCTCTACGACCATCCCCATGAAATTGGCTACCTGCCCGACTTGCCTTCTGACATGCCTGTGGTGGCCGTAGGCGGTGACGGCACCATACACCGCTTACTGCCGTTGCTGGCTGAGCGTCCGCTGGGTATCGTGCCGCTGGGTACGGGTAACGACTACGCGGGAGCCTTGGGTCTGGGCAACCACTGGGCCGAGGCCATCAGCCGCCTGCGCCAAGCGCCCCACCACGCCGATTTGCTGCGCTGTACGATTGGCGGGCAAAGTCACCTTTTGCACAATGGCCTTGGTATGGGCTTTGATGCGCAAGTCACCGTGATGCTTCAAAGCGCCCCTAGGTACCTGTTGGGGTTGGCTTTGCCTGGACTGGTGCGCTACCTGTGGGCCTTTATGCGGGTCTTTGGGCAGCAGCGCAGCGAAGAGGTCAGCGTGCGGATAGACGGCGAGTTATTTTATCAGGGACGTGCCTGCCTGGTGGCCGTGATGAACGGCACGCGCTACGGCGGCGGTTTTTATATTTCGCCTGCCTCGGATCTGTTTGACGGCTACCTCAATGTGGTGATCGGGCGCGAGCTGGGCAAAAAAGACCTGCTGCAACTGTTAGTCAAGGTGCTGCGCGGCACCCACCTGCCCGACCCCCGTGTGGCCCACGCCGTAGGACGGCGCGTAGAGGTCAAGTGGGCCGCTCCCACCGAAGCCCACCTAGACGGTGATCTGATAGGCCCCATCAACGAGCTGTCTGTAGAGGTGCTGCCTGCCGCCTTGCGGCTGCTGTCTTGGCATCCGGAGAGTGGGGCATAGGCGGGTGAGCCCAGAGGTAGTGGGTTTAGGGGCCCGTGTTTAGTGGGCTCGGCAAACTTTTAGGCCTTGTCATACGGACTGCGCTCCATTCCACCACAGTCGGAAAAGCGCCGCCTGCGGCTCCATACCGCGCAGTCCGTAT
>JAGLBF010000186.1 GCA_018260375.1 Deinococcus sp.
CGTGCTGGCGGACTGTGCCAAGTAAGGTCACGGCTGTCTGATACGGACTGCCGCTCCATTCCACCACAGTCGTAAAAGCGCCGCCTGCGGCTCCATACCGCGCAGTCCGTATGCTGTTCCCACTCGCATCCGCCCTGATTGATTCGGAAGTATGCCAAATCAATCGGAATCCGTATGATACGGACTGCGCGGCGGTGCAATCGGCGCCTTTCAACCGCTGATCGCCTCTCCTGCCCTACATCCCCTACAATCTGCCCATGAGTCTATTAGATGTTGCCATTGTCGGAGCTGGCCCAGTAGGACTGGCGGCGGCCATCGCCTGCAAGCGGGCGGGGCTGAGCTACACGGTGCTGGAAAAGGGCTGTGTGGTCAATGCGGTGTTTGATTACCCCACCTACATGACCTTTTTTACCACCGCCCCAGAGCTGGAAATTGGCGGTCACCCACTGGTGACAGGTCACGACAAGCCCGACCGCAAAGACGCCCTCAATTACTACCGCCTGGTGGCCCAGCGCGAGCAGCTTAATGTGCAGCAGTACACCGAAGTCAAGCGCATTCACGCCGCACCTGCAGGGTTTACCCTCACCGTAGACACCCAGAGCAGCGAGCATACTGTGGTAGAGGCTCGGCGCGTGATCGTGGCTACGGGCTACTACGACAACCCCCTGCGCCTGGGCATCGCGGGCGAGGACTTTGAAAATGTGTCGCACTACTACACCGAAGGCCACCCCTTTTGGCGCATGAAGGTAACTGTTATCGGCGCGGGCAACTCGGCGGCGGACGCAGCGCTTGACCTGTGGCGCAGTGGAGCTGAGGTCACCATGGTGGTGCGTGCCGCTGAGCTCAAAGACACCATCAAGTACTGGGTGCGGCCCGACTTACAAAACCGCATCAAGGAAGGTTCTATCACCGCGCACTTTAACAGTACGGTACAAGAAATCCACCCCGACTATGTGCTGGTGCAGCGTGCTGACGGCACTACCTTTCACCTGCCCACCGACTTTACCTTTGCCCTCACCGGCTACCGCCCCAAGCTAGACTTTATGGAACACCTGGGCCTTGCCCAGCACCCCGACGAGAGCTTGGTGCTTGACGAACACCACCAGAGCAGTCTTGCTGGGCTGTTTGTAGCTGGTTCAGCAGGCTACGCGGGCAAAACAAACCAGGTGTTTATAGAAAACGGACGTATTCACGCTGAGCAGGCGGTGGCAGAAATAGCAAGGCAGCTCAGGGGCTAGCCAAATAGCCAAAGCAGGGAGGGCTTTTGGCGGGCCCCTCCCCCGTATGCGACGCGGTGCGCCTCTACACCCTTTTGTCTCTACCTCCTACCTTCTAGCCTCTGCCATCCCTATACTGTTGCCCATGCTCCAGCCCGTCATTGGCCTAGAAGTTCACTTGCACCTCAACACCCGCAGCAAAATTTTTAGTGCGTGCAGCGCCGATTATTTTGGACATGAGCCCAATACCTTTATTGACCCCCTGACGTTGGGGCTACCTGGCACGCTGCCCACCCTCAACCGCGAGGCCGTCAATCTGGCCCTGATGTTTGGCCTGGCGCTGCACTGCGATGTGGCGGGGTTTACCCAGTTTCACCGCAAAAATTACTTTTATCCCGACGCCCCCAAAAACTTTCAGCTGTCGCAGTATGACCGCCCAATTGCCCGCAATGGCTACCTTGACATCGCTGGAGAGCGCGTGCGGATTATGCGCGCCCACCTAGAAGACGATGCGGGCAAGCTGATTCACCCCACCTACCAGCCTTACAGCCTGCTTGACCTCAACCGCGCGGGTATGCCGCTGATAGAGATGGTCACCGAAGCCGACATCACCAGCCCCGAACAGGCCCGCGAGTTTTTGACCCAAATCCGCGCTATTGCTCAGGCGCTGGGCGTTAGCGAGGCCAACCCCGAAGAAGGCAAGATGCGCTGTGACGTGAATATCAGCCTGCACGAGCCTGGTACGCCCTGGGGCACCAAAGTAGAAGTCAAAAACCTCAACAGCTTTCGCAGCGTACAAAAGGCCCTGGAATACGAAATCGCCCGCCAGACCCGCGTGCTGCAATCGGGCGGTACGGTGACACAAGACACCATGGGCTGGGATGACGGCGGACAAAAAACCTTTGTGATGCGCACCAAAGAAGGCGAAGCGGACTACCGCTATTTTCCTGAGCCTGACCTGCCCCCGCTGAATATCACCCCGCAGATGATTGAGGCGGTTAAGGCCCGCATGCCCGAACTTCCTGCTCAAAAGCGTGTACGCTACCTGAGCCTGGGCATCCGGGCCAGCGACGCACAGACGCTGAGCATGGACGCGGCGCAGAGCCGATTTTTGGACGAAGCGCTGCGGTGGTACAGTGCAGACGCTCAGAAACTGGCAAACTGGCTGCTGACTGAGGTCGCGGGTCAATTGCAAGAGCAGCCGCTGCAAACCAGCCTATTACAGCCCGCGCACTTGGCCCGTCTGGTGGCGCTGATTGACGAAGGTACCATCAGCGGTAAAATGGCCAAAGAGCTGCTGGGCGACGTGCTACAAGGTCACGACCCCGCCCAGCTTGTCGCCGAGCGCGGCCTGAGCGTGGTGAGCGACATAGGTGCTATTGAAGCCGCTGTACAAGCCGCTATGCAGGCCGACCCCGTCACTGTAGAAAAGGTACGTGCAGGCAACAGCAAGGCCGTGAACGCGCTGATTGGCCCTGTGATGAAAGCGCTGGGGGGAAAGGCCAGGCCTGACCTGGTGCGCCAAGTCCTACAGCAAAAGCTCGGGCTATGAAACCCCCCGCTTTATCCACCGCCCGCTCGCTGGCACTGGGAGCCAACTGGCTACAGGTGGTGGCCCTGACGGTCTATGCCGTTTACAGCCTGGCGCAACACGGCAGCCTCCTGGCGAGCCTAGACGACCTGCTGGCGATCATCTGCCTGGTGGCCTGGTTGCCGCTTCTGGCCCAGTACTTGCGCGGCGAGGCGGTGGCGCCGCAGACACCCGCGCTGGTGGCTCTACGTAACCTCTACGTACTGCTGGGGCTCTTCCGGGTGATGCAGTGGGTGGTACTGGCCCTCGCCGTGGCCGACGGGTGGGTGGCGCCCAGCAGCAACTTGGTATCGCTCACAGCGCTTTTTGTGGTGTGGGGCGCGGCGATTGTATCCCGCACAGCCGTCTACGCGGTGAGTGGCAGTCAGTTTGTCACGCCAACCGTGCGCGGAAAAGAGCAGTTACTCCGCTGGCTCAACTTGCTGGCGGCGCTAGAGCTGGCGCTGATGGTGTTTAATGTCTGGCCCCCCGCAGGCTTTGGCACCCCCCCCACCGAGATGCAGCAAGGCCTCTACGGTGTACTGGGCATTCTAGAAACGGTGGCGTGTTTACTGGCGTACATGGCCGTAGAAGCGCGTCATACGGAAGACACTTAATTCCAGCACCGTCCTAGAGGCGGCGCATATACTAGAATTGTGCTGGAATGGAGCGGAATCCGTATGCTGTTCCCACTC
>JAGLBF010000187.1 GCA_018260375.1 Deinococcus sp.
CGAACCGAGGCCAGAAGCTTGGAAGGCTGCTGTGCTACCACTACACCAATCCCGCATAAAAAACACGTCCCTATTTGCTGGTCGAGGCGACAGGATTCGAACCTGCGACCCCTTGGTCCCAAACCAAGTGCGCTACCGGCCTGCGCTACGCCTCGGCAAAGGAACGTGCCTAAAGAGTATAGCAGACTTTGGCGCAGACTCAAGCCCCTTACTGGGATTCACAACTGCCTAGGTCAAAATGCATAAGTCAAAGTGCATAGGGCTGGTTAGGAAAACCTGGTGTACAGGCCAGCAGTTAACCTAGGATAAGGTCTTCACCTGGTGCGGGCGTGTAGGCCGTCACGCCGCGCTGGGCGCATTCAGCCGCGAATTCTTCGGGCTTGCCAGTCAGCATGGGAAAGGTGCCGTAGTGCAGGGGCATGGCAGCTTTGGGGCGCAGGAGTTCAAGGCATTTGCCCGCTTCCTGGGGGTTCATAGTCAGGCGGTCACCGATAGGCAGCATCGCCAGGTCAAGGCCACGCTCGCCAATCAGTTGCATATCGCTAAAGCGGCAAGTGTCGCCCGCAAAGTACACCGTCAGGCCGCCCATGGTTATCACCAGGCCAGCAGGCATACCACCGTAAGTGCCGTCAGCAAAGCTGCTGGAATGCCAAGCGGGGGTCAGACTGACACTCCCCCACTCAGCGCGGTAGGTACCGCCGAGATTCATGTGTATCACACTCTGCGCGCCGTGTTTGGCGGCATATTCGGCAATTTCGTAGGTGGCGATGACCGCCGCACCCGCTTGAGCAAAGTCTAGGGTATTACCCCAGTGGTCGCTGTGCGCGTGGCTCAGCAGCACCGCGTCAGGTTGCCAGGTCAGCGCTTCGGTTAGGGTCACGGGGCATTTGGGATTGCCTTCAATAAAAGGGTCAAGGAGCAGCTTATGCGTGCCGTCTGAGAGCAAACAAGCGGAGTGGCCCAAGTATTTAATGGTCAATGACATAGGCCTAGTGTAGCAGCCAAGGTTACAGGCTCATTAGGGGTAATTTGTAGCAGGATACATCGTGCTGCACGGCCTAGCGGGTAAGCCTATGGGTACACCGTGCTACGAGCAGGCTCTGGCACCCAGGTACCGGCAGTGGGCTAGCTTGCCGGGGCAAGTCCTTTTGTCCAACATCACGGTTACCTCTCACCCACTGTTATTCACATCGAGTGCGGTCAGTACCAACGGCTTGCCACGCTGAATCATAATGGTATGTTCAAAGTGCGCCGCAAGGCCCCCGTCACGGGTGGCGATGGTCCAGCCGTCTGACAGGGTTTGGGTGTGCCAGTCGCGCCCTGTAGACACCATCGGCTCTACGGCGATAACCAGACCTTCTTCCAGCCGCTCACGGCGGGCGGGGTCAAAGTAATTGGGGACTTCGGGCTCTTCGTGGATGGCACGTCCCACGCCATGCCCTTGCAACTCGCGCAGCACGGTAAAGCCCTCTTTGCGTACCACCGTTTCTATGGCTTTGCCAATGGCGCTGATAGGCTGGCCTGCCTTAGCGACCTTCAGGGCAGCGTTGAGCGCGTCTTCAGTGCAGCGCAGCAGCCTGGTAACGGTGGGGCTGGCTTCCTCAATGGCCAGGCTGAGGGCGGCGTCCGCTACATAGCCGCCGACATTGGGCGTGACATCAATACACACCACGTCACCCCGTTGCAGTGGGCGAGTGGTGGGCAGGCCGTGAACAATGTCCTCATTAACGCTGATAAACACGTTGACAGGTGCGCCGTACTCAGCGCGCGGCGCAGAAATGGCTCCGTGCTGGGCGAAGATCTCCCCTGCCAGGTGATTGAGTTCGGCCGGGGTGACACCAGGCTGCGCCGCTGCACGCAGGGTCTGAAGGGTAAGGGCCACCACTTGCCCAGCTGCGCGCATGCCCGCTAGGTCAGTGTCATTTTGAATCAACATGCTTCAGAGTAGCAAAGGGCCAAGACCTTACTCAATAAGGGCAAAACCCAAAAAAGGCGGCGTGTCATAAGGATATTTTATATCACACGGTCTGCAGTACAGACTACACTTCTCTACCGCACAGTCTGTACTGTTTACTACACCCACTGGCCTAATTTCATAGCGTTTCTAACAGGGTTGAATCGGAATTCGCAATGTCATATAGATCAACGCCCCATTTGGGTGGTTCAGCGGGTAATAAACAGGTATGTTTCTTGAATGTCGCGATCAGCGGCGCTGTAGGGAGTCAGGTAGGCGTTGGTGGCATCGTTCCAGCGACCTGCGTCGTATTGTCCGCTGAGCACCACCGAGGTGGTAGGGCGCACCCGGGTAAAGATGGCGCGGATGCGCTCTGTACCCAGGGGCGGCACTACCGTATAGTTTACGCCGTCTTCGGGGCGGGGAAAGACGGTAGTGCCCGCACGCACAAAGGCGTTTTGTACCAGTACGTTGCCTGTGCCGTTGGGATCAAGGGCCAGCAGCGTTATATAGCCGTCGGTGCGAGTGGTGACGCGCACGGCGATGTTTTCGCCCACGCGGTAGCCGCTGCCTTCGCCTTTGGTCGGCTGCAAGTCAGCGATAAGGTTATGCCGCGAACCCGCCAAGCCCACATTAGCCTGTGTCGTAACCGTACAGGAGTTAAGGCCCAGTAACAAAGCGCCGCCTAACGCAACCGTAGAAAGTGTCTTCATACTTTTCAGCATAGTGACTGGGTATGACAGAAAACTGAAGTGAGTCAGTGGTCAGCATTCACCTGTTACACATAAACGCACAGTCTAACTCTTGCCTATGGCTTTGCCTCATTGTTGTTTTGTGCGAAAACATAATACTTTTGGGCCTTTTCTATATCAAATCTGCCCTTACTGATATGGTGCTAGTTACTAGAACTACTATCCTCTTCACTGCAGGGTTCAAACATCGCCTCTATCTTGGTTACGTTTAGCATTGAAGCTACCCATTATACTTTAGAGATGCTCAGGCGCGTTTGGCACATCAGAGGAGTACATCAGACAGAGCTCAGGACTTGCCGCGCTGCTGTACTGGGCTTGGTGCTGCTTGCAGGCGCGCAGGCGCAGGGCGTACCTGCAAACACCGCTCAGCCCGCCCCGACTGTGCAGGCGCTTACCCGCCCCTATACGGCTACCCAGTTTCTGGCAGATATTGACGCAGGCAAGGTGAGCAGTGTGGTGCTCGACGGGCAGGGCAATGCCCAGGTGACACTTGTTAGCCCCTTGCGTCCGCGCTTGGTGCGGGTGCAGCCCAGCAGTGACATCCTCAACAAGTTGCGTGCGGCGGACGTACCCACCACTGTATCTGCGCCTAGCACCCTGCTGAGCAGCTTGGGCGAAGTGCTCCCGCTGCTTTTTATGCTGCTGCTGCTGTACCTGGTGTGGCGCAGCAGCCGCGCCCAGCAGACTAGCCCCACAGGCAGCTTTGGCAAGGCAAAAGCCAATATCATCCAAGAAGGCCAGGTCAAGGTTACCT
>JAGLBF010000188.1 GCA_018260375.1 Deinococcus sp.
CTTCCTGACCCTAGCATTTGGCTTTACTACAGTGCATACTAAAATTTATGGAGCTCAGTGTTGGACAACCCGCCCCTACCTTTCAGGCCCGCAGCGATGACGGGCGGAGCATTGACCTAGAGGCTTACGGGGGGCAGTGGGTGGTGCTGTACTTTTATCCCCGTGCCTCTACCCCCGGGTGCAGCGTAGAGGCGCAGCGCTTTGAGCAGTCTCTGGGCGAGTTTGAGCGCTGTAACGCTCAGGTGATTGGCGTGAGCACCGACACCGAGGCGCGTCAGGCCCAGTTTCGTGAAAAGTGCGGCCTGAGTTTCCCGCTGCTGCCTGACTCTGACAAAAGTATCGCCAAGCAGTACAGCGTGCTCGGCGGCGTCAGTGGTTTGCTGGGCCTTAGCCAGCGCCAGACTTTTCTTATTGACCCACAAGGCAACCTGGCTTATATCTGGCGTAAGGTGAACCCGGTGAGCCATGCCATCGAAGTCTTGGCCCGTTTGCAGCTTCTCCAAATGAAAACTGAAGATACGGTTGGTTGATACGGATTCCGATTGATTTGGCGTACTTCCGAATCAATCAGGGCGGATGCAAGTGGGAACAGCATACAGATTCCGACTTGAACCGTATTAAAAAGGCGAAAAAGGCCCGCAGAAGCCGGGCAAACGTACGGACTTCGCTCCGGCTGTGATGGAATGAAGCGCCGTCCGTACCCTACCCGCCCAACTACACTTTTTTCTTGTCACCCACGGCTGACTCTTCGCCGCGTTCATAGACCACATTGGCGCGGCCGACCAACAGGGGATCAACGCGGCCTATATTGCGTCCATCTTTGCTGTCGTAGGGCAGTTTGTGGAGCACATAGCGTATAGCATTCAGGCGGGCACGCTTTTTACAGTCACTTTTCACCACTGTCCAGGGCGAATCAGGCGTGTCAGTGTGAAAAAACATGGCTTCTTTGGCCCGCGTGTAGTCGTCCCATTTGTCAATAGAGGCTAAGTCCATAGGTGACAGTTTCCACTGCTTTAGGGGGTGGATTTTGCGCTCGGCAAAGCGGCGGCGCTGCTCATCGCGGCTCACCGAAAACCAAAATTTAATGACATAGATGCCGCTGCGTACCAAGTTGCGCTCAAATTCTGGAGCCTGGCGCATAAACTCTTGATACTCGTCATCGCTGCAAAAGCCCATCACCCGCTCTACACCCGCGCGGTTGTACCACGAACGGTCAAACAGTACGATTTCGCCTTTGGTGGGTAGGTGCTGTGCGTAGCGCTGAAAGTACCACTGCCCCGCCTCTTGCACGCTGGGTTTTTCCAGCGCCACAATACGCGCACCACGCGGGTTAAGGTGCTCCATAAAGCGCTTAATCGCCCCGCCCTTGCCCGCCGCGTCACGGCCCTCAAACAAAATAACCACCCGCTGCCCCGTCTCTTTGACCCAGGCTTGCAGCTTGAGCAACTCTACTTGAAGGCGGTACTTTTCGTGCTCATAGTTTTCGCGCGACATCAGGTACTTATAGGGGTAGCCGCCGTTTTGCCAGTCGCTGTTCAGCACCGCGTCCATCTCTTTACTGGTCATGCGGTCACGCACCTGTAGCCGCTGGCGCTTGAGGGCCTTGCCCAGTTCCTTTTGCTCGTCGGGCGACAGCGACACCCTCAGCGTCTGGGCCACTTCGTCTACCGCCATGCTGGGCTGCGCCGACAAAATATCGCTCAGCGCCGCCAAACGCGCTTCAAGGGTAGCCTCTACACGATCAGTAACGGTCTGCTGCTCAGCGGCCTGCGGGCGGGCATCAGGAAACACGTCCCCTTCCCTAACCTGACGCGGGCTGGCTGAACTAGCCAGGCGAGGTGCAGTCACTTGAGGCTGAGGCGCGGAGCTTGTCGTTCCAGCAGTTTGAGCTTTAGCAGCTTGAGATCCAGTGGTTTGAGTCTTAGTGGTTTGAGACCCAGTGGTTTGCGACCCTGCTGTAGTCGGCGTTGATGTAGAAACTGCCGGTACAGAAGTAGCCGACTCAGAAGCCACCGGGTTCTTATTCTTCCTTGGTTTGGCTGTTGTCATACCTACAGTTTAACGTGTTTGGGCTACATTTTTTAGAGGCCAGGTAACAGGCGGCCTGGGCATAGCAAAAAGCACCTGGGCCTCCAGGCGCTAAAGCAGTTAGGTCACCACGCCGCACCTACCCGCGCTCCTTTGCCCCTGCTTCTGCTACTTCTTTGCCCCGTCTAAAAAGAGACTCACTACCGCTTCTGTGGTTTGCTCGGCTTGCAGGCCAGTGGGCGGACGGCTGACCAGCGGATACAACAGGCCCAGCAGCGCGGTGGTCAGCAGCGGCGCGGGCAGGTCAGCGCGCAGTTCTCCGCCGGCAACGGCCTGCGACAGCAGCCGCTCTAAACCGCCCATCCACACCTCGCGGTAACGCTGCTCAAAGTCGGCACGGCGCTCAGGATCCACATGTTTAAGCTCGCCCGACAGTTGCAACCCCGTGCGCTGCCTGGGTGCGCTGACCAGCAGGTTATGAATCAGGCTGTGTAGTTGCCCGCGCAGGGTCGGCTGCTTGCCCACATGCGTTAGCACGTCACTCAGACCGCTGAGTGCGTCCTCTAGCAAGGCCAAAAACAGCGCTTCTTTGTCAGCGAAGTAGTGGTACAAAGCAGGCTTGGTCACTCCAACAGCCTCGGCGACTTCACGCATGCTGACGCCGTGATAGCCCCGCGCCACAAAGAGCCGCGCCGCCTGCTCGATAATGCGCTCGCGGGTGTTTTGGTCGCGGTTACGGTTTGCACTGCGGTCTACCGGCAGGTCGCGGTAGCCAGGTGCCGCTGCGGCTTCAGCAGAAGACAGCGCCACCTTAGGCTTCCGTACTGTATTCAGCTTCTACCACCGCTTCTACCACAATTTCACTGTTGAGGCTCGCTGCCACCGAGCAGTATTTTTCATGACTCAGGTAGGCCGCCTTGCTCAGTGCGTCAGCGCTAATGCCCGCGCCTGCGCCCAAGTGCCGCACGGTAATGCGGGTGTAGCGCTTGGGATCAGTGTCGGCGCGCTCGCCCTCAATCTCTATACGGTAGTGGCTCAGCGGGGTACGGCGCTTTTTCATAATCTCTACCACGTCATAGGCGGTACAAGTCGCCAGTGCCGCCAGGAGCGCCTCCATCGGACTCACCCCCACCTTAAAAGCGCTGTTGTCTATCAGCAACTGGTGGCCTGACGGCGACACAGCAGCGTAACGCTGGTCGCCCAGCCAGGTGATTTGCATGCTCTTTTTCATCAGCCCAGCTTAACAAACTCTGAGGGCCAAAGAGCGTGAGCCGGGCGGTAGTTCAGGGCAACCTGATTGCTGAGAATAGACACAGCCGGCACAACAGCGCGTGCACTGCCTTCTTCAGCAGGAGACAGACTGCGAGTAATACGGATTCCGATTGATTTGGCGTACTTCCGAATCAATCAGGGCGGATG
>JAGLBF010000023.1:0-5014 GCA_018260375.1 Deinococcus sp.
TATCAGTCGTGCCACCTGGGACGAATCGGAACCGCCTTAGGCTATCCTTATTGAGATGAGAATATCAAATACTCTACTTCCCACCGCCCAGCAGCTTATACAATTGCTCCAAGAATTTGAAGGCCAGCTGGCCGAGGACGTGGTGCGCGGCCTTATCTCACTTGCCCCTACACGTCATAGAGTGGCATTGTCCAGTGGTACACGACTGTTTACCTACTGCGCCCTAGATACCCTGCTTATTCCGCGCCTGCTCGGAGAAGATGCTCAACTTTTTGCCCAACCCATCGATGAGTCTGACGCTGTGCCATACGCGATTACAGCCGGTCAGTTACATGGCCCAGACGGCGTAGTGATTGCATTCCCGCAGGTGCACACAGCTGAAGCCGGCGAATTCAAAGGAGATTTTTGCCCCTATGCCAACCTGTTTCACAGCATTGACGATTACCGCCTGTGGGCTGCCAAAGGCACAGTGCCTACACAGGCGCTCACGCTCGCTCAGGCCGACCACCTAGCCCTTGACTACGCTCAGCACATCCATAAGCACGCGCCTAAGGTGTGCGGCTGCGGCTGCGGTATGTAATACCGGTTTCGCGCTATGAAAGCACCATCCGTATCAGGCAACAAAGGGCTCGCCTTGTACAAAAACGCTCTTGTTCTCAACATCAGTGGACATGCGGCAAGATGCACTCACCGCCGCTTTCTACCGGAATCCGTATAGCTCGCTGATGGTGGCAAAGGCCAGAATCTTGCCTATACTCTGTCCTCATCGCCCGATTCTGGGTCGCGGCTTTCTGAGGGTTTAATCGGCTTGTCTTCTATGCGCTGCGACTCTTTGGCGGTGATAACGGTCATCTCATGAGTGTCGGCGTCACCACGCAGCAGGCGAATAGAAATGGTGTCGCCTGAGTTCATAGGGCGCCGCAGGAATGGGATCTCAATATTAGCCTGATCCATCGCAATTTTGATGCGCCGATTAAACTCGCGCTGCAGGGCATACTGCGTTTTGGGCAGTACCTTAAAGAGCGCCCGCAGGGTGATGCCCTCAGAAGTCAGGCTGACCACGCCCTGCATATCGGGCTCCTGCAAAAACATGTCATGCCACTCAGGATCATCATAGAGGCCGCGTGACACCTGTTGCAGCACGCGCAGACCATCATTGATGTTGGCGCTGTAGGTGATGTCCACATCGGCAAGGACCTGCGACCAGTCTTTGCTGCTGATGCTTACCGTCTGTATTTGCCCGTTGGGGATGATATTGACCGTGCCGTCTAGGGCGCGCAGGTTGGTGACGCGCAGGTTGAGCTTTTCAACCATGCCGCCCAGTGCGCCGTTATTGACCGTAATCACATCACCCACGCCGTACTGGTCTTCAAGAAGAATAAAAAAGCCGTTAAACACATCTTTAACCAGGCTCTGTGCACCAAAGCCCACCGCCACGCCTAGCACCGATACCCCGGCCAGCAAGCTCGTGGCGTTGATGCCCATGGCTTGTAAAATGCTGATAGTGGCGACCAAGACCAGTATCACCCGCAAGGTACTTTCAATCACGCCGCGCAGGGTTTGCAGCCTCACTGAGCGGCGGGTAAAATCATCACCACCACTGGGAATAATGCGGCTTGCCAGCGCGCTGAGCACATTCCAGGCAATGACGGTCAGGGCGACAATGGCAATCAGTTGGCCCACTGTGTTGCGAAACCAAGCTACCAGTTCTTGCCCGACATCAAACAGCACCTCGACATTGGGCAGGTAGATAGCGTAGACCGATACCGACAGCGCGGCAAAGAGGCACATCACCACCCAGATCATCCTGAGGATGCGGACTAGGTCATGGCGCATATAGTTGTTCATAAGGCGCAGTAGGCTGCGACCCAGTCGCCACACGGCAAAGGTGGCAATCAGCGCGCCCGCCAACTTCAGCCACACCCAGGGCTTAGCCAGTTGTATCAGTAGCTCGTCAAACATGGTACCTAGCTTGGCACAAATAGATGCAGGGCGTGTAGGCGCCGTCTGGCCGACTGCTTCGTCTCAGTATCACGCCGACAAGGCCGCCATCAGCTTAGCTATCAGACCGCTGTGGTAGTCGCGCTCGGCACGCAGCAGCGCGCTGGTCACCGCTTCAGCATCGGCGCTGCCGTGACCGATGTAGCTCAGGCCCTTTACGCCCAGCAAAATGGTGGCCCCGTACGTACTGGGATTCATGGTGGCGGCCAGTTCTTGCAGGGACGCACGCACCAGTAAGCCGCCTAGTTTGCTCTGCAGCGTGCTGTTGAGCGCTTCTTTGATCCAGCCAAACAACATTTTAGCCTCGCCCTCTGCCAGCTTGAGCGCAATGTTGCCCGTAAAGCCGTCTGTCACCACAATGTCGGTGCTACCCAGGAAAATATCACGGCCCTCTACGTTGCCCACAAAGTTAATACCTTGCTCCTGAGCGTGCTGGCGTAGCAAGGCGTGAGCCTCTAGCGTTACCGCGTTGCCCTTATGGTCTTCTTCACCGATGCTCAGCAATCCCACCGTCGGGCTGGGGCGGTGTTCAGCAACCTTGAGATACAAGCTGGCAAGCCGCGCCCATTGCAGCAGGTACACAGCTTTGACATCGGTGTTGGCCCCCGTATCAAGCAGCGCCACCATGCCCGCTTTGCTGGGTAGCTGGGTCAAAATCGCGGGGCGTTCAATGCCTGGTAATCGGCCCAGAATAAAGAGCGAGGCAGCCATCGTTGCGCCGCTGTGACCCATGCTCACCACCGCACCCGCCAGGCCATTTTTGACCAACCGGGTAGCGACGTTGATGCTGGCCTCATGTCGGCCCCGCACGTCGCTGGCATGTTCGTCCATGCCGATCACATCGGGCGCGTCGACGATGTTGAGCGGCAACTGATTGATGTCAGGATACTGGCTGAGTTCGGCATGCAGCTTGACGCGGTCACCGACAAGCACCACCCGCACGCCTGCACGGGCTGCCGCCACCGCGCCCGCCACGTTGGGCGGCAAGCCCACATCACCGCCCATCGCATCTAGGGCAATCGGCAGCCTGGGTGCGGCAGTCTGACCAGTGGGCTCAGCTTGCTCAGCGGACATCTTCCCCGTCCAGCGCACTGCTCACGTAAAAGGGGCGCGGCTCAGCGGTACGGCCTGGCACTGCCGCTGTACCTTCACTGGGCAAGCGGTAGCCAGGGCGCTCTACGGCGGCACGAATGTCTTTGAGGTCTATGTACTCATCAGCGGCGTTGCGCAGCTCATAGCTGGTCATTTCGGGAATAGAAGCCACGACCACACGCTTTCCCCGGGTACGCAGCACCTCCACAGGGCGCTCAAAGTCGCCGTCTCCTGTTAACAGCACCGCCACGTCATACAACTCGGCGGTGGTTAGCAAGTCGGTGACAATTTCAATATCGAGGTTGGCACGGCGAAAACTATCGCCATTTTCATCGGTGTTTTCTTGCAGGGTTTTGGTACGCACGGTGTAGCCCATATAGGTCAGCGCGTCAATAAACCGCTTTTGCTTATCGTCTACAGGCGCGGGAATCGCCGTGTAATAAAAAGCGTTATACAGCCGTCCCTGCGCGGCAAAGTGTTCCAAAATTTTGCGGTGGTCAAAGTTCCAGCCCAAGCGTTTGGCAGCGGCGTACACATTGGCTCCGTCAATAAAAAGTCCGATTCGGGGGCCGATAAGGGGGGTGGTCATATCAATATCCTCCAGCAGTGTAAATGTAAGTTTGAATGATGTGCTGCGCTGCGTGACAGCGGCTCAGCCCGCTGATGGCACAGACACCTCTTCAGCCACAGCATAGCGGCAAAACATGAGCTAAAAGCGGCAAAAGACCAACATCAAACCTAAATACTGCCGTGGGTCATAGCAAGCAGCACACACACGATCACGCAGACACTAAAGGACACAGCCGCTAGAGTACAAAGACGATAGAGTACACAAACAATACAGAGCCGCATAACGCCTGGGGGCATCTCTTCTGGTACGGCGGACTGCGACTTGAACCTTGCTCAGCACGCGGTGAAAGCAGGCCAGCAGGCATAAAAACCAGTACGCCTTTCGCGCTATGACAGCACAGGCGGAACCCATATAAGGAGGCGCAAAACACAACCTTGGCTTAACCTGTCACACATACGCTTACAACTTTTGGCCCCTATACTCCCTCTATGAAACCTGTAGAACTGAGTGACAGCAACTTTAAAGGCGAAACCGCAAGCGGATATACTCTGGTTGACTTCTGGGCACCTTGGTGTGGCCCCTGCCGCATGATTGCCCCCGTTATTGAAGAAGTGGCGAGTCAGTACGACGGCAAAATCAAAGTGGGCAAGCTCAACATTGATGACAACCAGGACACGGCTCAGCAATTTCGCGTGATGAGTATCCCTACCATCATCCTCTTCAAAGATGGTCAGCCCGTTGAAGGCATTGTCGGCGCGCAGCCTAAGCGTGCTTTTGAGGCGCTGCTCGATAAGCACCTAAGCACCATGAATTAACACGAATTCCGCTTTGCACGCATCTTTTGTGAGAAACGCAGTAAAAGTAGGCCGCCTAATCAAGCTAGGCGGCCTACTTTTTGTATTCTCATACGGATTCTGATTGAGTGGTGCTGACTATACTATAAAAGAAGGCCAGAGAGATAATAAAACAATATATACATTGTGATATGAAAGCGCAGGTGGTACTCTGCTCCTTTGCTGCAATGGATCACTGTGCTGGAGTAGAGCAAAGCCCCTATCAGGCTGTAAATGTCTTAAGGCAATGCCCAACCTTAAAACAGAATGTTAGGCAACATTTTCTGCACGTTCTTAGGACCAATACCTTTTACTTTTTTAACCAATTCTGCACTGTTTTTATAAGGGCGGTTTTTGATAATGTCAGCGGCAATCTTGGGGCTTACACCAGGGATCTTGGTGAGATCAGCAGCAGAGGCCATATTCACGTTCACTTTGGCGGTGTTGCTGGGAGTCACAGGCGCTACGGGCATGGTATGGGTGCCAGCAGGCATAGTGTGCGTGCCAGCAGGCATAG
>JAGLBF010000023.1:5114-11626 GCA_018260375.1 Deinococcus sp.
GTGCCAGCAGGCATAGTGTGCGTGCCAGCAGGCATAGCAGGAGTCGTTGCACTCTGAGCCAAGACGAAAGGAGCGAGCATCAGGGTGCCGAGAAGAGTCATCATTGTTTTGCGCATAGGGGGTTCCTCCAAGACAAAGGTTAAAGGCCATAACTGACGGTCAGATGAAAGCCCTTTTCCTCAGTAAACACCCGGTAAAAGAAGGCCAGCGGGCGCAGAAACACATACGGCCTGCGCGGTAGCACTGTCTGTATAAGTGCCTCTATAAGTATCCATATAAGTCGGCGTATTCCATTACAACGGCAACAACACCTGCACCCGTGCTCCACCTCCTTCACGTGCGCCCAGCGCTAGGTGACCGCCGTGCGCCGCTACCACTTGCCGCACTACGGCGAGGCCCAGGCCAAAGCCCTCTATCTGTGGGCCCTGCTGCTGACCGCGCACAAAGGCTTCGGTGAGGTTGCCCGCCGGAAAGCCTGGCCCCGTGTCTTCAACAATCAGCTGGGCGTACTGTGGCCCAGGCCGCACGGTGACCTCTATCTGGCCGCCCACAGGGGTAAATTTGAGGGCGTTGCCGATCAGATTTTCAAGCACACCACTCATCAGGGTGATGTCCATATTGAGCAGCGTGGGCGCGCCGTCTAGCCACAGGTTTATCTGACGCGACAAGGCCAGCGGCTGAAGCAGGTCTATCGCCTCGCCCGCTAGCTCAAGCAGGTCAGCGCGCTGCCACTGCGCCGCTTGCCATTCGGGGCGGGCTGCTACCAAGCGCTGCGCCCGCGTGAGGGTCATCAGATTACCGGTGAGTTGCCGCAGCCTCACCGCTGCCTTTTCGGTACGTTGCAAGGCAGCGCGTACCTCTTCTGGGGGGCGCTCACGGCTCAGGGTGTGCTGCAAGTCTGCCAGCATGGCTGTGACAGGGGTGCGCAGTTCGTGTGAGGCGCTCGCCAAAAAATAGGTTTCGCGCGCGCGCTCAGCCTGCAGGTGCGCCAAGCTAGTATGCAGGGCGCGTGCCAGTTCACCCACCTCGCCGACCTCCTGCATACCAGGCACCTCACTGGGCTCGTTGAGGTGGCGTACTCGCTCTACCAGGCGCTCCAGCGGCAACATGGCCCGCCTCACTTGCCAAGCCACCAGTAAGGCTGCCAGCAGTGCCAGCAAGCATAGGCTTAGCCCCGCCACCAGCGCGTAGCGCGCCAGCGTCGCTTTGAGGGGGCGCAGGTTACGGCCCACCTGCACCACCAGGTCGCCGCTGCGGTGGCTGACAATCAGGTAATCGTTCTCACGGGTCACCTGCTCGCTATAGCCCAGTTTGTCCAAAAAATGGCCATCCAGTGTCTCTGGCCCCGTCGCACCGCCTGACCATATCAACTCACCCTGACGGTAAATACGCGCTACCGAAGTAACCCCGTTATCCTCTAAAATGTCCTCGCTGCTCGCTGTCAGCATGTTGGGGCTGCGCTGCGCTACAACCAGCAGCGCTCCCAGTTGGGCATTGATCTGGCGGGCAATGCTTCCTATTTCTACGCGCCACAACAGCGCACCTGCTAAACCCGCAAATGTGGTAAGCGCCAGCAAAATAAGCCCCGCCGTCAACAGGGTCAGGCGCATGCGTAAATTGAGGTGGCTGAGCATTGCGAAGGGGCCTCTCTTGTTTTGGAGGGCGGAAGGTAGAGGATAGACAGTCAAAGAGGCGCTTGGGCAGCGGGCCTTTAACCACCTACCGTTGAACGGCTGTTCAGGGGCTAGATGGTGAGTGGATAATACGGATGCCGACTTGAACCGTGCTGAAGATGTGCTGACCTCCGACCAGCAAGCGCTCAGGCAACCTTTTGCCTATTCCACTTCGGGAAAACTGTAGCCCAGTCCCCGCATGGTCTTGACCACTTCGTCGCCTAGTTTGCGCCGCAGGTTGCGGACGTAGGTTTCTACCACGTTAGACTCGGCCTCAAATCTGCCGTCCCACACACGGTCTATCAGCTCTTCACGGGTGTACACGCGGCCTGGATGCGAGGCCAGCACCTCAATAAGCGCAAATTCTTTGGCGGTCAGGGCCATGCGTTCACCCGCTTTGTACACCGCCCGGGCCGTCCAGTCAAATTTTAGGTCACGCCAGTGCAAGCTGCTCTGCGGTTCGGCTCGGCCCCGTCTGGTCAAGGCGCGCAGCCTGGCTTGTACCTCGCCCAGATGAAAGGGCTTGACCAGGTAATCGTCACCGCCCGCATCCAGCCCCTCTATACGGTCTTCTACGGCGTCGCGGGCGGTAAGGTACAGCACGGGCATCTTCAGGCCCTGTTCGCGCAGGCCGCGCACCAGTTCAAACCCGCTTTGTGGCCCCTCGGGAAGACCCACATCCACCATCAGCGCGTCATACGGAAAGCTTGTCGCCAGTTCACGGGCCTGCGCTGCGCTGCCTGCCTCATCTACCGCGTAACCCACCTCGCGCAAACTCGCCGCTAGTGGACGGCGAATGCTAGGTTCATCTTCAATCACTAAAAAGCGCATAGAGGCATACTAGGGCGAGCAAAGCAAAGCCAGATGAAAGAGAGGCTGGCAGCTGGGTGATATACCGGTTTGATAATAACTGGGTAATAATAACTGGGTAACAGGAACGGCACTAACTTTCTATTGGACTAAGCGCGTACAAGCCAACGCAAAACAAAGCCCCCCACCCAAAGGGGCGAGGGAGCTTTGAGGCCTTGCACGGCTGCGGCTGGGGCAGATAGGCACTGTGCTTCATTCCATCACAGCTATGCAAGTGCCGCCTGCGACTGCCTACCGTAAGAGGCGTAGTTGCTCTTACGGTAGGTGGCCTTCTTGCACCGCGTTATGAACAAGGTTCAGCTTGGAATCTGTAGTGTTATACGAAAAATCCGTATTACACCAGTTCAATCAAGGCCAGGGGAGCCGCGTCACCGCGACGTACACCCACTTTCAAAATGCGGGTGTAACCGCCTGGGCGCTCTTTGTACTTGGGAGCCACTTCGTCCATCAGCTTACGCAGTACGGCGCTGTCCTGAATGTCGCGCGCGCAGATGCGGCGGGCGTGCAAGTCGCCGCCCTTAGCGGTGGTGATGATTTTTTCAACGTAGGGGCGCAGTTCTTTGGCCTTGGCAACCGTGGTCTGTATGCGACCTTCGCGCAGCAAGGCGGTGGCCTGGGCGCGGGCAAGCGCGGTGCGGGCGCTGCTGTTGCGGTTGAGCTTGCGGCCACTTCTTCCGTGACGCATGGGAATCTCCTTTCTGGTCGCAGCAAGCGCTCTCGCTTGGCTGCCCAGTGCGGCCCCTGTGGGGGGCCATGAATGGGGCGGGCGGTCTGAGGGGGAAGGTGAATATGAAAGACTACTCTTTTAGGGATTAATCTTTTAGGGCCAGGCCGAACTGGGCCAATTGCTGCTTAATTTCATCGAGTGAGCGCTCGCCAATACCAGGAACCTTTTTCAGGTCGCGGTCAGACAAGGCGCACAGCGCATCAACCGAGTCAATGCCTTCTTCCTTAAGGGAATGCAGCACGCGGGTGGTCAGACCCAGACCTTCTAAGGTGACGCTAGGCCCTGTCAACTCGCTGCTGCCGCTGGCGTAGTCACCCAGGCCATAAGACGGCGTACTCGCCACTTCGGGCACGGGTACGCTGCTCACTGCCTGTGCCTGAACAGGGGCGGCGCGCACTTCACTGGGAGCCAGCTCAACATTGCCAAACACCGTTAGCTCGTCGCGCAAAATCTCCACCGACTTATCCAGCGCGTCTTGCGGACTCATGCTGCCGTCCGTCCACACACGCAAAATCAGGCGGTCAAGGTCAGTTTGCTGACCCACGCGGGTGTTTTCTACGTGATAGGCTACGCGGCGCACAGGCGTAAACACCGCGTCTACGGGAATGCTATTGATGCGGTCTTTGGTAGAGTGCTTGTCGGCGGGAACATAACCCTCGCCTTCTTCAACACGCACTTCCATAATCAGTTTGCCGTCTTCGGCAAGGTTGGCAATCACCATATCGGGGTTGACAATCTCGGCGTCGGTGGGCACCTCAAAAGCACTGGCCTTCACTGGCCCAGCACCCTGCGCGCGCAAAGTCAGCGTCTTGGTGCCTGGGGCGTGAAAACGAACCACCAATTCTTTGAGGTTGAGAATAATACGGATAACGTCTTCTTTAACGCCAGGAATAGTGCTGAATTCGTGCAGCACATCCTCAATGTAGACGCTGGTAACTGCGGTGCCTGGTATGCTTGAGAGCAAGATGCGGCGCAGGGGATTGCCCACCGTAACACCGTAACCCCGCTTGAGGGGCTCCAGGATAAATTCGCCGTAGTCGCCGTCGACGCGGGCCTTGAGCTGAGGACGCTTTTGATCCACGCGGAAAACCTCCAGAGTTAGCGCGAGTAATACTCGATGATGAAGTTCTCGTTGATGGGCAAGGCCAAATCTTCACGAGCAGGCAGGCGGGTAAAGGTACCCGTAAACGTTTCTGGGTTCATCTCTATCCAGGGAGAGACGCGGCGGCGCTTTTGCGCTTCCATGTTTTCCTGTACAAAGCCCATCGAGCGGCTCTTTTCAGAAACGCTGATTTCGTCGCCAATCTTAACGCGGTAAGAAGGCACGTCTACTTTTTTGCCGTTAACCAGAATGTGACCGTGGCCTACAAACTGGCGAGCCTGACGGCGGGTGCTGGCAAAGCCCATGCGAAAAACCACGTTGTCAAGGCGGCGCTCCAGCAGTTGCAAGAACACAGTACCTGTTACGCCAGGAACATTGGTGGCTTCTTCAAAGAGGTTACGAAATTGTTTTTCGCCCATGCCGTACATACGCGAGAGCTTTTGCTTTTCACGCAGACGCACGCTGTAATCGCTGGGGCGGCCCTTACCACGGCGCTGACCGTGTTGACCAGGCGCGTAAGGACGCTTGTCTAAATACTTCTGTACTTTCTCGGTCTCCGCTAGGTTAATACCTTCGCGGCGGCTTTGTTTGGTGATGGAACCACGAAAACGACCCATGTTTTTTCTCCTGTGGGTGCGGCCTTAGGTGCTTTGCAGTCTGCAAGCAGGCCGAAAGGCAGCGCTCTGAAATCTTTTGACCGCGTGGCGCGGTGTTTACCTGCTTAGTGCAGGCTCAAAAGTTCAGAACGCAGCAGCAAATTTTAAGCGCGAAACTTCTTCTTGGGACGGCAGCCGTTGTGAGGCACGGGGGTGTCGTCCATGATGGACTTCACTTCAATGCCGCTGGCCTGAATGGCGCGGATGGCTTGTTCACGGCCTGATCCGCTGCCGCGCACAACCACATCAACGATATTCATACCAAAGCCCTGGGCTTTTTTCACGGCGTCAGCAGCAGCAAGCTGAGCAGCGTAGGGCGTACCCTTTTTGCTGCCTTTGTAGCCGATAGTGCCGCCCGATGACCAGGCCACGGAGTTTCCGTCCACATCGGTGATGGTTACGATAGTGTTGTTGTACGAAGCGTGAATATAGGCCCGGCCAGCGCTGATATTGCGGCGCTTGGCGCGGGGCGCTCTTTTGGTTGACTTTGCCATGGCTTACTTCCTCGTGGCCTTTTTCTTGCCAGCAACGGTCTTGCGGGGGCCTTTGCGGGTACGGGCGTTGGTCTTGGTGCGCTGACCACGCACGGGCAGGCCACGGCGGTGACGCAGGCCACGGTAGGCGCCAATATCCATCAGGCGCTTGATGTTCTGCCCAATTTCACTGCGCAGGTCGCCTTCAACCTTGTAGACTTTTTCTACGGCTTCGCGCAACTTGGTCGCGTCCGTTTCAGAAAGGTCTTTTACGCGGGTATCGGGATTGATGCCCGTCTGGGCCAAAACTTCATCGGCACGGGTAGGCCCAATGCCGTAGATATAGCGCAGGCCAATTTGGATGCGCTTTTCGCGGGGCAGGTCAACGCCAGCTATACGGGCCATGCTTAACCCTGCCTCTGCTTGTGCTTCACGTTCTCGCAAATTACGACAACGCGTCCGTGGCGACGAATGACTTTGCACTTATCGCACATCTTTTTGACGCTAGAACGAACTTTCATATTGCCTCCTCGCGCCGCCTGTGGTGGGCTTTCAACCTGAAAGGATACAAACATATCAGGCAGAAAACATCACCGCGTGGCCGACGCTCGACCTTGCCTCGCCGTCTGCACAGGCAAAATCTGGTTACGGGTTATTCATTTCGCCTTAGCGGCGGTAAACGATACGCCCGCGCGAAGTGTCATAAGGCGAGATTTCCAGCACGACGCGGTCTCCTGGCAAAATACGAATGTAGTGTATCCGCATCTTGCCGCTGATATACGCCAGGATGTCATGTCCTGTATCCAACTTCACGCGGAAGGTGGTATTAGGAAGTGCTTCTTCGACCACGCCCTCGGCGCGTACCACATCCGCATCTTCCTTCTTACGCTTAGACTCTTTGCCGTCTGGTGCATTCTTTCTCGCCACGAAACCTCCTGACTTGGAACAAGCCAAACATAAAATTAGCATACCTTGGAATTATTTACAAGGCCTAGTCGTCACTTCGTCACT
>JAGLBF010000023.1:11726-23604 GCA_018260375.1 Deinococcus sp.
CGTCACTCTCGCTGCTCGGCGCAGCAGCCTTACATTACCCCAGCGTCTGGCGAATGCGCCCGTATACGTCATCCATGCTGCCTTCGCCGTCTACTGGCTTAAGGTGGCCCCTGGCTGCGTAGTAATCAATGAGAGGCTGGGTTTCACGGTGGTAGACAATCTGGCGTTCACGGGCAGTTTCTTCGTTGTCATCAGGACGGGGCGTTTCACCGCGCTGTACCGCCTGACGGCCCCGCTCCACAATGCGGTCAATCAGCAGTTGGTCGGGCACTTCCAGCAGCGGCACAGCCACAATCGGCGCACCCAGTTCTTCAAGCAGCAAGTCCAGGGCCCCAGCCTGCGCCAGCGTACGCGGAAAGCCGTCAAAGATAACGCGGATGTTGTCCATATTGGCCAGGCGGTCACGAATCAGGGCAATCAGTATGTCGTCGGGCACCAGTTGGCCTGATTTGAGGATAGGTGCAATCTGCTGACCCAGCGGGGACTGACGCGCCACATGGTCGCGCAGAATGTCACCGGTACTGATTTTGGTCAGCTGAAATTCGCTAGCTAAACGCTCGGCTTGGGTACCTTTTCCCGCTCCAGGCGGCCCCAGAAAAATAATCACCTGGTTGCGGCCTTGTACGGGCATATTCTTATTGGTCATGTCATGTCCTTTCTGGGGGCTGGTGACCGCCCAGTGATACCGCTCAGACTAGCGCATTTAGGCTCTGAATCAATAACAAAAAGCGGGGCCTACCCGAAGGCAAACCCCACTTTGGGCCGTACATCTTAGCCTTACTGCACGCGCTCGCGGATACGGCCTTTGGTGATAAAGCCGTCGTAGCGGCGCACCGTCAGCTGGGCTTCGAGCTGTTTGAGGGTCTCTAGTGCCACGCCCACAATGATAAGCAGGCCTGTACCCGAAAACTGGAAGGTGGTGATGCCTGTCCACTTTTGCACCAACTGCGGAATAACCACCAAAAGTGCCAGGAACACCGCGCCCCACAGAGAAATGCGGGTGCTGATATTACCCAGATACTCGGCCGTAGGCGTACCAGGACGTACCCCGGGAATAAACCCGCCCGATTCGCGCAGTTGCTCGGCGATGCGTTTAGGGTCAAACTGTACGCTGTTGTACAGGTAGGTAAAGGCGATAATCAGCAGCACTTCAACGCCCACATACCAGGGGCTGCCCGCTTGCAGGTACTGCTGAATAAAGGTAGTCACTTCAGGCGCACGGGTTTTGGCGGCATTTTCAATCAGAGAGGGCAAAATCAGCATAGCTGAAGCAAAGATAACGGGAATCACGCCCGCCTGATTGACCTTGATAGGCAAATAGGTCGCCTGAGTGCCGTAATTGCGGGCCGTAGCGCCGCCGCCCCTAGCACGGGCATATTGTACAGGTACACGGCGCTCGGCCTGATACACATACACGATGCCCGCAATAACCACCAAAGTAATCAGGATAAAGGCCAGCAAGTTGAGAATCCCCACCTGCCCCTGCTTAAAAAGCTGCGAAGTAGCGGCAATTTCAGCTGGATACCGGGCAATAATGCCCGCAGTGATAATCAAAGAAATACCATTGCCTATGCCCACTTCAGTCATGCGCTCGCCCAACCACATGGTAAAAGCGATACCCGCTACCTGGGTTAGGATCATGACCAGAAGCGTAAAAATGCCTGGTGTCCAGCCCACCGCAATATTGTGAAGGTCGCTTGAAACAAATATAGAAAAGACGGTCGCCTGAATGGTACCCAGCACAATCGCCGCAGTGCGGGTGTACTGGTTAATTTTCTTGCGCCCTTCTTCGCCTTCCTTGGACAGTTTTTCAAGGGCAGGAACTGTCGTGGTCAGCAGCTGAATAACAATGCTCGCCGTAATGTAGGGCAATACGCCCAGCGCGAAGATCGAGAACTGCGATAAGTTGCCGCCCGAAATCATACTGATCAGACCAAACAGGCCACTGCTGGTGGCCTGTTCGAGCGCGGCAGAGTTCACGCCGGGCGTAGGTATGGTATTGCCCAGGCGATACACCGCCAGCAACAGCAGGGTAAACACGATCTTCCGCTGCAAATCCGGAATACGGAAAGCCTCGCGGAAGGCGCGTAACATTTAGGCTTCCTTCTGCTCGGATTCGCTAGGGGCAGGAACAACAACTGTACCGCCCGCAGCTTCTACGGCCTTGATGGCGCTTTCACTGGCTGCGTCAACATGCAGGGTGATGGCGCGGCTGATGCTGCCTTTAGCAAGCAGCTTTACGGGGCTGGTGCGGCGGCGAACGAGGCCCGCAGCTTCCAGAGCGGCACGGTCAAAGGTGGTGCCTTCGATGCCTTCGAGTTGTGAGAGGTTAATCACTTCGTAGGTGGTACCCACGTTATTAAAACCGCGCTTAGGCAGGCGGCTGATCAGCGTGCTGCGTCCGCCTTCAAAGAACTGGCCTTTGCCAGCGCCGCTGCGTGACTTCTGACCCTTATGGCCACGTCCAGCGGTTTTGTCGGTGCCACCAGGGCCACGACCAACGCGCTTACGGTTCTTGCGTGAGCCCTCAGCGGGCTTCAATTCATGTAACTTCACGCTTCAACCTCCAGCAGGTGCAAAACGGTCTTAACCATACCGCGAACGGCAGGGCTGTCACTCACTTCACGGCTGTCGCCGATTTTCTTCAGACCAAGCGCCTTGACGGTGTCCACCTGATACTGGGGACGGCCAATAACGCTGCGCTTGAGGGTAATTTTCATTGCTCGGCTCCTTCAGCAGGGGCAACCTGCACGGGGGCAATCGGTGCACGGAGGGCCCGTACCTGCTTGACGGTACGCAGGTTGCGAAACCCGTCAAACACGGCATACGCCACGTTAATCTGGTTACGGCTGCCCAGCTCTTTGCTCAGCAGGTTAGTAATACCCGCCAGTTCTGCGATAGAGCGCGGCACCGTGCCGGCGATTACACCTGTACCAGGGGTGGCCGGCTTGAGCAGCACGTGGCTGCTAGTGCTTACACCCACAATTTCGTGAGGAATGGTGCCGTCTACCACAGGAACAGTAATCATGTTCTTGCGGGCTACAGCTTTAGCCTTTTCAATGGCAACAGGCACTTCTTTGGCTTTGCCAATACCCATGCCTACGCGACCATTGCGGTCACCCAGCACAACCAGGGCCGCAAAACGAAAACGGCGTCCACCCTGATAGGTTTTGGCGGTGCGGTTTACCTGAATCAGCTTTTCTTCAAATTCGCTGGTTTCGGTGCGGTCATTACGACGATTAAAAGTCAAGGCCACCCTCCCGCGCTGCATCAGCCAGCGCCTTCACGCGTCCGTGGTAGCGGTAGCCGCCACGGTCAAAGACCACTTGCTTGACGCCTTTTTCAATAGCAGCGGCAGCCAGCGCCTTACCCACAGCAGCAGCGGCTTCGGTCTTGTTGCCAGTGGCAGCGACCTTACCGTTGACCTGGGCAATGGTGGTGCCAGTGACGTCATCAATCAGTTGTGCGTAGATGTACTTGCTTGAGCGGTAGATGCTCAGACGAGGACGCTCGGGGGCAGCAGCGGCGCGCACCTTACGGCGGTTACGCAGCTTGCGGCGCAGTCCAGTTAAATTGCTGCTCATTTCTTACCTTTCCCGCCGGTGGCACCAGCCTTACCAGCTTTGAGTGCGATGTGTTGACCCAGGAAGCGCACGCCTTTGCCGTGATAGGCATCGGGCTTACGAACCTTGCGGACATTAGCCGCGACCTGACCGACGAGCTGCTTATCAATGCCGCTTACGTCAATCTTGGTGGCTTCGGGTACCGCAAAGCTTACGCCTGCAGGGGGCTCAATAATAACAGGGTGGCTGTAACCAATGGTCAGCTCCAGCGCCTTACCATTCATCTTGGCACGGTAACCTACACCGCGCAGTTCCAGGTTGATGGTAAAGCCGTCAGACACGCCTTTGATGGCGTTGGCGACCAGGGTACGGGTCAGGCCGTGCAGGGCGCGGTGACGCTGCTGTTCACTGGGACGCTCAACAATCACGTTGTCGCCGTCTTGCTTAATGATCAATTCGTGGTTAAAAGGAACCGCCAGTTCACCCTTAGGGCCTTTTACCTTGAATACGTCGCCCTCTACCGAGGTGGTCACACCTTTGGGCAGGGCGATAGGTTGTCTACCAATTCGGGACATCTAAGCTCCTTACCAGAGAACGCAGACGACTTCGCCGCCTACGCCTTCTTTGCGTGCTTCGCGGTCAGCGAGCAGGCCCTTGCTGGTCGAAACAACGGCAAGGCCTAGGCCGCGCTGAATGCGGGGTAGGTTTTCGTGGCTCACATAAGCGCGGCGGCCTGGACGGCTGATGCGCTCAATGTGCTTGATAACTTGTTCGCGCTTTTCACCATAACGCAGGGTCAGGCGCAGAACATCAAATTTAGCTCCCTCGTCACGAACACGCTCTGCCGAGGCAATGTATCCTTCTTTGACGAGAAGCTGGGCAAGCTGCTCTTTGAAATTGGAAGCGGGAATATCAACCGTTTCCTTGTAGGTGCGCGTCGCATTGCGAATGCGCGTGAGCATATCAGCGATTGGATCACTCAGCATTATTCCTCCGAAAACAGCTACTGTTTCCCGGACTTGGGGAAGGGCCGACAAGCCGCACCTTCCAAAACGTAACCCACTGAGGTTGACCGCCAAAAAAACGGGGGCGGTCTATTCTCTTCTTGGGAAGCGACCCTTTTACCGGACGATAACCACTCAAGCGAGCAGTTCGTATCCGTTAGGGGTGTTACCAGCTAGCCTTGCGTACGCCAGGCAGTTCGCCGCGGTGCGCCATTTCGCGCAGCACAATGCGGCTCACGCCAAAGAAGCGGATGTAGCCACGGGGACGGCCCGTAAACTCGCAGCGGTTATGCAAACGGGTAGGGCTAGCATCGCGGGGCAACTGCGACAGGCCAATGTAGTCGCCAGCATCCTTCAGCGTTTGACGCTGGGCAGCGTACTTGGCTACCACAGCTTCGCGCTGCTTTTGCTTGGCAATTTTGCTCTTTTTCGCCATGCTTATTTCTCCTTACTTCGGGACAAATCGTTGAAGCGACTCGCCCGCACTATTGCCCGCAGCAATCAGCCACGCGCAACTTAAAAGTATACACGAAAGTTCTCAAAAAGCAAATAGATTGGTTGAGGATTTTCGACTGCTCAGAGCTTCATAGGCCCGCTTGAACAGCCTCTTATACGGCTTCCGCTAAATTCCACCACAGTCGGAAAAGCGCCGCCTGCGGCTCCATACCGCGGAATCCGTATGCTGTTCCCACTCGCATCCGCTCGGATTGATTTGGAAGTACGCCAAATCAATCGGAATCCGTAATTACCTACGCCAATTACCAGCTGGAACTTGAACCGTGCTAAACACGCGGTGAAATCCCAGAGGCGACTGTAAGAGACAGTACGGACTTCACGGTATACAGAGGCAGTCGGTACAAAATCAAAAAAGCCCCCCACAGGAGGCTTAACACCGCAACAGGCTTACTTGCGAAAGGGCAGGCCCATTGCCGCGAGCAAGGCACGGCCTTCTTCGTCAGTTTTGGCGGTGGTGACAATGGTGATGTCCATACCACGGGTTTTATCAACCATGTCATAGGTGATTTCGGGGAAAATAAGCTGCTCTTTGATGCCCAGGTTGTAATTGCCGCGGCCATCAAAGGCGTTGGGGTTTACACCACGGAAATCGCGGATGCGGGGCAGGCCGATGTTGATAAGCTTTTCCAAGAACACATACATCCGGTCGCCGCGCAGGGTCACTTTGACACCTACAGGCATACCCTGACGCAGCTTAAAGTTAGAGATGCTCTTTTTGGCCTTGGTGATCACAGGCTTTTGCAAGGCGATCAGGGAGAGTTCTTTAACGGCCTTGTCAATGGCTTTGCTGTCTTCTTTTGAAGAGCCGAGGCCCTCATTAATAACCACTTTTTCGATGCGGGGCGCGGCCATCACCGAAGAATAGCTAAACTGCTTTACCAGTGCGGGACGCACTTCATCGTTGTACTTTTGCTTAAGCTGTTGCATAGGTCTTCCTTTGGGCGGACAGGTCGCCCAGGACGCGCATCGCTACGCGCCCCAATGATTAGTCGATGGCTTTTCCGCTTTTTACACCGATGCGGACTTTTTTACCGTCCACAATCTGCTTGCGTACGCGGGTAGGCTTGCCCGTTTCGGGGTCAAGCAAGCGCACTTTGCTGGCATGCATGGCGGCTTCCATCTCTTTGATGCCGCCTTGTAAGCCCGCTGCGGAGTTGCTCTTCACGTGCTTTTTAACGATGTTTACGCCTTCAACGATAACCTTTTGGCTCTCGGCGTTGGCAAACACCACTTCACCCATAGCACCCTTGTGCTTGCCACGCGTCACGATGACTTTGTCACCCTTTTTAACGTGCAGCTTGTTGCCGTGGTAACTACCTGGTTTGGCCTGAGGCATCACAACACCTCCGGGGCGAGGGAGATAATTTTCATAAAGCGGCGGTCACGCAGTTCGCGGGCCACTGGGCCAAAGACGCGGGTGCCGCGTGGTTCGCCCTGGTTGTTGATAATCACAGCGGCATTTTTGTCAAAACGGATGACGCTGCCGTCTTGGCGCTTGATGGCGTGCGAGGTGCGTACCACAACCGCCTTGACCACGTCGCCGCTTTTCACGGTGCCACGGGGCGCAGCATCTTTGACCGAAGCCACGATGATGTCACCAACGTGAGCGTAGCGCTTGTTACCGCCACCACCCGTGGTCAGGCCCTTACCGCCGATACCGCTATTGAGCACACGAATACACATCAGTTCGCGTGCGCCGCTGTTGTCCGCCACATCCAGGCGGGACTGGGGCATAATCATGCTTCACCGCCTACAGTTTCAGTTTCCAGCGCCGTGGTTTCAATACCGCGTGGGCGCTCAATCAGGTTGAGCACTTTCCAGGTCTTGGTCTTGCTGATGGGACGCACCGCAATGATCTCCACACGGTCGCCGAGCTTGAATTCGTTATTTTCGTCATGTGCCGCGTATTTGTGTGAACGGGTCACAACTTTACCATACAAGGGGTGAGCAAAACGGCGCTCCACCTTGACGCTGACGGTCTTGTCAGCCTTATCGCTGACAATAACGCCTACCAGTGTTTTCTTCGCCATCTTACTTGTCACCATCCTGACGCTGACGCTCCGCCTGAATGGTCAAGAGTTGCGCCACTTCTTTGCGAAGCTGCTGAATGCGGTGGGGCTGTTCAATCTGCCCAACCGCGCCCTGAAAGCGCAGCTTCATCAGTTCTTCTTTGCGAGCCGCGACTTCTTTGTTCACGTTGCCCGCTTCAATGTTACGCAGTTCATTGAGCTTCATCGTAAACCTCGCGCTTGACCATTTTGGTATGAATAGGCAGCTTGTGACCTGCCAAACGGAACGCTTCTTTGGCCTGCTCTTCAGTGACGCCGGACACTTCAAACATCACACGTCCAGGCTTGACCACGCTGACCCAGAACTCCACTGCGCCCTTACCTTTACCCATTCGGGTTTCAGCAGGCTTTTTGGTCACAGGCTTGTCGGGGAAGATGCGGATATAGATTTTACCACCACGGCGAAAGTGACGGCTCATCACAATACGGCAAGCTTCAATCTGGTTGCTCTTAATCCAGGCAGGCTCCATAGCAATCAGGCCATAATCGCCGAAAGCCACGTAGTCTCCACCCTTAGCGTCACCGCGCATGCGGCCACGCATCTGTTTACGAAATTTAGTGCGCTTAGGTAAAAGCATCACTCACCTCCAGTACGGCGGCGGGCGGTAGGGCGGCGGCGGTTGCTGCCATCCGCAGCAGGGCGGCGCTCGCCACGCTCATTGCTGCGCTCGTTGTTGCGGGGAGGACGGGCTACCGTTTCGGTTTTACCACCGATCACTTCACCGTTAAAGACCAGCACCTTGATGCCGATAATGCCGTAAGTCGTCTTGGCGCTAGCCGTGCCGTAGTCAATATCGGCGCGCAGGGTGTGCAGAGGCACGCGGCCTTCCAGCACTTTCTCGGTGCGGGCTTGCTCAGCGCCGCCGAGGCGACCACTCATGATCACCTTCACGCCGCGCGCACCCGACTCCATCACGCGCTGAGCGGCCTGCTTCATGGCGCGGCGAAAAGCAAAGCGCCGCTCAATCTGCTCAGCAATACGCAGGGCCACTAGGGGCGCTGAGGTATTAGGGTTGGGGATTTCAGCAACGTTTACGGCAACCGTACCCGCGCTTACCACTTTTTCAATATCTCCGCGCAGCTTTTTGATGCTCTCGCCGCCCTTACCAATGACGATACCAGGCTTAGCCGCGCTGATAATCACATTGACTTGCTGACCAGCACGCTCAATTTCAATGCGGGCTACGCCAGCGGCCTTGAGTTCTTTGTGAACCAGTTGACGAATACGCTCGTCTTCCAGAACCATTTTGCTGTAGGTTTTTTTGCTGGCGTACCAGCGGCTATTCCAGTCTTTAGTAATGCCCAGACGGAAACCATTGGGGTTGACTTTATTACCCATTAGGCGCGCTCCTCCAGAATAACGGTGATGTGGCTGGTGCGCTTTTTGATGATGTTGGCAGTGCCGCGAGCACGCGGAATCAGGCGCTTAAGGGTAGGGCCAGCGTCCACAAAAATTTGTGAAACGTACAGGCGGTCTTCCAGCATATTGTGGTTGTTGACCGCATTGGCCTTGGCGCTTTTCAGCACCTTGTCTACCGGCTGTGATGCGGCGCGGGGAACGAAGCGCAACAGGTCTTCGGCATCGCGCACACTTTTACCGCGAATAACATCTACGACCAGGCGAACCTTGCGCGGACTCATGCGGATGTAACGGGCAATCGCTTTAGCCTGCATTACTTCTTCTTACTCCCTTTGGCGCTTTTTTCAGTGCCGTGACCGCGGTAGTTGCGGGTGGGGCTGAATTCGCCGAGTTTATGACCAATCATTTGTTCATTGACAAAGACGGGTACGTGCTGCTTGCCGTTATACACTGCGATGGTGTGACCAATCATCTCAGGGACGATGGTGGAGCGGCGGCTCCAGGTCTTAATCACGCGTTTTTCTTTTTTGGCGTTCTGAGCGTCCACCTTGTTCAGGAGGTGGTCTTCTACGAACGGCCCTTTTTTCAAACTACGGGGCATTACTGCACCTCCTTACTTCCCGCCGCGACGGGTGACGATGAAACGGTCAGAAGCCTTGCGCTTACGGCGGGTCTTGAGACCTTTAGCCGGCTGACCCCAGGGGCTGACAGGCACGCGACCAGCACCGGTGCGGCCTTCACCACCACCGTGTGGGTGATCTACGGGGTTCATGGCACTGCCGCGCTGGTGGGGCTTTTGTCCAAGCCAGCGGCTGCGTCCTGCTTTACCCAGCACAATATTCTTGTGCTCAGGGTTGCCGACAACACCGATGGTGGCGTAGCACTCGGTATGAATGCGCCGCAGTTCACCACTGGGCAGTCGTAAGATAACGTACTCGCCTTCTTTACCCTGAAGCTGAATACTCGTTCCAGCGCTGCGGGCCAGTTGTGCACCTTTGCCAGGCACCATTTCTACACTGTGTACCACAGTACCCACAGGAATAAAGCGCAGTGGCATGGCGTTGCCCAGCTTGGGCTCGGCTTCGGGGCCGGTATGCACGGTCATGCCAACATTCAAGCCTTCAGGAGCCAGGATATAGCGCTTCACGCCGTCGGCATAGTGCAGCAGGGCAATACGGGCGCTGCGGTTGGGGTCATACTCAATAGCAGCCACTTTAGCAACCACACCAGTCTTGTCGCGGCGCTTAAAGTCGATGATGCGGTAGGTACGCTTGTGTCCGCCGCCGATAAAACGGCTGGTAATGCGGCCACGGTTGTTGCGTCCACCAGTTTTGGGAAGGGCGGTGGTCAGGGACTTTTCGGGCTTCTTCTTGGTCAACCCAGAGAAGTCCGCAGTGGTCATCTGACGGCGCGAGGGGGTATAGGGACGGTATTTCTTAACGGCCATGCTTCAACAACTCCTTAAACCAGACCCTCGAGGGCCGTAATTTTCTGGCCTTCGGCGAGTTTGACCATGGCTTTTTTACGGTCATTGCGGTTGCCCTTAAAGCGGCCCACACGCTTGACTTTGCCTTCCACATTAAAGGTGGTCACTTTGACAACTTTTACACCAAAAGCCTGCTGCACGGCGTTACGCACGTCCGTTTTGGTGGCTTTGGGACTTACCCAGAAGGTGTACGTGCCGCGCTCCATGCCTGCATAAGCTTTTTCGCTTACCACAGGAACTTGCAAGGTATCAAAAACACTCACTGCTCTCCCCCTTCACTGCCTTCTTGCTTGGCAGGCTCCAGCACCACCGCGTCAATCACCAGGCGGTCATGGCGCAAGATGTCATAGACATTCAGGCCGGCAACGGGCAGGGCGGTGACCCAGGTCAGGTTGCGAGCGGCGCGGCGAACGGCAGCATTGTCAGTCACAACAAATACGCTTTCGCTGCCGTCCATGCCCTGCTCACTGGCCCAAGTGACAAAGCTCTTGGTTTTGCCGTCGTCAAAGCTGTAGGTGTCTACGGCAAGCAATTTGCCTGCTTCGCTGCGGCTACTAAGCGCCATCGCCAGACCAAGCTGACGCACCTTTTTTGGCAAGGTGTAGGCATAACTGCGGGGTTTGGGGCCAAACGCCACACCGCCGCCTACAAAGGTAGGCACACTGCGGTCGCCGTGACGGGCATTACCCGTACCTTTTTGGCTAAACATCTTTTTACCCGTCGCACTCACTTCAGCGCGGGTTTTGGTGTTGGCACTGCCCTGACGGCGCTTGGCCAGCTGCCAGGTCACCACGTCATGCAGAATGTGAGCGTTTGCCTTGGGCAAATCAAGCTCAATGGTGCGGGCATTGCCGCCCACTACGTTAATCTGCGCCATTATTTGCCTCCCTTAGCGGCCTGACGAAGCACCACAAGGCTGCCAGTCATACCAGGAATAGCACCCTTAATGAGAATCAGGTTCTCAGAGGCGCGTACTTCTACAACTTCCAGATTCTGCACAGTGACGCGCTCCACACCCCAGTGTCCAGCCATACGCTTGCCCTTGTACACGCGTCCAGGGGTCTTGCGCTGACCGATAGAGCCAGGACGGCGGTGCCATTTTTTAGAACCGTGGCTGGCAGGGCCGCCGCTAAAGTTCCAGCGGCGCATTACGCCCTGGGTGCCGCGGCCTTTGCTGGTGCCGGTGGCGTCAATCTTTTCGCCTTCACCGAAGATGTCTACCGTAATGGTGTCACCTTCAGGGGCAAAGTCGCGGAATTCGCGCAAGTAACGCACCGCTTCAACACCGCCCTTTTTCAGGTGGCCCATCTGGGGCTTGTTGATGCGCTTTTCAGGCTTGGGCATAAACCCTACCTGAACCGCTTCATAGCCGTCAGTGGCGGCTGTTTTACGCTGCACAACCGCGCAGGGGCCAGCCAGCACAACCGTCACAGGAATGGCTTTGTCACCTTTCCAGATTTGGGTCATACCAATCTTGGTACCAAGAATACCTTTGGTCATGCGCGTCCACCTACCGTCTTGATTTCAATGTCTACGCCCGTAGGCAAGTCCAACGTCATCAGCGAGTCAATGGTCTTTTTGGTGGGGTTCATGATGTCCACCAGACGGTTGTGGGTACGAATTTCAAAGTGCTCGCGGCTGTCTTTATCGATAAAGGGTGAGCGCAGCACACAGAAACGGCGAATACGGGTGGGCAGAGGCACAGGGCCGCTGACATCCGCACCGGTACGGCGCACGGTGTCTACAATTTTGCTGGCAGACTGGTCAAGCGCCTTGTGGTCAAAACCACGCAGTTTAATACGAATCTTAGGGGCAACCATTTTCTTTACTCCAAAACCTTAGTCACAACGCCGGCGCCCACGGTACGTCCGCCTTCGCGG
>JAGLBF010000189.1 GCA_018260375.1 Deinococcus sp.
ATAATACAGATGTGAGCAGCAAAAGATACGGGCTGCGCTGGAATAGAGTGCAGTCCGTATAAAACCAGCGAGGTTCGGCGCACGCCCTTTTTTGAAAGAAGGGTGTGTGTTTTTGCTGATAATGGCCTGACGCGAGCAGTGAAACAAGAACTGACGCTAAGGGCCATTTAGGAGCTGTTTAAGACCGCTTCAGACGTGCAATTCTCTATTACCATAACTTGAGATAATGCAATATGGTTCTGCAACAGAAATACCTCGTATTCATCGGCGGCGAAAAGCCCGTGCTTACTTCCGTTTATGCAACGGGTGATTTTATGCAGGTTCGCTTAATTAGCGACCTAGAGGCGATTAAGCCCGTCTTTCCGTTCGCTTAGCGTCACTTTCTGTTCCACTTCTCATGCGAGGCCATAATGTAGGAAAGAATGTAGGAAAGGTAGAGTCAATAATTGTATATATTCTTTAGCCGGTCGTTTAGCTAGTCGTTCAGCTCAACCACCCTTTGACCAGCACCACCAGACCCAGACCCAGCAGCGCTACCAGGGCTGACAAGCTGACGCGGCGGTCTTTTTGCCACTGGGTTAAGACGACCACCAGCGCGGCAACGGCAGGCACTGCCAGCATGTACCAGATGCTCCAGGGCGCAGCGACAGGCAGCAGTACGCCCAGCAGCAGCACAGGCAGGGCAATCCAAAAACAGGCTGGATAAAGCCAGGGCGGCAGAATATTTTGCTGCGTCATATGTTGCTGTGTCACATGTTGATCTGTCTGCTCTTGCGGTAGCGTGCTTTGTTGTTGTGGTTCAGGCGAGGCACTCATACCCAGTACTTCCAGACCAGTTGGGCGGCTGTAAAGACCAGCAGCAGGGCAAAAAAGATTTTGAGCTGGCGCTCAGGGATTTTTTGCTGTAAGCCCGCACCTGCCCGCGCCCCCAGCAAGACGCCTAGGGCGATGGCGCATGAGAGCCGGGGGTTAAGCAGCCCGCCCGCCTGATAAATCAGTGCGTTGGCAACTGCCGTAAGGCCCATGATAAAGGTGCTGGTGGCAATCGCCTGACGGATGGGCATGCCGCCCAGCAGGTTCATCACGGGGACTTGCACCGTGCCCCCGCCGATGCCCAGCAGCCCACTGGCAACCCCCGCAAAGGTCATGGCCGGCAGCATCACCGGGCTGGGCGGGCGGGCTACCTCGACACGTTTGAGACCGCGCAGCAGGGTGTATACCGAATACAGCAGCAGCAGGGCAAACACAGTGGCCACCACTTTGGCCGGCAGCACCAACCCCAGCACGCTGCCCACCGTGCCGCCCAGAATGGTGTACGGGCTGAGCATGTACCCCGTGCGGGCCTGTACCAAACCGCGCTGCAAGTAGGCGGCTGCGCCCGAAAGCCCTACGGCCAACACACTAAACTGGCTGATGGCGATAGCCTGCTGAATGGTAATCGGGTGGCCCAGGCGCGGCAGGGCGAACTCTAGGGCGGGCACCACCACTACTCCGCCCCCCAACCCCAAAATCGCTCCCAGCACGCCCGCCAGCAGCCCAATCCCCACCGTGACCAGTAAGATAAGCACCGCTGTACTATAGGTGGTGGGTGAGGGGTAGTGGGTGAGGGGTAGTGGTACTCACAGCGTACAGGTAACCTCCAGCCCAGTTGGATGCTCAGGAGTCAGTACCATGAGTATCAGTACCATGAGTAAAGGCCACACAGCTTGAAGATTCACGGCAGATGGCCTGCATGAACACCTACACAGCTACACCAACTATTACAGTTACACCAGTACAGTCACACTATGTCAAACCTGTGCCACAGGCAAACGAGGTCATTCTTATGGCAAATGCTCCCCAAATGGACGTTATCAGCCCCTTTACCGGCATGGCGGTGGGCCAGGTACCCGACTACACGCCGCAAGAAGCGCAGCAAGCCATCGAGCGCAGTGTGGCGGCTTTTGCCCAGTGGCGCCACACCACGGCCTACGAGCGCGCCGATTTGCTGCGCCGTTTTTATGACCTGATGATGCGCGACCAGCAAGAAATTGCCCGCACGATTGCCCTGGAGATGGGCAAACCCGTCACCGAGGCGCTGGGCGAAGTGAAGTATGCCGCTTCCTTTATTGAGTGGTACGCCGAAGAAGCCAAGCGGCTCTTTGGCACTCTTGTTCCCAGTCAGGCGGCTCACAAGCGCCTATTGGTCACGTTAGAGCCTGTGGGCCCCGTGTACGCCATCACCCCCTGGAATTTTCCAGCGGCGATGGCGACTCGCAAAGTAGGCCCCGCGCTGGCAGCAGGCTGCACCATTATCCTCAAGGCGGCCGAACGCTCGCCCATGACCGCCTTTAAGCTCAGTGCGCTGTGGGCTGAGGCGGGTGGGCCAGAAGACACCTTTATCGTGCTGACTACCTCGCAAGCCGCCGCGCTGACGCAGGTGATGATGAACGACACCCGCATCCGCAAAATTAGCTTTACCGGTAGCACCGCTGTGGGCCGCGAACTGGCAGCCCAGGCCGCCCCGACCCTGAAACGGGTATCGCTAGAGCTCGGCGGACACGCGCCTTACCTGGTGTTTGCCGACGCCGATATAGACCAGGCGGTTCGTGACGTGGTGGCCTGCAAATTTAGGAATGCGGGGCAAACGTGTGTCAGCACCAACCGCATCTATGTTGAGCGCCACATCGCCGCCGACTTTAGTGCCAAGCTCACCCAGGCCGTTGCCGCGCTCAAGGTAGGCGACCCGCTCGACCCGGATACGCAGATCGGCCCCGTGGTGAGCAAAGCTGGGCTAGAAAAAGTAGAGCGTCATGTCGCCGACGCCCGCCAAAAGGGGGCCGAGGTGCTTACCGGCGGTGAAGCGCTAGAGGGCCTGCTGTACGCGCCTACGGTGCTCAGCCGGGTAACACCCGATATGCTGGTGATGCAAGAAGAAACTTTTGGCCCGGTAGCCCCCGTACAGGTGTTTGATGACGAAGCCCAGGCCATAGCGCTTGCCAACAACACTGAGTACGGCTTGTCGGCGTATGTGTGGACCAGAGACCTCGCGCGGGCCTTCCGGGTTACAGAGGCGCTGGAGTACGGCATCGTGGGCCTCAATGACCCCCTGCCCAGCACCGCCCAGGCTCCTTTTGGCGGCGTAAAACAAAGCGGCTATGGACGCGAAGGCGGCCCCTGGGGGCTAGAAGAATACGTGAATACCAAATATGTGAGTGTGGGGATAAAGTAGCAAGAAACGCCCGGACAATCTCCCCTTTTCTACGGACTGCCGATTAAATCAGGTCGTTTCTGATTGAACAAAGCGCAGTCCGTATCATACGGATTCCAATTTATTTGGCGTACTTCCGAATCAATCAGGGCGGATGCGAGTGGGAACAGCATACGG
>JAGLBF010000190.1 GCA_018260375.1 Deinococcus sp.
ATCTATCTCTTTCTGATGGGCCTGCGTAGTCGTCATAGCCCTATTTTACCACTTTTCGGATATGGTCTAAGAGAACGACTAAAAGTCGGGATACGCGCTAAAGCACGTCATTCTTCGACAAGGCCAAATACGCTACTAGGATTTGGCTCAAAGTGGTGTTGCAGGGTAACTGCTCAGCGCGTAAGTGCGGGAACCAGAAGCGAATTCTGGAAAATAGCAAATAATACGGATTCCGTTTAATTCCTTATAATCTGATTGCCCTAGTTGCCTGGCCTATGGCAAACTAAGAAGATATACTTATAACTAATTTTCCGTAATGCTTATAAGCCTTGCCATACGTCCAAACCCTGCTTCCGTTAAGTCGTGAACCTGACCAGCAATCGTGCTACTGATACGGACTGCGCGGTATGGAGCCGCAGGCGGCGCTTTTCCGACTGTGGTGGAATTTAGCGCAGTCCGTATGCTGTTCCCACTCGCATCCGCTCGGATTGATTTGGCGTACTTCCGAATCAATCGGAATCCGTATTACAGAGCCCTTTTTGTCTACCACCCTGTCTTGTACGCCTGCCCAACCTGCCAGGCTGCATCCCGTTATAGCGCCGTCAGTTACAGTGCCGTCAGTTGGTCAGGCGTATTCACGTTGCTAAAATAGGCGGCTGACAGCCCATTTACCAGCACTGTGCGCTCTGGGGGGGCGGCGAGTCTGAGGCGGCGCTCACCGCTGAGCAGCAAAGCACGGACGCGGGGCAGCAAATCAGTGTGATATAAAGCGCCCAGTGGCTGCGGACGCGCCTCATGCATGGCAATAACTGCCAGCGCTTTAGGCGTTCGGGCTTGCCAAAGGGCTTGCCAGTAAAGGCTATCCAGCCGGGGCATATCCACCCCCGCAAAGGCGACCCAGCCCGCAGGAGCATAAGACAAAGCGGTTTCTAGGCCTGCCAGTGGCCCCTCACCGGGGTGCAAGTCGGGGACGGTGCGCCAGCCTGGCAGGTGATACTTGCCCGCAGGCGCTATAAGCAGCCGCTCAGCACTCGGCGCAAAACCCAGCGCAGCGTGCTCAAGCAGCGTGCGCCCCTGCCAGTAGGCCAGCGCCTTGTCACGCCCAAAGCGGCGAGACTGCCCGCCAGCCGTGAGGGCAGCACAACAGTCAGTGGGAGGTATGGCGGGCATAGTCAAAGGGGTTGAGTCACCGACCAACTATACAGTTGAATAACCACTGCTGGTAGACAGGAAACTGCTGATACGGATTCCGATTGATTTGGCGTACTTCCGAATCAATCAGGGCGAATGCGAGTGGGAACAGCATACGGACTGCGCGGTATAGAGCCGCAGGCGGCGCTTTTCCGACTGTGGTGGAATGGAGCGCAGTCCGTATGAGCGGTATGAAACAGATTCGGGCGCTTGCCATCAGCTGTTGGGCACTCCCGCTTCTTCAAAGGTCAGCATATCGCTCAGCGCTGCCGCCGCCGCTTGCAAGAGAGGTACAGCCAGCACGCCGCCTGTGCCTTCCCCCAGGCGCAAGCCCAGTGCAAAGAGCGGTTTGAGGCCAAGTGCTTCTAGCTGCGCGCTGTGTCCACGCTCGGCACACAGGCCAGCTGCAAACAGGTAATCCCGCAGGGGTGGACAGAGGGCTACCCCCACCAGCGCCGCCGCGCCTTCAACAAAGCCGTCTACAATCACAGCGCGGCGCTCTGCCGCCGTTTGTAGCATGACACCCAGCATGGCGGCAATCTCCAGACCGCCCAGGTCAGCGAGTACGCCCAGCGGGTCACTCACCTGGCTGCCTTGCCGGGCCAACGCGTCACTCACCACGGCGACCTTGTGGGCTAGCCCCGCATCGTCTAGGCCCGTACCGCGCCCTGTAACGGCCTGAGGCGCTTGCCCTAGCATCCGCGCTGTCACAGCGCTGGCGGCGGTGGTGTTGGCAATCCCCATCTCCCCCGCTATCACCAAGTCGGCCCCGTTCACGATGGCCTGTTGCGCCAGCTGCGCACCCAGCAGTATCGCCGCTGTTACTTCACCGCGGGTCATAGCGCTTTCTTGGCGCAGGTTACGGGTGCCAAGCCGCACAGGGGTATTGACCAAGCGCGGGTGGTCAGGCAGCGCAGCGGCAACGCCAGCATTCAGCACATACACCTGCGTGCCGAGTCTGCGGGCCAGAGCATTTACAGCGGCTCCACCTGGGCCAGCGGGCGTGTCAAGCAAAAAGTTGTTGACCATCGCCATCGTCACCGCCTGCACAAAGGCGCTCACGCCTTCCTCAGCTACCCCGTGATCGCCCGCTGACACCACCACCGCCGCGCCGCCGAGCCGGGGAGTAGGCGTGGCAAACACACCCGCCAGCCGCACCGAAATGTCTTCTAGGTCGCCCAGCGCGCCAGGGGGCTTGGTCAGCTGCTGCTGACGTACCCTTGCCGCGTGCATGGCGCTGTGGTCGGCGGGCTGAATGCGGGTGAGCAGGTCGGGAAGGGTCATGCTGGGTAGTGTAGTGGAATTGGGGGGCGTGTATCTTGGTGCCTTATACGGACGGCGCTCTATTCCAGGGAGCCCATATCTTTTCCCACTCGCATCCGCCCTCGTTAGAACAGAAACGACCTGATTTAATCGGAATACGTAGTTATATGTACATGGACACCTGGCTCTTGACCGCGTGGGCAAACTACCGTTACCTGCCTCATTTGAGGCGCACGCTTAGCCCGCTCACCAGAAGATGCGCTTCGTGACTCTGTGCCGCTGCACGCTGATTGACCCAGCCCAGGACGTCACGGTAGCGCCGCGCCAGGGCGTTGTCAGGTACGATACCTAAGCCCACTTCGTTGCTCACCAAGATACTCTGTCCCCCGCGAGCGCCGAGCACCCCCAGCAGCTCATCCACCGCAGCCAGCATCTGCGCGTCGCTGTATTCTGCCAGCAGCATATTGCTGACCCACAGGCTCAGGCAGTCCAAGAGCAAGACGGGGGTGCTGACCTGCGCGGCGGCCTGAGCAACTGCCAGCGGCTCTTCTACTGTCAGCCACTCGGCGGGGCGCTCGGCCTGGTGGCGGGCAATGCGCTGCGCCATTTCGCTGTCAAAAGGCTGGGCGGTAGCAAGGTAGCTGACGGGCAACCCCAGTGCCTGCGCCTGCGCCTCGGCAAAATGGCTTTTACCACTGCGCGCCCCGCCTGTAATATAGATAAGCCGTAAAGGTGTCATATCAACTTCTGTCATTTTGCATAATACGGCGATTAGGGGTTGATATTTCGGGCCAGAAATGAGAAAGGGAAAGGTGTAATGGACTGTCCCGATCTCGATTCTATGCCGATCCTTGAAGCCCTCCCCCTTCTGGCCGCTTGGGTTCAGCCGTATGTGCCACCCAAAATCA
>JAGLBF010000191.1 GCA_018260375.1 Deinococcus sp.
GGGTATCTGGGAGAGCACTTGGGTGTAGCGTGAACGGAAGCGTAGTCCGTATGACCTCACGCTAAAGGCTTATCCTCTCAAGCTGCCTAGCCTTTCTCGCCATTAGCATAGTAGAATTTTATACACTTTTCACTGCCTGTCCCAATACCTTCATAGAAGATCCCTGTCAGACTAGCTTCTTATACTGTAAGGGTGAAGCGTTTTGCCCCCGTCTTTCTGCCTACTATTTTTATGTGCGTCAGTTTACTTTGCACCACTGTAGCAGGCGCCCAACTGGTGTTGCGTGATGTGAGCGGCACGGTAGAGCAGCAGCGCACCACATGGCAAACAGCACGCAGCGGCGATAATGTGACGCAGGCGCTGCGAACGGGTACAGGACGCGCGACCTTTCAAAATGGTGCATCGGCGCAGGTATTGATGGGCAGCAGCTCGGCGCTGGAGCTGTACCAAAACGAGCCTAATTTCATGTCGGGCAATTTTTATCTTCAAGGTGAAGGCAAGTTTTATGTGCAGGGCGTGCACTATTTTAATAGCGGCAAAGTGCGCGTAGATTTGCGGGGAAACGAGCAGCGCATCGCGGTGATAGACGGCAGCTTGCGTATAGCGGTAGGTACCCAGGTCAGCACGCTGAATAGTGGTCTACAATACAACCTTAAGACCCTCAAAGTCTCCCCTTTTACTGAAAGTGACCCCTGGTATCTGGCGCGCTTTGTGGGGGCGGGCAACGCGCAGATAGAAGCCGTGAGTGGCACGGTCATACTGCAAAATACCGATGGCAGCAGTCATACCGTGCAGCCCGTGGAAGAGTTGCGCCCTGGGCAAACGCTGAGCACCTTTGATAAATCCTGGGCCGAGATCAGCTTTTCGGGTGGAGGTTACTTGCGCTTGCAGCCGCAAAGTGCGCTGAGCGTGCTGAGCATAGAAAAGACCTCGCGGGGCCGTGAAGTGCAGCTTAAACTGCTACGCGGTAGCGCTTGGAACGTGGTGGCTAAGGGGAAAGGAGGCTATCAAATCACTACGCCCACCGTGACTACCGCTGTGCGCGGCACCCAGTTCAGGGTAGACAGCAGCGGCCTGGTCAAGGTGTTTGAGGGCCAGGTGGTCTTGCCCACCAGCGGAGACTTACCGCTCTCGCAGGGGCAGCAAATAAGCCCCAGCGGTGAGTTGACCCCCTTGCAAATCGACCAGAGCGACCTAGACAACCAGGCGCTTGACGCGGCGCACAACGCGCCTTTGCTGCTGAGCGTTGACTGGCCTAGCGGCCCCCAACCCTATGCCCAGCAGCAGCTTGATCTCACTATTCATAGCCAGCCTACCAGCCAGATCATCGCCACGCTTACCCCGCAAGGTAGCCGCAGCCTGCCGCCCATACTGCTCAGACCTACCACGCCTAGCACGGTGCCGCAGGCCGTATTTCGCCTGCAGGGCGACCTGCCTGAAGGCCATTACCACGTGGACATCCTGGCAAAGCGCTTTGGCAAAACCAGGAACATCAAGGGCCACATGGTGATAGACCGGAAGCCCCCCACCTTTGGCAAGCTGCGTGTCATTCGGCGGGGGCGTATGCTGCGCATCATGGGCAGCCTGAGCGACCAGTTGCCTGTCACGGTGCAGATTACCGTGCAGTCAGGCGACGGCGGACAGCGGCAGTACACCCAGCACCTCAACCCCGCCCAAGCGAGTCTGGTCAACAAGGCTACACCTTTTGAATGGGTGTTTGCGGCACAATCTGCGGCCCAAGACACCGTCACATTGCTCGCCACTGACCAAGCAGGCAATCAGAGCAAGGCAAGCGATGACAAGCTCCAGCGGTAAACCCTCTCTGCTGCGCTTCACTGCGCCGCTGGCCCTGTTACTGGCCCTCAGTGTGGGCAGTTTGCTTCCCTTCAACGTGTATTTTTGGGACGTGCTGAATGTGGTCTTGCCTGCCAAGTCCAGTGGCACTGTAGTGGTGGTGGGTATAGATGACGACACCCTAGGCGACTACGGGCGCATCACCAACTGGAACCGCAGCCTGTACGCCCGCGCTATAGACACCCTGCACATAGCGGGGGCCAAAGTCATCGCCCTAGACTTGCTGCTTGACACCCCTGCCCCTGGTGATGAAGCACTGGCCAGTGCCCTCAACAACACGCCCAATGTGGTGCTGGCGACGACCACGCAAGAACCCAGTGCCACGCGCTGGAATACCCTCAGCGGCGTTTCGGGGCTGAATCTGCTCAGCAGCGTTTCGGGCAGCAAAACCAGTTATTTTCAGACGGCTTATCCTGACGTAGACGGAACACTGTGGCCTGCTATCAGCACCCGAATCGCCAAACAGCTCAGCGTGCCTGTGGCCCTCAATACCACCCCCCACCTGCTGCGCTACCCGCGCACACCTCTGCCCGTGGTGTCTTTTAAGGACTTGCTCAGCGGCAATATCCGTTACTCTGATCTGCAAAATAAGGCGGTTATCATTGGCGTAACTGCCAGTGGTTTGCCCGGCACCACCCTGCTGGACAGCGCCTTGCACGAGGTTCCTGGTGTGGTATTACAAGCGCGCGCTGTAGAAAGCCTGCTGCAAGCGCCCTACCTGCCTTTAACCCACTGGCTCAGATTGCTGCTGTGCGCCGCCGTAGCGCTGCTGACGGTCACCCTGCGCGGTTACTGGGGCTTTGTGCTGGCGGCAGTGACGTTGCTGCTGGGCATAGCGGCGTTTACAGCTCACCTGCTGTTTCCCAGCATCACCCTGTCGATGGTGGCGGTGCTGTCCAGCAGTCTGGTGCTGGTTGAACACGGCATTCTAGCCCGCCGAACGCAGCGCCTTGACCCCATGACAGGGCTGGGCAACCGCCTGGCCCTTACCTCTGCCATAGAAACCCGCTGGGACGCCCGCGGCAGTAAACCGCTGGGGCTACTGCTTATAACGATTGATGACTTTCATCAGTTTAATGAGCACTATGGCCCAGTAGCAGGCAACACCGTACTACGGCAACTGGCCAACACCCTGAAAACGGGGCGCGGGCGGCACAATCTGGTCTTTCGCTGGGGTGCTGACGAGTTTGTGCTGCTGCTGGAGGGCGCTACCCTCAGTGACCTGCAGCAACAAGAGGCCCAAGTTCAACAAGAACTTGCCAGCCTAAACTACTGCAACGTGCCTGTACAGGTCAGCATTGGCAAAGCGCTGAGTGCGGGCCTTACCTATCCCAGTGAGCTTATCGAGCGGGCCTCACGCGACCTCTACCGCCTGCACCATGAGCAGGGCCGGGAGCGTGTGGAAACCTGATACGAACTGTGCTCCATTCCAGCACAGCCTCATACGGACTGCCGCTCCATTCCACCACAGTCGGAAAAGCGCCGCCTGTGGCTC
>JAGLBF010000192.1 GCA_018260375.1 Deinococcus sp.
CGCATCCGCTCGGATTGATTCGGAAGTACGCCAAATCAATCGGAATCCGTATCACGGTAGTTGTACCTAGCTCTGCCGCTGCCTTGCTCTGCCTGATCTGTCCAAGGCTGACCGCTCAGCGCCATAGCCCTTACACTGGCTAGCATGAAACGCCCCGCCCCGATTGCTTCATCCAATACCACATCCACCAAACCCAAAGCGGCCAAACTTAAGCTGCGGCGCACGCCAGTAGCTGACCCCAATGACACCACCAGCGTCACACAGAGTAACGCCCTGCCTTACTTTACTGTCTACCCTGCCCAGCTGCCCGACCATATTGACCGCCTGCGCGCCATGACCAAAGCGGGGGTGCGCGGCGCGCCAGGGGTAGACCCGGCTCAGGTGTTGCTCGTGGCGACACTGCTGCGTGCCCGTGTGCGCGGTGAGGTGCTTGACCTGAGCGCCCAGGGCGGCTTGCTTGCCAGCCTGCCCAATGTCACACTGCGGGCCGTAGAAGGCTCGGCCCCGGCGCTCAGCGCCCTGCACGCGGCGGGCATACCGGCTGTTGCCGCCGTACCAGGGCAGCCGCAAGAGCGCGCCCCCACCGTGTGCCTGATGCTGGCAGGTGACAGAGGCAACAGCTACATTCAGGCCCAGATTGCCTGGGCACATGCCAGCACCCAGGTAGGCGGCACGCTGTACCTAGCAGGCGACAAAGACAAGGGCTTTGACCGCTATGTGCGCCAAGCCAGCCAACTTTTTGGCACGGGCGAAACCATAGGCCGCGACGACGGCATGCGCGTAGCCCGCCTGATCCGCCGCCCAGGGCCAACCCCCGCCCAGCCTGCGCCCGAGCAGTACCAGCACGGCGACCTGAGCGTGGTGGGCCTGCCAGGGGTCTTTAGCGCTGCCAAACCAGATAAGGCTACCCGCATGTTGCTAGAGGTACTAGACGCTTTAGTGCTAGACGGATTAAAGGTCGCGGGCCAGACCGTGCTTGACCTGGGCTGCGGCGCAGGCATCATCGGTGCGTGGGCAGCCCAGCGCGGCGCAGTCACCACACTGCTTGACAGCGACTTACAAAGTGTCCACAGTGCACAAACCACCCTCGCGGCCAATAACCTGACGGGTGAAGTGCTACACAGCGACGTGGACAGCGCCTTGAGCAGCCAAACCTACAACCTGATCTTGTCTAACCCGCCCTTTCATGTGGGGCGCGGCGTGGTGCTCGATGTGGCCGCCGAGTTTTTGCGGGCCATAGAGCGCCGCCTGAGTCCTGACGGCGAAGCCTACATCGTGGCCAACGACTTTTTGCCCTACGAAAAACAGCTTAGCTGGGCCAACGTACGCGAAGTAGTGCGCGAGTCAGGCTTTAAAGTGCTGCATATACGGCGGTCTTAAGGCCGTGTCATACGGACTGCAACTTGAACTGTGCTTACAACGCGGTGCAAGAAGCTCAGCGGGCGTAGTAAAAAGTACGCCGTTCGCGCTAGCGCAGTAGGTACCTCTGGAGCTATGATGGAATGAAGCGGAATGCGTATCAGGCGCACTTTTAGAAAAGACTTAAGCCCACCTTAAGCTGAGTATAAGATAAATGACTTGGTAGATTTTGGTCAGTGCGTTCACAATAGAGAGAAGGTATACACCAAAGGAGTTTTTTTTATGTCTAATAACAGTGGAATTTCGAAAGGTACTTTATTACTGCTTGGCGGTGCTGCGGCCCTGCTGATGTCACCAGCAAGTCGCAAAACTGTGATACACGCGGCAAGCGACGCCCTGGACAACGCCTATGTCCTATTTGACGAAACCGTAAAACCCGTCGCCAAGGATGTGGCTGCCCGTGCCAGCGACCTGACCGACGAAGCCCGCAAACGCGCCCTAGTGGTGCAAGATGACTTGCAAGACTACCTGGCTGAGCTACAAGAAGAAGTGGACAACCGCCGCCAGACCTTGCTCCAAGAAACCGAAGACACCCGCCGCCAAATGAGCAAAAAAGCCCAGTATGCCAAAAAAGACGCGCACAGGAGCCTGCAAGGTCTGCTGGGTACCGCCGAAGAATTTGTTGACGAAAACCGCCGTCAGCTTAGCAAAAAGGCGAACCAGGCCCAAAAAGAAGCGCGCAAAAGCTGGATGTCGTTGCAAAAAGACGCCCACCACAAGGTACAAACACTGGACAAGACCACTCGTAAGCAGCTGAGTGACTACCAAAAAGAAATTGCCCGCCTGGAAAAACAACTGGCCAAGCAAGCGGTGCGCCGTGATAGCCCCTTGCAACTCGCCAGTGTGCGCCGCAAGGACAATAGCGGCAACAGCGGCTCTGTACTAGGCGCAGTGGTGCCCCTGGTGTTGTTGGCCGGTGCCGGCGCAGTGGTTATGGTGCCCAATATACGCAATAGCGTTGCTGACGCTCTTGAAGGCGTAAGTCCTGAAGCTGCCAGTTACCTGCGCAAAGCGGGCAAAATGGTCGGCAGCCTGTGGATAGAAGATATGCCTCCCTACGCCACCCCTTCCCCTGCTTCTAAGCCCGCCCAGGCCAACGCCAGCGCCGCCGCTGGTACGCCATCACCCGACGCGCCTGCTGCCATCAAAACCCCAGCTGCAGCCGAGCCCGCTGATGCAAAACCTGGCGATGTTCAACCAGCCGACACCAGCAAGCCCGAAGATAAAAAGTAAGACACGTTGACAGTATCTTACTGATGACCACAAGGGTGTTCAGAGCTGAAAGATATTCTGAACACCCTTTGGTGTAGCCTTTTGGTAAATGGTGTTCCCTCATCTTTAGCTATCAACCAGCACCACCTATCAAAACTTGACTTCTACACCTATTCCAGCACTCAGGCCCGTTTTGGAATCTGACCGAATGCCCGCCCGCCAGCCCAGCGGCCCGCTCAGCAAGTTGCCGCTTACGCCGCCCTCGGTGTACAGGCCCAGGCCATTGCTGCTGCCATTTTTGGTCGCCGTGTGGTACGACACGCCCGTACTCACATACGCGTCAGTGCTGCTAAATGGCAGGTTAATATCGCGCAGGGTAACGCCAACGTGTACTTGCTTTCCACTATTACCTGTGCTGTAGCCCAAGCCGCCTTCTACTCCTGCTGTAGCGAGTATAGGCACAGCCAGCAGTGACTTACCCACGTGCAGGTCTAAGCCGTTGGTACGCAGGTCAGCTCCGCCCCATAAGGCCGCTTGTACCGAACTGATAAGCAGTAAAGCCGCCGTAAAAACTGTAATAGAAGTGTGTTTTTGCATGGCTTTACCTTAGCGGAAAGGGATGAACTTTGTCTAACTACGGCGATTAGGGGTTGACAGATGGTCGAAACTCTGACAGGTCAAGGAAGCGCAAGTTGAAAGCGGCAATGATACAT
>JAGLBF010000193.1 GCA_018260375.1 Deinococcus sp.
CGCCCTGATTGATTCGGAAGTACGCCAAATCAATCGGAATCCGTATCATCGCGTGTTGAGTACAGTTCACTCGGAATCTGTATGAGGCAGATGCGCCACCACAAAGCGCTCACGGCCTGTAAGGTCAGGCTCCAGATAGGCGCTCCAGCCCTGGGCACGCAGCTCTTGGGTCAGAGTGAGGGCGTTGCGGGGGTCAAGCTCTAACAATAGGGGAGCGCCAGCGGCGAGGACGGCGGGGGCTTGCTGGCACAGCCGGCGCGCCAGGCTCAGCCCATCGGGGCCGCCGTAGAGAGCCAGGGCGGGGTCGTACTGCACTTCAGGCTGGGCGCTGGGTTGGTCGCTGGCAGGCAGATAAGGCGGATTGCTCACCAGCAGGTCAAATGGCGCGGCATAGGGGCCGGTGAGGTCGGTGAGCAGGTCAGAATGCACCAGGTCAATATGAAGGTGACTTTGCTGGGCATTGTGACGTGCCAAAGCCAGTGCTGGCAGGCTGATGTCACTTGCCGTCACTTGCGCCGCTGGAAATCGGTGCTTGAGCGCCAGCGCCAGCGCCCCCGTGCCTGTGCCTACGTCTAGTAATCTGGGGCTAGGAAGGGCCAGGCGGCGCACCTCTTGGCAGGCCAACTCAAGCAGCACCTCAGTTTCGGGGCGGGGAATAAGCGCGGCGGGCGATACACTAAGAACCAAGTCGGCCCACTCCACTTGGCCCAGCAGGTGCTGTAACGGCTCGCGCTGGCTGCGGCGCTGGGCTAGGTCTTGCAGGGTGTGCCACTGATCAGGCGTAAGCAATTGGCCGGCCCGCGTTATTAGCTGCACGCGGGTCAGGCCCAGTACCCCGCTCAGGAGTTGCTGCGCCTCGCTATCTGCTGAGGTGATGCCCGCCGCCTTGAGCTGTTGCCTGATCAGCTGCTGGGCCTGGGCATGGGTAGGCACAGCAGCTGTCAAAGGAGGTGTGGTCATCTGGGCAAGATGATGAGGTGCCGCCCCTTGCCCTCGCCATGTGACTCGGTGGTCACCAAGGGGTTGTCTTTGAGCGCCAAGTGAATGATACGCCGCTCGGAAGCGTTCATGGGTTGTAATTCGTGGGCCTCGCCACTTTTAGCGACTTGGGTGGCAAGGCGCTCGGCGAGGCTCGCCAGGGTTTCACTCTGCCGCTGCCGGTAGCCCCCCGCGTCTACCCGCAGTTTGACGTCGCTGGGGCCAAATTGCCGGGTCAGTACCGCGTAAGCCAGAGTTTCCATAGCATGAAGCACTTGTCCGTCGCGCCCTGGCAGTTTATTGGCGCGTTCACCGGTGATTTCAGCCTCTAACACGCCTGGTTCAATCTCACGCACGCTGACCTGGTAGTCACTGCCTAGCCGCCGCACCAGTCCCTGCATAAACTGCTTAAAGGCCACTTGCGGGGTTAGTTCGGTGAGTGCGGAGCCGTCTTTAGGTACTGCTAGGTGTGCTGTGGGCGGCCGTTCGTCCTGAGTAATCCCTAGGTCGCTGAGGTAGTCATCTAGGTTTATGCTGTTCATGCACGGCAGTGTACAGCCCCTAACCTGACATTCCTATCACCTCTAGTCACCTCTGGGGGGCGTCTGGCGGGGGTAATAAGGTCAGATTTTTGGCAGATCAACAGGTAATGCAGGTGAAGAGATAATACAGACTGCGCTTCCGTACTGGGCCGTGCATATAAGAGCGGCCCAGTATTGTCGGCTCAGAGTTGTCGGCTCAGTGTTGATGCTCCAGTGTTGAAGCGCTGAACACCCGCCAGCATTTTGCCCTAACATATTGACCATGCAACTTCAAAGTTTGGGGGCAGCGGGTACGGTGACGGGCAGCGCCCACCTGCTCACGGTCGGCGGCAAACAGTACCTGATAGACTGCGGGCTTTTTCAGGGTGACGCGGCCCTAGAAGCGCGCAACACAGAGCCGTTTCCCTTTGAAGTCGCAGCCTTGCGGGCGGTTTTGCTGACGCACGCGCACCTTGACCATGTGGGGCGGTTGCCACTGCTGGTCAAGCGCGGCTACCGGGGCAGCATTTATTGCACGCCGCCCACGCTTAAACTGGCTGAAACCGTGTTGCTTGACAGCGCCCGTTTGCAGCTAGAGGGCTACAAGCAGGACCTACAAAAGGCGCGGCGCATGGGGCAGGAGCATGAAGTGCCGCAGCCGCTGTACGACGAAGAAGACGTGTACCGCACGGTGGCCCTGATGCGGCCGCTGCTTGAATTTGGCCAAACTCTGACCCTAGAAAAGCTCAACATTCGCCCTGAGCGGGCAGGGCACATTTTGGGTAGTGCCTACCTGGTCACTGATACCCCCGAAGGCCGCGTGATTTTTTCGGGCGATCTGGGTAACCGTGAGAGCGGCTTGCAACAAGATTTTACGCCGCCCCCAGAGGCCGACGCGGTGGTGATAGAAACCACCTACGCTAACCGCACCCACAGACCACTGCCTGAAACATTGCAAGAGTTTGCCAACGCGCTGCGCGAGAGCATTCCCCTGGGCGGTAAGATCCTGATTCCCAGCTTTGCTATTGAGCGGGCGCAGACTATCTTGTATGTTCTCAAACAGATGATGGATAGCGGCGAAGTGCCGCGTGTGCCGGTGTTTCTTGACTCGCCAATGGCGGCAAGGGCCACTCACGAATATTTTGAGTACGGTGATGAGCTGATCTCTGAAGTGCGCCAGATTTTGCACGACGGCGAAGACCCCTTTTGGCCCTCTACCCTGCATGTGGTGACCAGCAGCCAGGAGTCGCAGCGAATCAACCGCTATACCGGCGCAGCTATTATCCTGGCGGGCAACGGCATGATGTCGGGCGGGCGCATCCAGCACCACCTCAAGCACCAGCTTTGGAAGCCCAGCACCAGCCTTGTGGTGGTCAGTTATCAGTCGCCCAGCAGCATCGGCGGTCAGATTGTGAGCGGGGCCAGCCACGTGCATGTGCTGGGCGAAGACATTGCGGTGCGCGCGCACATCCACACCATCGGTGGTTTTTCGGCACACGCTGACCAGGATGATTTGCTCAGTTGGCTGTCTACCACCGGTCAGGCTCACATTTGGACAGTACACGGCGAGGTGGCGGTGATGAACAGCTTTATCGACCTGCTCGCTACGCAGGGCCGCACCGCTGAGCGCATGCCTGTGCGCGGCGCGGTGGACTTGCTTACCACACACTTCCCGCAGGGCCGCCCGTTTGGTGAAGTGCAAATGGCGCAGCACGCGCGAATGAGTGATGAGTAATACGCCTTTCGCGGCAGCGCAGGCGGCACCTTTGGAGCTGCGCTAGGACTTAGCTAAGTTCATACAAATAGTCGCTAAGGTTTATTCTTACAACTGC
>JAGLBF010000194.1 GCA_018260375.1 Deinococcus sp.
ACCAGATTCTTCAACCGAATGGCGTCCTTCTGGTTATCGGGCGCGGTGCGGTAAGTAGGTAGGGTAATCGTGACGCTGGGGCTACCCTTCAGCGTTTGCAAATACTTGATGGTTTCAATGTTAAACATTTTATTCCTCCGTTTTAAGTTAAAGGGAACTCTTTAAAACAAGACAAGGAAAAGCAATAATGCTCGCTCAGTGAATGCTTTTTCCTTACAGCTGAATTATAGCTTTGCGGTCAGAATAAATCAAGGGCAACTGTTCAGCGCGTGAATTCTGGAATTAGAAGCGGATTTTGGAATGTAGCAAGTAAGCCCCGCCATATGTCTAGAGGGTGGCAGCAAGGCATTTGAAATTTAGGTAGTATTTTATGTTTTCTACATAACAAATAGACGTAGGGTATAAGCCACAAACCCTATTCAAGCGAACTAGATGATGAAACCTATATTTTCATGCTGCCTTACTTCACTTTATTGCCTGAAGACGCACCACAACGCATTTATCCTATTCGTGAAATGCTGAATGCAGCCCTTTGGATGGACTCTAAATAGTGGAAGGGCTTCAATAATTGGCATAGAATCCATACAATCAAGGTTGGGATAGTCCATAACACCCGTCCCTTTCTCATTTCTATTCTATTATAAAAAGTCAACGCCTAATCGCCGTCTACCTTCAGCTCAGGCACGGGCTAAATGATTTAGAATAACTGAATCTTCTGCCTCAGCAGCGCCGAGAAAGGTGACCTAGGGTAGAAGGCCGCGCCAACCCAGAAAAATAAACGATCCAAAACTATCCCAATCTCTACGCCTGTATCTGGGCTTAGCGGTTTTGACTCAAGGAGAAATAATGACCACACCGCAAGATCCTCTGACGCTGCCCTGCGGCACCGTACTGCCCAATCGCTTGCTCAAGGGAGCCATGAGTGAAGGACTGGGAACCTCAGACGGCGCACCGCGCCCAGAGCTTGGAGCGCTCTACGGACGCTGGGCCGAGAGCGGCATTGGCCTGCTTATTACAGGTAACGTCATGATTGATGCCTACGCCCTGGGTGAGCCTGGCAATGTGGTTCTAGAAAATGACCGCCACCTCGCCGAATTTCACGACTGGGCAGTGCGCGGGCAGCGCAGCCACACGCAGGTCTGGATGCAGCTTAACCATCCGGGCAAGCAGGCTCCACGTGGGCTGAACCGTGAGACGGTCGCTCCCAGCGCCGTGCCCTTTGAAGGCAGCTTTGGCCGTGCCTTTGACCCACCCCGCGAGCTTACCGTTGCAGAAATTCACGATCTAACCTGGCGCTTTGCCACTGCTGCGGGCCTAGCGAAACGTGCAGGATTTGGCGGCGTACAAATTCATGCCGCGCACGGCTACCTACATTCGCAATTTCTGTCGCCTAAACATAACATTCGCACAGACGACTACGGCGGCAGTCCCGAAAACCGCCGCCGCTTTCTATTGGAAACCTTTGCGGCGGTTCGGGCGGCGGTGGGGCCACGTTTTCCAGTGTCGGTTAAACTCAATTCATCTGACTTTGTGCGAGGTGGACTCAGTGAAGAAGAAAGCCTAGACGTTGTGCAGGCGCTGGGAGCGGCAGGCTGCGACCTGATAGAGATTTCGGGAGGCACTTACGAAAAGCCTATGATGATGATTGGACAGGGCGAGCGAGGAGGGTTTTTTGCCGCCTTTTCCCAGCAGGCCCGCAACATTTCCGGTGCGCCAATTGGCGTGACGGGTGGCTTTCGTGACCTCAGCACCATCCGTGAAGCCCTGCAATCGGGTGCAGCGGACATGGTGGGCCTCGGTCGCCCGCTCGTCCTAGACCCCGATTTCGCCGGGCGCGTGCTGCGCGGCGAGCCTGTGAGCAGTGAAGTCGGCCCCATTCAGACTGGAGTAAAAGCCCTTGACCAGTCCAGTTCCTTTGAAACCCTCTGGCATGAGGATGCTCTGCGCCGCATTGCGCGTGGTCAACAGGTTAACCCTGACGAAAATATGGTGCTCGCCTTGCTCAGGATTGCGGGCCGTACTGGACTGAAGGCCCTAATGGAAAAGCGCAGAGCCTGACCCAGAAGGAGAGCCGACATGGCGGTTGTGGCAAGTTGTTTAGATTGGCACTGGTACAGACGGGGGTTATGCACAACCAGCCAGCACAGGAGAAAGGAACGTGGTCAGGGCGAAGGCCAAAGACACCTTGCCTGTTAATGGTGCCAAGAGACTGGTCTGTTCGCTGGCTTTCAATGGCCCCCAATTCGCCCACAAAGCTCTGGCCTGGGCGTGAAACTCGGCCTCATTTGATGGAAATAATCCCCTCTGTTGGGTGGCCCAGCGGCGTATTTGTCATCCGCAGCAGTAGACCATTTCCCGCGTTGAGCGGGTCTGGCCTCAATTGTGCCGGGTCTGTCACCAGGCGGGTGGGCCGTTTCTCTACGGGAAAGTTCACCCAGCCGCCAGCCTCGACGATACCTACCGCGGCGACGTAAGGCGTGTTAAGGTTAAGACCTCGAAAATTTTTCGGATTGTAGGTCAGCAGCAGAGCCACCTCGCCCGGGGCCAGGTTCGTCTGAAGGCGCTGGGGCGGCAAGTCACTCCACGTGCTGTACGCGACCCCAGGGATATCGCACTTCTCGCAGGGCGCGGTAGGTCTGAGCGTGTCCGGCAATAGCGCCTCTACGATGGGAGACGCCAGCCCTGAGAAAAGGAACTTTACCTTGTTCGTGGGCAGGGCTCCCATATCCACGGTCACCCGGTCTGTATGCAACTGCGGACGTGGCGAGGCGGTGTAGAAGGCATTAGGGCTGCTCTGGGCCAGGAAGCTGAGGATAGAGCCGGCCGAGTAGTAGGATTCGCCTTTCAGAGTAAAAGAAGTGGGAAGGCCTATCCCGTAGATTCTGACGTGGACATTAGGAAACTCCAGATTCAGTGTAACGAGTGAGGTTGTTGAAGCCTTCGTAAGCCGGACATTGACCCCGAAGACTTTGGCTAGGGAGCGTATCTGGGTTAGCGAGAGTGCGGGTTCACCGCTGGCGCAAACCACATCGTCCTTCGGGCAATTCTGGCCTACCTGAAGAGGAACAGAGATAATCCCATTTGAAGCCGTTGTAATTGGTGTTGAGGACGCTGCCGGAGTGGGCTGGCGGGAAGCAGGCATACCACCGCCAGCCAGCAGCGCAACAGTTGTCAGGGTCGTCAGCATCGTTATTCAAGTCTAGGCTCTTGCCCGCCCTCAATTCAACCCCTACTCCTCACTCAAAATTAAGGTAGCTCCGCCAACCTTGACCGCTGGCACTGTGAGCGTCTGTGCCTTGGTGTCCCTCGTAA
>JAGLBF010000024.1:0-4214 GCA_018260375.1 Deinococcus sp.
TGACGTCCGTACTGTTTGCTACGCTCGCTGACTTTCTTGCACCACGTTTCTAAAAGAGTTCAGGAAGGTTCAGGTTGAGAATCCGTATGAGTAAGGTCGGTGGCGCTCATGGGGTGACCCTCCAGCCAAAAGAAAGCCGCCTTATTAACAGGCGGCTTTCTTTTGGCCGGGGCGCTCAGTTCTTGTTCTGGGCTTCAAAAGTCTGCTTGAACTTTTGCAGGTCATCAGCAATCTGCTGGCTGGGCTCTTCACCAAAAAGCTTGGCAACAGCCGCACCCAGAGGACCGGCGGGTGGACGGTAGCTCAGGGCCACGTGAACGCGGGTGCTGCCGTTGGGCATGCTCTCAAACTGTACACTGCCTGCGTTATCTACAGTGGCGCCTGGAAGAGAGTGCCAGCCGATGCGCTCTCCGGGCTTATCATTGACAATTTCAGCTTCCCACTCTACATGGGTACCCAGGGGCGCTTTGGCTACCCAGCGGCTGCGGCGATCGTCAAGCACGGTGACGCTTTCCAGGTGGCTCATAATCTGAGGCAGATTTTCTAGCTTGCGCCAGTAGTCGTACACTTGTTGAGCAGGGCGGTCAATTACTATGCTGTGCTCTACAAAGATAGGCTTGCTGCTGCTGCTGCCGCCACCCGTCACTTGGCTGACAATGTCGGTGCCGTTGGCGGCGCGGTACACCAGGTAACCGCCCGCTGCGGCGATGAGCATGCCGCTCAGGCCGCGTTGACGCATGCCTATAAGGGCCAGCGCGCCACCAGCGGCGGCCGTTAGCAAACGCTGTTGGTCTTTGGTATTGGATTCCATAGTCATGTTTATTCCTCCTAAAATTTGGGGGGTGATAGTCCACCCGTTGCCTTTAGTGTACGGCTTCTGCAGGCGGGCCGTGGCCCTTCAACAACATCAGATTAACTTTCTTTTGGGGCGTTTACCTTTTAGAAGGCGGCCTGATTTAGAGTAAGCTAAAGGGATGCCGCCCGTCACCTCCTGTGCTCATCTGTGCCTGAATGCAACCTGGCTTACCGTTGTTGTGTGCGCCCCGGCCTTTGCAGAGCTGCGGGCCGGTTGGCAAGCCCTGAGCGATATTGCTCCCACGCTGTACCCTTTGCTGCTTTCGGGTGAGCGGCTGAGCCGAGCGCCTGTGCTGACCAACTGCCGTGCTGCTGGGCAGGAGGCTTGATGTCATCTGAAGCTGGCACTGAGTTGCCTGTAACGGAGTTGCCTACAACCGACTCTCCTGCGACTCAACCGTTTGTCATTGAACTGCGTGGTGTGGTGCTGTCGCTGGGCGGGCGCAAGGTGCTGAACGGGGTTAACCTGAGCGTGCGGCGCGGCGAATTGTTGGCCATTATCGGGGCTTCGGGCGGGGGCAAAAGCACCTTGTTGCGACTGATTTCGGGTCTATCGGTTCCTGATGCGGGGGTTGATAGCGGGCAGATAGAGGTGCGCGGGCAAACCGCCTATGTGTTTCAGGATGACCGGCTGCTGCCCTGGCGCACGGCGGCGCGCAATGTGGCCTTGCCGCACGAACTGGGCGCAGGTGGCCCGCTTAGCCCCGCACAGGCACTGCAACTGGTGGGTATGAGCAGCTACAGCGACTACTTGCCCGCGCAACTTTCGGGCGGTATGCGCTCGCGGGTGGCGCTGGCCCGTGCCCTGGCTCAGGCAGGTGACATTCTGCTCCTTGATGAACCCTTTGCCGCTTTGGACGCGTTGGTGCGCGAGCGATTTAATGCCGAGCTGCGCCACTTGCATGAAAAAACCGGGCAGACCACCGTATTGGTGACGCATTCTATCCACGAAGCAGTGCTGCTGGCTGACCGCGTGGCGGTGCTTTCGGGCGGGCAGGTGGTGGCCGTGCTGGAAACGGGCAGAGGCACGGCACAGGCGCAGGCGGTTCCCGTACCTGCACTTGAGGTGCAGCTGCGCACCTTGCTGGGTGCGGGCGACAGCACCTACAACTGGTTGCCGCCTGAGCGCCCCCACCCGCGCCTGGACCTGTGGCCCCTGTTGTCAGTGGCGCTGGCCTTGCTGCTGTGGCACCTCTTCGCCTCGCGTCTGAACGCGCCCTACCTGCTGCCCACGCCGTTGCAAGTGTGGCAGGGCTTTATCAGTGACCAGGCCACCTTTTTGGGCGCGCTGGCAATTACGGCGCGCACGGCGGTACTGGGAACATTGCTAGGCGGGTTACTGGGCATGGTGCTGGGCTACTTACTGGCGCGGTTGCCCTGGCTTGAGCGCTTTGCTAGTCCCTTTGTGGTCGCTAGTCAGAGCACCCCGATTGTGGTGCTCGCCCCGCTGCTGGCCTTTTATCTGGGGTTCGGAGTACGCAGCGCCGTCACCGTGTCGGCCCTGAGTGCCTTTTATCCGCTGATGGTCGCTATGACCATTGGGGTGCGCGAGGTAGATAGGCGCTATCACGAACTCTTTTGGACACTGCGGGCAAGCGCCTGGGCGCGCTTTGCCCACCTGGAACTCCCCGGAGCGCTGCCGGTGCTGCTGGGCGGCTTGCGGCTATCCTTTAGCCTGGCACTTATTGGAGCGGTGGTGTGGGAATTTACGGATTCTAATGTCAAGGGGCTGGGCTTTCTGGTGTCGCAAGCGGGCGTGTACTTTCAAAAAGACAGACAACTGGCGGCCCTGGCCTTGCTGGTGTTGCTGGGTATGTTGTTTTACGGCCTGATAACCTGCCTAGAAACCACCTTGCGGCGGCGGCGTGGACAGCTCAGAGAGGACTGATACGGACTGCACTTCATGTCCACACAACCTGAAAGGGGCCGCCTGCGCCACTGCGAAGTTTGTTATGAAGTCTGTACTGTTTGCTCTGTCTGATGGCCTGCTTTTATCACGTTGTGGACAAGGTTCAAGTTCGTAATGCGTAGAAGATGACGGAAAGGCTAGACGCCTGCAGCCTCATTCCACTTGGTGCAGTTTTCCGCTATACTCTGCGTTGCGTTTGGCATCTGGGCCAGGATGGCGGAATCGGTAGACGCAGCAGACTTAAAATCTGCCGTCCGAAAGGGCGTACGGGTTCAAGTCCCGTTCTTGGCACCAACAGACCCGCCTAGTGCGGGTTTTTCTTTGTTCACCTTTCCAAATCAGCGACCGCACAGGCCACCTCGTCTCTACAAATTTAAAACACAAAGCATCCTGCCCAAAGTTCTACAGGCAGGATGCTCTACGGACTGCGCTCCATTTGAGAGCAGTTGGAACAGCACCGCCTGTACTTCCATACCAGGAAACCCGTATCTTTTCCCACTCGCCTCCGCCCTCATTCAATCAGAAGCGAGCTGATTTAACCAGAACCTGTCTTATGCTCAACTTACGGGAACAAATGGCCTGAGCTGTTACAGGAACAGTACAATACGGCAAAGCGTAGGAGACAGGGCTTACATAGCCGCGCCAGTTCCTTACACTTATGGAAATCACTTTAGGGAGCCTTTATGCCTCAGTCACGTTACATTATTACTCGTCCCTGCCTTCTTGAAGGGCGGCTGACCATTGCCAAATACCTGCGTCCCCTCTTTCCGCTTGAGCTCGCGGGACAGCCGCTGCATCTGCGTGACGATCAGGGGCGCGATTATGCCGTGCGTATGACCAGTTCGGGCGGGCACCTGATAGGCATGGGCAGCGTGTACCACAATCTGCGCTTACAGGTTAATGATGTGCTGCTGATCGAGCGACTAGGCCCCACCGACTACCAGGTGAGCGGGGTCACCAAGCCTTATGGACGCCCGCAAAGTACGGCAAGCTACGGCAGTTACTCGGCAGAGTTTCCGCAGCGGCGCGTGGTGGTCGCTGCCACCCCACATGTGCGTGAGGTGCGGCTAGAGCGCGAGCTGGTGCCTCATGATTCCCTCCTGAGTGATTCGCTGCTCGGTAACCAGGGGCTTGGTAACCAGGGGCTCAATGACCAACTGGTGGGGCAGGACGTGCGCTCAGCCTCTGGTCATCCAGAAACAAATGCTGAGGGGCATGACTGGCCTACTTACGCTGATGAACCCAGTGATGATGTTGCTCCATACACCCCCGCTGCCTACACAGCTCCTACACACCCTGAAGCTGTGCGGGTAGACAGCTTGCGCCTGAGCGGCGATCACCTAGAGGCGCTGCCCAATTCACCCGGAGTGTCGCCCGCACTAGGTCATGTAGAGGTGTTGCGCGGCGGGCAGCCCGAAGAGACACGACCACAAGCGCGGCACAGTGGCAA
>JAGLBF010000024.1:4314-23146 GCA_018260375.1 Deinococcus sp.
CAGTGGCAACCTGGGCGCAGTCCGCTCTCCTAATCTGAGCGGCAATGAGCGCCTGCCCGCCACGCACATCACCGAGGTGCGTCAGGGTGAAAGTCGGCCCAATTTCCGCGCTGAGATGCTGCACGCCGAGGCCAATAAGCTAGAGCATACCCGCGTAGAAGCCGTGCGTGGCGAGGCCCGGCCCGAAGCCACTCGCTTGCAGCTGCCCGCAGAATTGCTGACAGACGAACAGACGAGCGGCCTAATGGAGGCCGGCGAAGCAAAGTTTGTGCCCAGTGACATGGACGCTACTGGTGCTTTGCCTGATGCGAGTATGCGTGCGCCCAGTGCGCCCCTGGCTGATGTGTTGATACGTGGCACGGCGGCAGCCAGCGCCCCTGTGCGACTTTCGCCCGCCAATATCCCGCCTACTCCGGCGGTGCGGCCTGTGGTTCAGCCTTCCAGACAACAGCCTGCTGCGGCTCAGCCTGCGCCTGTTCAACCGGTGCGGCCCACAACCATAGCCACCCATACGCCCCAAGACAGCGTACAAAGCCAGCTGGAAGAACTGGCTCAGCTGACGGGCTATCAGCTTGATTACCTGGGCGGCTCTGGCGCTGGCCCCGTGAGGCTGCACGCCGATTTGGGGCCCTACAGCTACGACGTGGTGATTGCCCTGAGTGAGTCTGAGATGCACCACCCCGCCTTTGTCCAGGCCACCTACAACCCGCTGCTCACCTGGGAAGTGGAAAATACCAGTGGCGTGCCCCGCTTTACCCACGAAGCACTCACAGCCCTGCTAGAGCATGCACGGCTGGCTCCTCTGACCCCCATAGACCTGCGCGGCTACTGGAACACCCCCAGCTTTGACCTGGGCAGTGTGGCGAGCATTGCCGAACTGGTCAGCGCGTACCTGGCACAGCGCGGCACCTTTACCTATGTGCTGAGTACCCTGGCGCAGCAATCCGCCCACACCCTGGTAGATCCGCAACAACTGGCACAGCGCCTGGGCAGTGGGGTCAATACTGTAGAACTCCGCAGCGTGCTTGACACCCTCAGCCGTCCGCCCTTTATGGCGCTGCTGCCGCTGCCCGGCGGACATTACTACCTGCGGGCCGAAGTAAGCGAGTTGCTCAGCGAACTTTCGGACTATACAGCGGGTGTGGCGCGGCGACTACAGGGCATGAAGGGAAGGTAGCGGGTACAGGCGCCTTATCCTGAAGGCACGTCTATACTCGGCCATATGACTTTGTCCTCTTCTTCTGCCACAGCCAATGCCGCCGAGCCGCAGTATCCTGTACTTATTCAACAAGCCGCGCAGCAACTCCGGGAGCACAGAGGCCCCGTGGTTATTTTGGCTCACGTTGACCCCGACGGCGACGCACTAGGCAGTTGCCTGGGCTTACAACGTGCTTTGCGCTCACTAGGTTATGACGCGCAGACCTACTTGCAGCCGCCGCGCTACCTCAGCTTTTTGCTGCAAGAGGGCGAGCTGTTGCCCCAATTAACACACTGGCCAGAGAACGCCCTGCTGGTGGTGCTAGATGTTGACAGCAGTGACGCGGCGCGGGTGGCGGGCGCTGACGTGGCGAGCTACACAGGCCCGCTGATCAACATTGACCACCACGGCACCAACCGCCGCGAAGCGGCCCTGCGCCCGGGTGGGCTGAGCGTGGTTGACCCTTCGCGAGCCGCGACCACCCAAATGGTCAAAGACGTACTGACCGCCCTGAGTGTCGCTTGGAGTGCTGACATTGCCACGCCGCTCTTGCTGGGTCTGAGCACCGACACGGGCAACTTCCGTTTTTCTAACACGACGCCCCAGGTGCTGCGCGACGCGGCGCAGTTGCTCGAATACGGTGCCAACTTGGCCTGGATCAGCGACCAACTGGCCCGCAATCCCAGGCGCTACTACGAACTGCTCAAGGAGGTGCTAAGTGCCATGCAGTTTTCGCCCGATGGCCTTATCGTGTCGTCGCGCATAGACCAAGCCGCCCTCGACCGCGTGGGGGCCGCCTGGGAAGATGTGGAGTCGTATGTGAATATGCTGCGCAACGCAGACGGCGCTGAGCTGGCGGTGATGTACAAAGATTACGGCGACGTGGTCAAGCTGTCGCTCCGTTCACGTGGCACGGTCAGCGCCCAAAATATTGCGGTGGCTCTGGGCGGCGGCGGACACGTGCCCGCAGCGGGCGCACGGGTAGAAGCCCCCTTTGCCGAAGTTGAGGCCCGCCTAGAAGCTGAGGCCGACGCCGAACTGCGCCGCGCCGGACTGCGCTAAGGGGCAATCCGTATGGCGCATCCAGATGACACATTCGGGTGACACATTTAGGTGACACATGCAGATACCTCTACACTAAGTCTTATGACGTATACCACTATTGCACTGACACTGACGGAAGGCGACATTGCCACGCTGTATTTGCGGGCCAAAAAGGGCAGTATGGGGCCGCAGTTTTGGGCTGAGATGAGGGACGTGTTGCCTGTGCTGGCGCAAAAGCGGGCTGTGATTGTGCGCGGCGAAGAACTGTTTAGCGCGGGGCTAGATGTCGCCGCGACCCTGCCTGCGCTAGGCAATGCACTGGGCAACAAGGCTGCCTTTGCGGAGGTGGTAGCGCCCATGCAAGCTGCCTTTGACGGTTTGGCTGCGCTGCCTGTGCCGGTTATTGCCGCCGTGCATGGCTGGTGCATTGGTGCGGGGCTAGAGCTGATCGCCGCTTGTGATTTTAGGCTGTGCAGCGACTCCAGTCACTTTTCACTGCCCGAAGTGCGCCTAGGCATTGTGGCTGATCTGGGCGGCTTACAGCGCTTACCTCCGCTGATAGGTAAAGGCTGGACACAGCACTTGGCCCTCACAGGTCAGGCCATAACCGCGCAGCAGGCCCAACAGATTGGTCTGGTCACCGAGGTGTTACCCACCCCCGAGGCCCTCTTTGCACGGGCGCAAGCACTCGCTGAGGAGCTGGTCATGCTCCCTGCTCACGCGCTGTCAGGCAGCAAACAGGTGCTGAATGACGCACTGCCCCTGCGCCCAGGGATGCAACAGGCCGCTGACTGGAACGCGCTGCACATGCGGCTGGATGAGGTGTGATACGGATTGCGATTGATTGGGCGTACTTCCGAATCAATCAGGGCGGATGCGAGTGGGAACAGCATACGGACTGCGCGGTATAGAGCCGCAGGTGGTGTCTTCCCGACTGTGGTGGAATTTAGCGCAGTCCGTATGCAAGTTGGCCCGCTCTTGCCTTAACCCTACCCGTGCGGCTTCTGACTGTGCTGGAATAAAGCGGAATACGTATCGCTCATCCCTTTCCCTCAGCCTCTAGAATAAACGCTATGACCCTCACCCCTGGACAGCCAGAATCTACCTTTCGCCCCGACCTGCTGGCCGGCAAACACGCCCTGATTACTGGCGGTGGCAGCGGTATCAATCTCGGCATTGCCCAGAGTTTTGCGGCGCATGGCTGCCGTGTCAGCATTTTGGGCCGTAACCTTGACAAAGCGCAGCGGGCTGCTCAGGGCATCGCAGACGCGGGCGGGCAGGCGATAGGCCTATCGGCAGATGTGCGCGACGTAGCGGCACTAGAGGCTGCTCTGTCCCAGAGTGTGGCCCACTTTGGCGGCTATGATATCGTGCTGGCAGGCGCGGCGGGCAACTTTCCTGCGCCCGTAGATGGCATCAGCCCCAACGGGTTTAAAACGGTGGTGGACATAGACTTGCTGGGCACCTACAACACCATAAAGGTGGCGGCCCCGCACCTGAGCAGCCCAGGCGGTAACATTCTGAGTATCAGCGCGTATGGTATTCCCGTGCCTATGCAGGCCCATGTGGTCGCTGCCAAAGCAGGGGTAGACGCGCTGACCCGCACGCTGGCGGTTGAGTGGGGCCTGCGCGGCATACGGGTTAACGCCATTATCCCCGGCCCTATTGACGGCACTGAGGGCATGAGCCGCCTGGCCCCCAACGAACAGACCCGCGCCCGCTTGCGCGCCACCGTGCCGCTAGGACGCTTTGGGCTGCCGCAAGACATCGCCAATGCCGCGCTCTTTTTGGTCAGTGACGCGGCAAGTTACATCACTGGGGTCATTTTGCCTGTAGACGGCGGGCACAACATGCTCGGCGCAGCCCCGCAATATCAGATGTACCTCAAGATGATAGAGGAAAAACAGTAATACGGACTGCGCTAAATTCCACCACAGTCGGAAAAGCGCCGCCTGCGGCTCTATACCGCACAGTCCGTATGCTGTTCCCATTCGCATCCGCCCTGATTGATTCGGAAGTACGCCAAATCAATCGGAATCCGTATAATACGCACTCTGCTTCATTCCAGCACGGCACTGCCTACGCTTTTCCGCAATCCGGCTGTCAGGCTCCTAAACCCCAAGATAGTCCAAGAAATCAAACGGTTTGATGGTCAGACCGCACATCTGGCCCTCCCCAATAGCCCAGCATCAGTTAGCCCAGCATCAGGGCGTGCAATTCTTCGAGCAGCAGTTCGCCTTCCGCCACTGAGCGGGCCACCACAAAAATGGTATCTTCGCCCGCCAGCGTACCCACAATGTCATCGCGGCGCAGACGGTCGAGCAGCAAGGCCACCCCAGACGCGTGGCCCTCAGCAGTACGGATGACCAGCACGTTTTCGCCGCGGTCAATGTCTTGCACAAAGTTCTCAAAAATCTGTGCCAGTTCGCTGTGCAATTTCTCGTTGCTGCGTACCTGAGCCAGCGAATAGCGGTGACGGCCCCGGCCAATGGGTAAGCGCACCAGCCGCAAGTCATTGATGTCACGGCTTACGGTGGCCTGGGTCACTTCTACACCCTCTTTGTGCAGCCACTCGACCAACTCGCTCTGGGTAGCGACGTTTTCGCGGGCGATGATGTCTTGTATGCGCTTTTGCCGCTGCTCTTTGCTAACCGCTTCACGGCTGCTCGCTTCACGGATAGTGCTCCTACTGAGCTGCTCTTTACTCGCCATCTCCGTATTATAAAGCATAATTATGCTTTATGGCGTATGTTATGCACCTTGTTGAGCGCATGTTGAGCGGTGCAGGGGGAGAGAAACATAGCTTTATGGTGCGCTCATTGCAGAAAAAGCGTATGGGCGGTTGGACAGGCATGTCGTGGATGGTGGGAGGGTTATACAGATTGAGACTTGAGGCGTGTTGGCAGCGCTGTATTAAAGTGAGGTGATACGGATTCGGATTGCCTCTGAAATAAACTGCGGTGGCCCTGGAACCATGGTTGACATAGGTTTACTAGACTGCTCTAGCGCTACTCTCCTATACTGCTCTGCTGTGCTGCCCTACCCTGCCGCGCTTGCACAAACCACCCTTAGCCTCCTTGTACAGTCTATGCTGAGCCTATGTCTGCTTCCATGTCTGCTTTGCGCGATGTACTGCTCACTTGCCCGCTTGACTGCCCCGATGCTTGCCGACTCAAGGTGACGCTAGAGCGCCAAAATGACGGGTCAGAGCGGGCCGTCAAGGTGGGGGGCGACCCCGACCACCCTGTTACGCGGGGCTTTGCCTGTGCCAAAACGGTGTATTATCCAGCGCGGCAATACCACCCTGAGCGCGTGCTCTACCCACAAAAAAAGGTGAATGGCGAGTGGCAGCGCCTCAGCTGGGACACGGCGCTGGACGAGATCGCCGGGCGGATGCGTGAACTGCTCAGCACGCGCGGGCCACACAGCATCTTGCGCTACAGCTACGGGGGAACCATGGGGCTGCTTGAAGGTCAGCACGCACATGCCCTTTTTCGCGTGCTGGGCTGCCCCGAACTGGAAGAAACCATCTGTGCCTCGGCGGGTACGGAGGCCTGGCAGCTGGGCTACGGGCTGCGCTACGGCGTGCCACTTGGTGATATACCGCACGCCCGCACCATTATTTTGTGGGGAATCAACAGCCTTAGCACCCACAGCCACCTCACCCCCTGGCTTACCCAGGCCCGCAAGCAGGGCGCCGTCATTTATCACATTGATCCCTACCTCAACAAAACGGGCCGCTACGCTGACCATCACCTCAAGCTGCGCCCAGGCTCTGATACGGCGCTGGCACTGGGCCTCGCCTGCGAGCTGATCAGGCAGGGCTTTACCGACAGCGACTACATCCGCCAGGCCACCCAGGGGTATGCTGAATTTCAGGCCGAGGCCGAACAGTGGCCGCTAGAGCGCGCTGCCGCTGCTACGGGCCTGGCGGCTGAGCAGATTGCGGCGCTGGCCCGCGAGATGGGTACTCATGGCCCCACCTTTATCCGCGTAGGCTACGGCATGACCCGCCATGAGCACGGCGGTGCGGCGTTGCGGGCGGTGACGCTCTTGCCCGCGCTTACGGGCGACTGGCGCAGGCGCGGTGGCGGCTGCACGCTCAGTACATCGGGGGCCTTTGCGCTGAATAAAACCCGTCTGGGCGCGGCTCACCTTGTCCGCCCTGACACGCCGCACATCAACATGAACCAACTGGGCCAAGTGCTGCAGCCTGAGGACGAGTTTGGTGCTGGCCTGGGTGCGGTGTTCATCTACAACTGCAACCCCGCTGTCATCGCCCCCGATACCCGCCAGGTGGTGGCCGGCTTGCAGCGCCCCGACCTACTGACGGTGGTGTTAGAGCAGGTGATGACCGAAACTGCCCAACTTGCTGACTATGTGCTGCCCGCCACCACCTTTTTAGAGCACCCTGACCTCTACACCAGCTACGGCCACACCTACTTGGGCTACAACCCCGCCACCTTGCCGCCGCAGGGTGAGGCCCGGCCCAACAGCTGGATCATGCAGCAGCTTGCCCGCCGCCTCGACATCACCGAAGACGTGGTGTACTGGACAGCTGACGACCTGATTGCCGAGCTGCTGAACACGGATCATCCCTTTTTGACTGGTATCACCCCAGAGGCGCTGAAGGCCGCTGGCACCCTGCCGCTTCATATCCCCGGAGACTGGCGGCCCTACGCTCAGGGTGCACCTACGCCCACGGGCAAGGTGATGTTCAGCCCCGCCCCGCGCCACCAAGAAAGTCAAGCCACCCTCACGGCCGAGTACCCGCTGCGGCTGCTGACCCCGCCAGCGCACCACTTTCTCAACAGCACATATGGTCTGCTTGCCAACCTCAAACGGGCCGAAGGCGGCGAGCCACAAGCCCTGGTACACCCCGCTGACGCCGTACAACTGGGCTTGCAAACGGGCGATTATGCCGCGCTAGTCAGCGAGCAGGGCCGCGCCGTGCGCCGCGTGAATGTAACCCCTGACACCCAGCAGGGCGTGGTGGTGGTTGAAGGTACTTGGTGGGGTCTGAGCGCCCCAGACGGGCAGAGCATCAACGTGCTGACCGCCCAAACCCTCACCGATTTGGGCGCAGGCAGCACCTTTCACAATACCCGTATTCGCTTAGAGCGGGCTGTGTCTGATACGGAATCCGTATGATACGGACTGCGCTCCATCTCAGCACAGTTAGGAAAGCCCAGCACAGTTAGTAAAGTACAGGCAGCGCCTATGCCCGCAGCCCATAGCGTACAGCCCCCGACTTTGTAACCTTAATCACCCTATGTCTTTGGCTTAACCCTCACACTAGGAGGTGTTCCAAGCTCGTCCAAAGGTCGAGGTCGCGTTTTCTTGCTTCAACTGAATGGGGAAGGCCGATGTGCTTGGAATGAATCAAGGAGAAGTATGGCTTCAGGACGAGTAAAGTGGTTTAACGCAGAGAAAGGTTTCGGTTTCATTGAGTGCGAAGGTCAGCCTGACGTGTTCGCGCACTACAGCGCCATCAAAGCGACGGGTTTCCGTAAGCTTAACGAAGGCGACGAAGTAGAGTTTGACATTGAGCCTGGTAAGAATGGCCGTGGCCCCCAAGCCGCGAACATCAACGTAACCAAAGCAGCCCCCGAGAGCGACCGTGGCGGTTTCTCACGTGGTGGCAGCGGCGGTGGCGACCGTGGCGGCAGTCGCTGGTAAGCCGAGCGCTTACAACACACATTATACCTAACTGATACGAGGTTACAAAAGGGGAGAGCTGAGGTTCTTCCTTTTTTGTTGTGCCGCCTTGCCGTGTTGCTGATGCGTCCAAACACTGGACGAATCAGCGCTTTTTGTTGACCGTTTATACGGATTCCGATTGATTTGGCGTACTTCCGAATCAATCCGAGCGGATGCGAGTGGGAACAGCATACGGACTGCGCGGTATGGAGCCGCAGGCGGCGCTTTTCCGACTGTGGTGGAATTTAGCGCAGTCCGTATTAGCCTTTTTAGCCTTGATCTTGTCCCCTCTTAGCCCGCCATGCTTTACACTGGCTCATGCGCTCGCTGGTGCTTATTGGTCACGGCTCTCACCGCTCGGCACAGGCAGCTGAGGGCGTGCATCAGTGTGCCGAGCAGCTGCGTGTTCAGGGGCATTTTCGTGAGGTGGTGGAAGCCTACTGGCTTGAGGAACCCTCGCTGCGCCAGGTGCTCAAAACCGTGCAGTTTACCGATGTCACTGTGGTGCCGCTGCTGCTGGGTGCCAGCGATCTGACCGAGTACACCTTTGCGCTAGAGCTGGGGCTGGGGCACCGTGGGCCTGTGCCTGTTCAGGGAGTCAACCGCGTTATCAGCGGGCGTACAGTGCATTATCTGCGGCCCTACGGTCTGCATCCGCTGATGCAGGAAGTCATACTGGCGCGGGTGCGTGAGGCGCTGGCAGAGGAGTTATTGCAAGACGAGGCATTGCTGCAAGACACTGCGCTGGTGGTGCTGGGCGATTTGTCGGGTGCATCTGCCGCACAGCAACAGGCGAGGGCGCTGCAAGAGCGCGGCCTTTTTGCCCAGGTGCTCACCTTGCCCTGGCCCGGAGCGTCACAGGGGCCACCCTGGCGGCAGCTTAGGCAAGACATTGCACAGCAAGTCAGCGCGGCGCGGGCGGTTATCGTGCCTTTTGTAGATGATGCAGACGAATGGTGTACGCCTGAGTCTCTGGCGGCCTACCTGGAACATGAAGATACACTCGGTGTCCAGGAGCCAACACTGCACTACATTCAGCCGCTAGCCACACACGAGCTGGTGGCGCGGGTGGTGCTTGAGCTGGCAGTTCAGGCGCATAAGCCGCTGGGAGGCGACCTTGACCGCAACTACCAGGCGGCCTGGCAGCAGGTGCTTGACCGGGCGGCTGCGGGGCCGCTGCGGGTGGGCGAGGTGTTGGTCAGCCCGCAGGCAGGCCTCTTTGATGTACGCCACACGCTCGATGAGGGACGCAGCCATGAGAGCTTGCGTACGCTGGTGACCCTCAGCGGCTTGTGGGAGCGCGCGCGCCATGACGATACGGGGGCATTTCGGCCGCTGCCCACCCTGCGCACCTTGCCGCGTGGCTGGCGGGCTGTCTTTGCTCCTGCTGATTTGCCGCGCGCTTTGCAGTACCTCTACCCAGCAGTCATAGAAGAAAGTGTGGCCCACCAAAACCACGCCCTGCGCTTTACGCCCTGGGCGGCGACGGCCCAGCGCCAAAGCCGCTACCAATCAGCCAGCCTGGTCACCCCCATGCAGGTAGAACAAGCGGCCAAGACGCTGTGCACGCGCTGTCTCAAGACCCGCATCTGGGCGGGCGAGGTGCTGAGCCAAACCTTTTTGTCGGGAGCACCTGGGGCAATACCCTGCGCCGAAGCCTGCACGTTGCTGCTCTCGCAGGTGAGCGCAGAGGGTGACACTTTGCCCGTATCTGCCACTATCTGACAGGCCCGTATCTGATAGCCAGTAGCCAGGCGACAGTACAAGGCGCGTCGCCACCTTCTTTGATCAGCCATCAGCCGCAAGCCCCACCATCACCCATCTGTTCCGATCGCTTATACTGCTTTTATGCCCAATGAACAACGGCGACACGTACTGCAAGCGGCCCTCAGTGACTGGGCGGTAGCCGAGGTGCGCGGTGAGCAGGCCCGCGTGGTCAGTGCGCCGCTGCTAGACCAGTTGGCTCCTTTGCTGAGCAACCTAAAAGAACCCTGGAGCCTGGGCTGGGCCTGCGACGCGCAGCGGCCCTACCTGGTGCGCGCCCGCTTGCAAGTGGGCAGTGAAAGCCGTGAAGGGCTTGCTGAAGCTCCTGACTTAGAAGAAGCCCGCCGCCTGGCTCTGGCAGACGCGCTGCAATTTTTTGGGGTAACGCTGCAAGAGCACTGGGTAGACTACGACCCAGAAGACGGCCCCAATACCACCGAGCTGGTGATCACCGAAGCGTTACCCGCCACTACCTTGCCCGTAGCGGATACCACTGCGACCACCGACCCGCAGATGGAAAAAGCCCGTGATCACATTGACCGCCTAGTCGAAACCCTGCGTGACGCGGGGCTGGGCAAAAAGGCTGCTGTTGTGGTAGCACGGCACGGTGGGTATGGTAACAGTGTAGAAGAAAGCCGCGCCATCTATAAGGAATTACAATCCTTGCAAAAAGAAATTTAAAGACGGTGCTGGTCATCTGCAAATTTCACTGACCAGTGTTGAAGGACAACGAGAATCCATGCCAACCAAATTTATTGCCATAGGCGACGTGCACACTGAATATGACCTGCTGTGGGCGGCGCTGAAGGCGGCCAGTTGTATAGACGCGCAAGGGTTGCCCACTGCTCCTGTGCGCCAGGGAATGTATCAGGTGGTGCTGATTGGTGACCTGGTACACCCCAAAAACATAGGCGAATACACCCGGCTGTTGGGCGGCGAGTCCTTTGACATCAACAACCCCGAGCACCTATACCGCTCAGCCCGCGAGCAGATGCGCCAGCTTGACCGAATAATGCGCTACCAGCAAGCCGCGCCGCATGCTGTTCATATTTTGCTGGGCAATCATGACGACAATATTCTCAACCACCGTGTTACCCTGGGCACCAAAAGCGGCCTGGTTCACCTGGAGTTTGATGGCAAGCGTAACGGTCTCAATGTGCCACTCAATCTGCGCTCCTGGATGATGGGCTTTATGCGCGAGTTGCGGGTAGGGGCCGTGCAATTTGCTCATGTGGGGCCAATGCCCGGCATGGTGTATTACGACGACCTCTTTTACGCTGACCAGACCCACAAACGCTGGTGGCAAGATACGCCCGAATATGTGCAGATGGCGGGCCTGACTTACGGTGTTTATGGACACACCCAGATGACAGGCGGCATACACCTTGACGCCGCTCGCTTTGCCATGATTGACGCACTGTCTTACCGCGAATACCTGGAGTTGCTGCTTGAGCCATCAGCAAGTGACCCGGTGCTGAGCGTCAAAGCTGTGCCGTTTTGAGGCAGCGGACATCTGGGGCGCGGGCTCTCTTTCCGGTTGGGTGAGTACGGAGTATCTTCTCCCACTCGCGTCTGCTCTGACTGAATCTGGTTATTTTAGATTCAATCGGCAGTCCGCCTTACCTCTCCTTAATTGTTACCCACACATCAGCTTGCTATCAGAATTTGTCTTATACTGGGTAGAGTCTTTATAAACCAAACTAGGCTGGTTGCCCCAAACGAGGCAATTGGTTCGGAGGATTTACTATGTCTACCCTTACACTGTCTGCTCCCAAATATGCTGCCGCGCTTTTTACCCTCGTCGCCCTGGGTATGGCGGGCGCGGCTTCGCTCTCTGACGCCCAGAAGTTGCTAGACCAGGGCAAGTGGCAAGAAGCCGCGACAATAGCGGCGGGCATGAATAACGCCCCCGCCCTGGCCCTCGCCGCCGAAAGCACCTCACTGGGATCTAAGATTGCCCCCGAAAGCCAGCGCAAGGCCCTCTTGGAGCAGGCACAGGGCTACGCCGACCAGGCACTGAAGCTGGACAGCAACAATGCCAAAGCCAACTTTGAAAAGGCGCGGGCGATGGGCCGACTGATTCAGTACAACAACAACCTGTTGCAAAGCCTCGGCGCAGGCAAAGAGATGAAGCGTCTGCTCGACAAAGCCGTGTCCCTTGACCCTAAAATGGCCCCGGCATATGTGGCGCTGGGCTTATGGAACGCCGAACTGGTGGCCAAAGGCAGCGCGGCGACCTTTATGACGGGCGCCAACAAAAATAACATTGTCCCCAACTTTGAGCGTGCGGTTGCCCTAGAACCGTCTAACCTGACCCACCGTTACGAATACGGCAACGCCCTGATGGCGCTGGGCAAAAGCAATAAAGCGGCGGCCCTGCCACAGTACCAAAAAGCCGCCAGCATGGCCCCGATAGACTACTGGACAAAGCTTGACCAGGAAGCGGCCAAAGATAAAATCAGCAGCCTGAAGTAAGCGTGTGGGCTTGTTGTACGGCTTGTGGCTTAAACTTCTTAGTATCTGAGGAAAGCGCCCGAATTCGCTCCACTTCTACCGGCAGCTACTTTTTGCCTATTCACGCTACCCGGCAGGTATCAATATATGGTGTTTGGGCTTAATGACAGAGCCTAAACACCATTTTTCTGACGTCTGTTATCCTATCGTCTATCTGCGCACATCGTTCATCTGCTCACATTGTCCATCTGCTCACCGGGGGCGCTACACTGAGGCATGTTAGAAACCATTCGCGGACTGGCCAAGCAAAACGAGCAAAAAATCCTGATGGTCGTGCTAGACGGCGTCGGCGGGCTGCCCCTAGAACTGGGCGGAGACACCGAGTTGGCCACGGCCCACACCCCCAACATGGACAAGCTGGCTCAGGAAGCGCAACTGGGCCTTGTAGAACTGGTGGGCGCGGGCATTACTCCTGGGTCTGGCCCAGGCCACCTGAGTTTATTCGGCTACGATCCCCTCAAGTTTGTGGTGGGGCGAGGTGCGCTGTCGGCGGTGGGTATCGGCGTAAAACTCAGTGCAGGTGATGTGGCCGTGCGCGGTAACTTTGCTACGCTGAAGCAGGGACGCGTCATTCAAGACCGCCGCGCAGGTCGGCCCAGCGACGAAAAAAATGCCGAAATCGTCGCCAAGCTGCGCGCCGGCATCCAGAATATTGACGGCATTCCTGTAGAGATTTATACCGAGTCTGAGCACCGCTTTGTGGTAGTGTTCCGCGCACAGGGCAAGCCCTTGGGGGCCAATATCAGCGACGTTGACCCGCAGACGGTGGGCGTGCAGCCCCATACCGCCGAGGGCCATGATGAAGCCAGCCAGGTGACGGCCGCCCTCATCAACAGCTTTGTGCAGCAGGCTGAAACCATTTTGCAAGGTGAAGAGCAGGTCAACGGTGTGCTGTTTCGCGGCTACAGCGACGTGCCGCACTTTCCCAGCTTTGCGGACGTGTATCAACTGCGGGCCGCCTGCATCGCCTCGTATCCTATGTACAAGGGCCTAGCGGCGCTGGTGGGCATGGACGTGCTCGCGGTAGACGGCGAAGAAGACGCGCTGAGCGGCAAAGTGGAGACACTCAAGGCCCACTGGGACAAATACGATTTCTTTTACTTCCACATTAAAAAGACCGATTCTACGGGTGAAGACGGCAATTTTCCTGAGAAAGTACATAAGATTGAACTCTTTGACGAGTTGCTGCCTGAACTGCTGGCCCTCAAGCCCGATGTGATCTGCATTGTGGGCGACCACTCTACACCCAGCAAACTGGCGACGCACTCGTGGCACCCTGTCCCTGTGCTGATTCACAGCCAGTACGGACGGCGTGACCTGGCACAGCGCTATACCGAAGACGAAGCCCTCAAGGGCAGCCTGGGCCTGCGGCGCGGCACCGACCTGATGCCGCTGCTGATGGCCAATGCGCTCAAGCTGCAAAAGTACGGGGCGTAAGCAGAGGTTAGGTGTAAGCAGGGGCTAGGCAGGAGCGCTTACAACTTGGCCTGAATATGGTCGCCCGCTGAGTAGGGGGCGGCTTTTTATTGCGGCAAAATAGATCAGTATTTGCATCTTCATACACACTTTCTGTATATTTACTTGCTGTGCGGTGGCCCGTGTATAGACTGCTCCTGATACGGATTCAGGCGTGTGGCCCTCAACATTTGGCCCCTACATTTGGCACTGACGTTTGGGCCTGACATTTACCCTCATGTTTTATAGGAGAATACACCCATGACCAAAGAAAAGATCGTGCTCGCCTATAGCGGCGGCCTAGACACCAGCATCATCCTCAAGTGGCTACAGACCGAGCGCCACTATGATGTGGTGGCGTTTACCGCTGACCTAGGGCAAGGTGACGAGGTAGAAGAAGCCCGCGTCAAGGCGCTGAATACGGGAGCGGTGGCGGCCTACGCGCTAGACCTGCGCGAAGAATTTGTGCGCGACTATGTGTTTCCTATGCTTCGCAGCAGCGCCCTGTACGAGGGTTATTACCTGCTAGGCACCTCTATTGCCCGTCCGCTGATTGCCAAAAAGATGGTAGAAATCGCTGAGAAAGAAGGTGCAGTGGCGGTGGCGCACGGCGCAACGGGCAAGGGCAACGACCAGGTGCGTTTTGAGATGACGGCCTACGCCCTCAAGCCCGATATTGTCACGGTAGCTCCCTGGCGCGACTGGGACTTTGAGGGCCGCGCTGACCTGGAAGATTATGCACGCCATCACGGTATCCCTGTCCCCACTACCAAAAAAGACCCCTGGTCTACCGACGCCAACATGTTGCACATCAGCTATGAAGGCGGCGTGCTGGAAGACCCCTGGGCCGAGCCGCCCGCCCACATGTTCAAGCTAACGGTCAGCCCTGAAGACGCGCCGAACGAAGCCGAATATGTAGAGGTAGAGTTTGTAGAGGGCGACCCCGTAGCCATCAACGGTGAAAAGCTGTCGCCCGCCGCGTTACTCACCAAAGCCAACGAACTGGGCGGCAAGCATGCCATAGGCCGCATTGACTTGGTAGAAAACCGCTTTGTGGGCATGAAATCGCGCGGGGTGTACGAAACCCCTGGGGGCACGCTGCTGTACCACGCCCGCCGCGCCGTAGAAAGCCTGACCCTGGACCGCGAAGTGCTGCACCAGCGCGACGCCCTGGGGCCGAAATACGCCGAACTGGTCTACAACGGCTTTTGGTTCGCCCCCGAGCGCGAAGCCTTGCAGGTCTACTTTGACCATGTGGCTAAAAGTGTGACGGGTACGGCCCGCCTGAAGCTGTACAAGGGTAACTGCATCGTGGTGGGCCGCAAAGCCGAGCGCAGCCTCTACGACAAAGACCTGGTGAGCTTTGAAGCGGGCGGCGACTACAACCAGCACGACGCCGGAGCCTTCATCAAGCTCAACTCGCTGCGTATGCGGGTGCAAAAGAGAGTAGAGCACAAGTTAAAATAAGCCATGTCACCGCCCAAGTTCACCCCTACGCCCGTGCTGTTACAGTGGCAAACCCCGCGCAGCAGCCACCATGTTTGCTTTAGCTGCCGCAAGCAGTTTCGCAAGCCTGTGACGGTAATGGGGCAAAGGCTGGCTTCGGGCAAGTCGGAGGCGCGGTATGGTCACTTTGATATGCCCGTGCCTTACCTTTGCCCTCAGTGCGGCCAAACCATGACGCCTATGGGCAAAAACTTTCGCGCTCCTGCGCTAGGTGACCTTGAAGGCTGGGAAATAGCACGGCGGCTGGCAGTGGCAGGCTTTACCCACAGATACCGCACGGGGGAGGAATATCCCAAGCGCCTTAAGGACGTAGACGCATTTCTAAAACGGCATTTGCCGCGCAGTGAAGGTGCAAAGTTACTGGAAAAGTGGCAATGAGTGTACATATCCGCCCCGCTACCCCCGCCGATGCTGAAACCATCGCTCAGCAAAGAGACGCCATGTTCTTAGACATAGGAGAAGACGCTGAAAAGCTGGCGCGGGTGCATCAGCCTTCGCTGGCTTGGCATCGTCGGGTGCTGGAAAGTGGTCTGTATACGGGCTTTCTGGCTGAGGCAAACGGCGAAATCGTGGGTGGAGCGGGCCTGCTCTGGCAAGACCTGCCGCCTAATCCCGACACTGACCTTGACGTGCGGGGTTACGTCATGAATGTCTATGTGCGGCCCGACCAGCGCGGGCAAGGGATGGCGCGGCGTCTGCTGGAGCGCGTGCTACAAGAATGTGCGGCGCGTGGCGTGACGCTCATTAGTCTGCACGCTTCACAGGCGGGGCGACCTCTCTATGAAAAACTGGGGTTTAAGTCGACCAACGAACTGAAGTTAAAGGTGGAACGCTCATGAACATTCGCCGCGTAACCCCCGCTAACCTGCCTGCCTGCCTGGACTTGGCTAGTGGGGAGAGGCCGTGGGCTACGCCGGCTTTCACCCTGACCTTCACGACCCGCACACCCTGACGCTGAACAAGCTGGTGACCTTGCCGCAAGTGCGTGGGCAGGGAGTGCGACCATCAGCCTGCACGCTTGAGCAGCAACAAGGCCGCAAAAAACTGGGGCTTTAACCGACCAACAAGCTGAAAGGGCTGGTTGTGTCCAGTAGGTCTGCCGCCGACCATTTATAAAAGCTTAGGCCTTGAGTCAGGCTCATAGGCGGTAGGCACCATATGGCTGCCTACAGACGGGTCGCTGTGACGTTGGCTCTTTATGACACGTTAAACTTGAGCGTATTGCACTCAGATTCCCGCAGTATGTTGCTTGACATCTCTTGGGTGTGAGCGCTAATATTATGACGTTTGAAGCTGTCAGCGTAAGAGAAAATATCTGCTCTGGCAGTGGTTTTTTAGATACTGATGTATAAAAGGAGATGAACATGCTGAAACCCTTAGGTGACCGCGTACTGGTTGAGATTTTGGAAGAAACCGAGCAAAAGACTGCTGGTGGCCTTTATGTGCCTGACAGCGCCAAAGAAAAGTCGCAGCGCGGCAAAGTTGTGGCGGTGGGCAGTGGTAAGACGCTGGACAACGGTACCAAAGTTCCGGTAGAAGTCAAAGAGGGTGACACAGTTTACTTTGCTAAATACGGCGGTACTGAAGTCACTCTGGACGGCAAGAATTACAGCATCCTGACTGAGCGCGACATTCTCGCTATCGTTGACTAAAGGTATTACGTAAAGGCTATAAGCGTCTAATAAAGAGCTATGAGCCCTGCGTCTGACCATTCTATACGCTTTGCAATTCTTCAACCAAAACTTATAATCTCTCTTGGCGTTTGGACATTAAGACGTGTAAACGCTGCGTAAGGAGCAATATCATGGCTAAACAACTTGTATTTGATGAAACCGCTCGTCGTAGCTTAGAGCGCGGCGTAAATGCTGTAGCTAATGCTGTAAAAGTGACCCTTGGCCCCCGTGGTCGTAATGTAGTTATTGAAAAGAAATTTGGTAGCCCCACCATCACCAAAGACGGCGTAACCGTTGCTAAAGAAATTGAACTGGAAGATAAGCTGGAGAATATCGGTGCACAGCTTCTCAAAGAAGTTGCCAGCAAAACCAATGATATTACGGGTGACGGCACCACCACGGCTACAGTGTTGGGTCAGGCTGTTGTAAAAGAAGGGCTACGGAACGTTGCTGCGGGCGCTAATCCTTTGGCCCTTAAGCGCGGCATTGAAAAGGCTGTTACCGCTGCCATCGAAGAGATTAAGAACCTTGCTGTACCTGTAGAAGATAGCGACGCCATTAAAAAAGTGGCGGGCATCAGCGCCAATGATGAGCAGGTAGGTCAAGAAATTGCTTCGGCAATGGATAAAGTAGGCAAAGAAGGCGTGATTACCATTGAGGAGTCAAAAGGCTTTGACACCGAAGTGGATGTAGTTGAAGGCATGCAGTTTGACAAAGGCTTTATCAACCCTTACTTTGTCACCAATCCTGAAAAAATGGAAGCCGTGCTGGAAGACCCTTACATTCTGATTAATGAAAAGAAAATCAGCACGCTGAAAGACATGCTGCCTATCTTGGAAAAAGTGGCTGCTTCGGGCCGTCCCCTGCTGATTATCGCTGAAGACGTAGACGGCGAAGCGCTGGCTACCCTGGTGGTGAACAAGCTGCGCGGTACCTTGAATATCGCCGCTGTCAAGGCTCCTGGCTTTGGTGATCGCCGCAAGGAAATGTTGCGCGACATTGCCGCCGTGACGGGCGGTCAGGTGATTACCGACGACTTGGGCTACAAACTGGAAAACACCACCGTTGAAATGCTGGGCCGCGCCAAGCGCATCCGCATTACCAAAGACGAAACCACCATTATTGACGGTCTGGGCGAGCAGCAAGAGATTGAAGCCCGCGTAAACGCCATCAAGGGTGAGTTGGAAAACACCGACAGCGACTATGCCCGCGAAAAGCTGCAAGAGCGCCTGGCCAAACTCAGCGGCGGCGTAGCGGTTATTCGGGTAGGCGCTGCCACCGAAACCGAACTGAAAGAAAAGAAGCACCGTTATGAAGATGCGCTCAGCACCGCACGCTCGGCTGTTGAAGAAGGCATCGTTGCGGGCGGCGGTACTACCCTGTTGCGGATTATTCCTGCTGTGCGTAAGGCCGCTGAGAGTCTGACAGGTGACGAAGCCACCGGCGCACGGATTCTGATTCGTGCCCTGGAAGAGCCCGCTCGCCAGATTGCCATCAACGCCGGCGAAGAAGGCAGTGTTATTGTCAACGCCGTGATCAACAGCGACAAGCCCCGCTTTGGCTTTAACGCTGCTACAGGCGAATATGTGGATGACATGGTTGCCGCTGGCATCGTTGACCCTGCAAAAGTGACCCGCACGGCGCTACAAAACGCCGCCAGCATCGGTGCACTGATTCTGACCACTGAGGCCATTGTTGCCGACAAACCCGAAAAAGTGGCGCCTGCTCCACAGGGCGGCGGCGATATGGGCGGCATGGGCGGCATGGACTTCTAAGCAAAAGCGAGTAGGCTTTCGTTGAGTGGGGCAAGTAAGCTGAGGGCCTAGCCCCCAAACTAAAGCCACCGAAGACGGAGACTACAAAAAGGAAGCTGGGACATTGATCCCAGCTTCCTTTTTTGATCAACATATAACTTTTATAGACTTATACGGACTGCAATTAAATCCAGTTGTTTCTGATTTAATTCGGGCGAGTACGA
>JAGLBF010000195.1 GCA_018260375.1 Deinococcus sp.
GTAATTGTAGGGCGGCGGGTCGCTGGCTCACTGACTTTGCCGCATACACGCTTTACAATTGGGGATATGACTGCTTTAGCTAGCTCCTACACCGTAGGCCAGACCATAGGCCGCTATACCGTGACCCGCGTGGCTTACCTAGCCGATACTGACACCCACTTTACCGAGCTGCGCCACGAACTGGGCAGCCGCCACATTCATATTGCCCGCCAAGATGACAACGCGGGCTTTGCGCTCACCTTTCCCACTGTTCCAACTGACAGCAGCGGCGTGGCGCACATTCTGGAGCACCTGGCGCTGATGGGGTCTAAGCATTACCCCGTGTCTGACCCCTTTTTTGGGATGATTCCGCGCAGCCTCAATACCTTTATGAACGCCATGACCTCGTCTGACTGGACGACCTATCTGTTTTCTACCCGCAACCCCAAAGACTATGAAAACCTGCTGGGCGTCTACCTAGACGCGGCTTTTTTTCCACTGCTGACCCGGGAGAGCTTTTTGCGCGATGGTTGGCGCTTGGAGTACACCGACCCCGCCGACAGCACCAGCCCCCTCAAGTTGCAGGGGGTGGTGTATAACGAGATGAAAGGAGCGATGGCCTCGGCGGGCAGCGTTATGTGGCGCTCGCTGGGCAAGGCGCTGTACCCCGACCTGACCTATGCCAACAACTCTGGCGGCGCACCTGAAGCTATTCCTACGCTGACCTATGAACAGCTCAAGGCCTTTCACGCGGCGCACTATCACCCCTCTAACGCCTACTTTTACACGTATGGCAAAGCCGAATTGCCCTGGCTGCTGGGCCAAATAGAGGACAAGGTGATGCGCCACTTTAGCCCCCACGCACTTGATGTGACCATCGCTGACCAGCCCAATTTTGCTGCGCCGCGTAGCGAAACACTGCGCTACCCTTCCAGCGACCTAGAGCGCGGGGCACAGGTGTTGCTGGCCTGGAAAGTGACGCCCAGCTACGACGCCTACGAAAACCTGAAGTGGAGCTTGCTGGGCGAAATCTTGCTGGGCAACCCCGCTGCGCCGCTGTACAAGCCCCTCATTGACTCAGGTCTAGGGGCAGGACTGGCAGACGGCAGCGGCTACCTAGACACCTTCCGCGAGGCTGCGTTTGCTGTGGGGCTCAAGGGGCTGCACCCCGACCACGTTGCCGAGGTAGAGCCGCTGGTGCGGCAAACCCTAACCCAGATCGCCGAGCAGGGCCTTGAGCCTGATCTGATAGACAGCGCCCTACACCAGTTTGCCCTCGCGCAGCGTGAGGTGTCCAATGCAGGCACGCCCTACGCCCTCAAGGTGCTGTTTGCGCTGATGCGCCCCTGGCTGTACGGCGGCGACCCCGTAGCGGCGCTGGAGCTGGGCGCAGAGATTGAGCGCCTGCAAGCCGAGCTGGTGCGCGGCCCTGTCTTTGAGCCGATGATCAAAGAGTGGCTACTGGCTAACCCTCACCGCGTTCAGCTCACGCTGTTGCCCGACCCCGACATGGCACAGCGCGAACTGGAGGCTGAGCAAGCCCTGATTGACCGACTGGGCGCGGCGCTGAGCAGTGACGACCAAGCTCGCATTGTGAGTGAAGCCCTGGCCCTGCAACACCCTCATCAAGACAATCCCGGCGTGTTGCCTACGCTAGAACTCAGCGACCTGACCCTGGAAGTAGAGCGGCCCGACTATACGGTGAGCGAAGTCAGGCGGGGCGACCAAGTGCAGGCTACCGTGTACCGTGCCCCCGCTGCGACAGGCGGACTGGTGTACCTGGACTTGCAGATCAGTCTGGGCCATCTGCGCCCAGATGAACTTGAGATACTGCCGCTCTACGCCTACGCCGTGACCCGCAACGGGGCGGGCCATCTGGATGAAGTGGCCCTCACCCGCGCCATAGAAGCCTACACAGGCGGCATCGGTGCGGCCTTTAGCAGCCACCTGCACGCCCAGGCAACCGCGCCGCTACACCTCACCTTGTCCTTCGGCGGCAAGGCACTCAGCCAAAACGCCTCCAAGCTGGTTGAGCTGCTGCAACTGGTTATCAGTGCGCCCAAGTTCAGCCCTGATCGCCTGGCCCAACTGGTAGCGCAGCGTGTGGCAGGGTTCCGTGCAGGCCTGACCCAAAACGGATCAGCCTACGCATCGCTGTTAGCAGGCTCACAAATCAGCCCCCAAGAAGCGCTGGGCGAGTTGCAAGGCGGGTTTGCGGCCTTTGAGCGTATGGAAAAATGGTTAGAAACCAAAGACTGGGCGGGCCTAGCAGCGCGGTTGCAAGCCCTGCAAAGCCGACTGCTTGAAGGTCAGGGCGTGCTGGTGTTGACGGCCAGCCCTCATACCCACCTTAACGCCGGCGACCTGATGCCTGGCGACCCGCTCTCTGGTGACCCGCTTGCTGGCGACCTGGGCCTTGACCTCAGCCCGTTGACCGACCTGCTCGGCACCCAAGCGGGCGAGGAGCTGACACTGCCCACCTTGCCCAGGTTGCCGCAGGCCCGCACCACCGATACGCCTGTAGCCTACAACGCCGCCGCTTACCCCACCGTGCCTTACACCCACCCCGACAGCCCCGCGCTGCTGGTCCTCAGCAAGCTGCTGCGTACTGAGTACCTATTGCGCGAACTGCGCGAAAAGGGCGGGGCCTATGGCGGCGGGGCCAGCTTTTCACCGCGCAGTGGGGTCTTTACCCTCAGCAGCTACCGCGACCCGCACATCGCCCGCACCTATCAGGTGTTTGGCAACGTGGCGGCGTTTTTGCAAACCGAGCTAAGCGATACAGAGCAAGCGCAGCGCATGCTTAAGGAAGCTATTATCAGCGCCCAGCGCCAGCTTGACCCGCTGCCCAGTGCTAGCTCACAGGCGCGCGACAGCATTCTTTCAGCCCGTTACGGCTTTGACGCTGCTACCCAGGAAGCTTATAAAGCCCGCTTGCTACAAGTGACCCTGGCAGACTTGCACCGCGTGCAAGCAACCTACCTCACCCCCGAACAAGCCGCCTACGGACTTTTGGCAGGCCGCGATCCCAACTCCGAAACCGCCGAACTGGGCCTAAACTTTCAAGTCAGTGCGGTGTAATAAGTATTCCGGAAAATTAGCTATAAGTATATCTTCTTAGTTTGCCATAGGTCGGGCAACTAGGGCAATCAGAGTACAACGAATTAAACGGAATCCGTATAATCAATGGTTCGTGCAGTTTTAGGCGGCCTTAAGGCCGAAATTTAGCGG
>JAGLBF010000025.1:0-7969 GCA_018260375.1 Deinococcus sp.
TCTCCCGCTCCAATACGCTCCACTACTGTGCTCTACGTTCCCCGTCCCCCACCTCAGAGGTGGGGGATTTTTTGCTTTGTCTTACCGTATTGTTCGCCTGCACACTGCTGAGTGCCCCACTGCCTACAATTCACCACGTGCTTCGCACGGTTCAGGTCGGAATCCGTCTTAGGTTCTTTTGACAGGGGCCAGACATGCCACAATACAAAGATATGTTTGAGTTTGAAATTCAAAGCCGTGACGGGCGTGCGCGTGTGGCCCGTTTTGTTACGCCACACGGCAGTGTGACCACGCCGATGTTTATGCCCGTAGGAACACAGGGCAGTGTAAAGGGATTGAGTGCGCAGGAAGTGCAGGAGATAGGCTCGCAGATGATCTTGGGCAATACCTACCACCTGTTGCTGCGCCCTGGGCCTGAACTGGTCGCAGCGCATGGCGGGCTGACGGGGTTTACCGCTTATCCTGGGCCGTTTTTGACTGATTCGGGAGGCTTTCAGGTGATGAGCTTGGGGCATATGCGTAAAATTACTGAGGACGGCGTAGTCTTTAAAAGCCACCTAGACGGCTCAGCGGTATCGCTGACGCCTGAACGCAGCATTGAAGTGCAGCAACTGTTAGGGGCGGACGTGATGATGGCCTTTGACGAATGTCCGCCCTTTCCCGCTGAACTCAGTTACATCAAGCAGAGCCAAGACCGCACAGTGCGCTGGCTAGAGCGCTGCTTAAAGGCCAAAACCCGCGATGACCAAGCGCTCTTTGCCATTGTGCAGGGCGGCATTCACCCCGAACTGCGCCAGCAAAGTTTGGACGCGACCTTGCCTTTTGCCACGCCGGGCTTTGCGATTGGCGGCTTAGCGGTGGGTGAAAGTAAGGCAGAGATGTTCCCAGCGGTGGCCTTTACAGCGGCGCGGCTGCCGGAGAATAAGCCGCGTTACCTTATGGGTGTGGGACACCCCGAAGATTTGGTGGCAGGCATTGCTCTGGGGGTAGATATGTTTGACTGCGTGTATCCTACCCGCACGGGCCGCTTTGGGTACGCGCTGACCGATGAGGGACGCTTGAACCTCAATAATGCCAAGTTTAGAGCAGACCTAACCCCGCTAGATGCAGCGTGCGACTGCTATGCTTGCCGCCACCATACCCGCGCTTACCTGTCGCATCTGCTGAGGGCCGAGGAGATGCTGGCCCCGCGTCTGCTGTCACTGCACAACCTGCGCTACTTGCACCGCCTGGTAGAAAAGGCCCGCGTAGCGATTCTGGATGGAAACTTTCAGGAGTGGGCCACCGAATGGGCAACAGTCTACTTTAAGGGGCAGATTCCTGACTGGTTTGCGCGGGCTGTGCGAGGAGAAGAGTAAATACGCCTTGATAACACCGTTGTACAACAGACCTTTAAAGAGTTATCTAGACATTTGTACTGGGTTAATGAATAAAATAAAGCTTATATTTTTATTTATGAACATCACTATTATTGGCGGCGGCATTGGCGGCTTGGCGCTGGCAGTGGCGCTAAAGCAAAAGGGCATAAAGGCCCATGTGTATGAGGCCACGCCGCACCTATATTCCTTTGGGGGCGGGCTGATTGTGCCACCCAACTCACAGCGGGTACTGGCTTCCCTGGGACTAGACCGGGAATTTAAGCGGCACGCGGTGGCGCTGAGCGACATGCAGATTCGGGAAGTGTCGGGCAAGCTGCTGTATCAAAGCGACCAAGCGGTGGTGGCTTCGCACTACGGTGACGGCATTCGGGCCTTACCCCGTGCACGCCTGCACCATATGCTCTCAGGCTTGCTGGATGATGACCAAATGCACGCTGATCACCGCCTGGTTGACCTCAAGACCACCTCTGTTGACGCGACGGCGACTTTTGCCAATGGCATCAGTGTGACTTCGGATTTGTTGGTAGGCGCAGACGGACGCGACTCGCGTACCCGTGAGCTGCTGTTTCCACAGTGCGAGCTGGTTTCTACGGGGCAGGTGGCCTTTCGCGGGGTGGCGAATATTGAGCCAGACCGGCAGTGGAATAACTCATTTGTAGAGATTTGGGATGCGGGGCGGCGCTTTACTTTTTTTAAGCAGAGTGACGGCGAAACCTACTGGCACGCACCTGTGCGCGCTGATAGTCACCGCAATGTGGTACAGATAAAGCCCCTGCTGCTACAAGAGTACATCCACTTTCCTGACCAGGTGCAGCGCCTCATAGACGCCACCAAGCAGTTTCACAGTGTGGAGCTGACTGATATTTCCCCGTTGCCTGACTGGTGGTATAAGCGCGTGGTACAGCTGGGCGACGCAGCGCACGCCACCAGCCCCAATCTGGGTCAGGGCGCGGCGCAGGCGATAGAGGACGCGGCGGCCCTTGCCGGTGACCTGACCAGCCACAGGCATATCAGCGCGGCCCTCAATGCGTATCAGGGCCAGCGCGAAGCCAAGGCCAATGCAGTGGTGGCCCGCTCACGTCAGATGGGGTTTGTAGGTGAGGCCACGGGGGCGCTGCGCTGGATACGCAACTTGACGCTAGCGATTAACCCTGACTTTGCCCGCAGGCATATTGAGTCATTTTATTCTTAAATAGGCCGTATGCGCCTTGGGAAGCAGCTCGCATACAGACTGCGCTCCATTCCAACACAGTACAGACTTATGCGTCTTGAGCATGAATAGGGTTTGCTTTCCCCTATAATCTGGCGTCCATCAGCCACCTGTTTTGGGGCGTTTCCACTGGCTAAGAATGGTGGCCCCAACCACCAAAGCACCGCCCAGCAAGCCGCGCACGCCGATCACTTCGTGAATGAGGAAGTAGCTAAAGACGCTGGCGGTGACCGGCTCTAGTGCGTAGATAATGCTGGCTTCGGTGGCACTGACCCAGCGCTGGCCCACCGTTTGCAGCAAGGTGGTGATGGTGGTCGCCGCGATGCCCAGATACAGCAAGGGGCCCCAGTCGGACGCAGCGGGCCAGGCCAGGTGTCCGCTGAGCGCCGCCCACAGCCACGCCAGTACAGTGACCACCAACAGTTGCAGCAGGGTGAACATCAGCGGCGGATGCGCGGAGGCGGCGCGCGACAAGCTGAGGATAAAGGCCACGTAGCTCACAGTGCAGCCTAGCGCCCACAGGTCACCGGTAACCAGCTGCCCGCCTTCCCAGGAGAGCAGGGCCAGGCCGCACAGCGCCACTATAGGGGCAATCCACAGCGGCGCAGGCAGGGGCTTACGGGTTATGAGGGCCTGATATAGCGGCACCAACACCACGCCCAGGGCTGTGATAAACGCAGCGCGGTTGGCGGTGGTGGTTTGCAGGGCAATGGTCTGGGCAGCGTAGCCGACGACCAGCCACAGCCCCACCACAACGCTGTCTTTGATCAGCGAGCGCCGGGGCAAGTCGCTTGAGCCTTGAGGTGCGGCGGCTCCTGAGGTATCACGCCAGAACATCAGCAGCGGCAGGGTAAACAGCGTGCCGAGCAAAAAGCGCCACCCAATCAGTGCGGGCGCGGCGAGGTGTTCGCCCAGGGTTTTAACGGTGGCAAAGGTGCTTCCCCAAATACAAGTGACAATAACCAACAGTAAAATTCCTAGCGAGTGGCGCGGCATACAGGCCTCAGTATATGGCGGGGAGGGTGGTGCACTACAGGCTACATATAGACCGTGAGATAAAGTCCGTGAAGGTAGGCCGGCACTACTACGGACTGCGCTTCCCTGCTATCACGGAGTCCGTTCTGCATCCCCCCTCGGAACCCGTACCGGGCGGATCACGTTGCTGCTGCTTGCCTAGAACCCCAGCTTGCCCTGGCCTTTTTTTGATCGGCCTTTACTCAGGGTTACTGCGGGCATATCACCAACGACTTTTAGGACTGCCTAAAGACGGAGCATATCAACCATCATGTCTGTCATGGCGCGGTCGTGTAGGCTCAATGTATGAAAAAACCTTTTTTAAGTCTGGTGTTGTTGACCCTCAGTGTGGCGCAGGCGCAAGGTAGCGTGACCACGCCCTCAACGTCGTCTCCCGTTGCCACCCCTGTCCTCAGCGCGGCGCAACTGGCTGATCAGGCGCGCAGCCTCGCCGACCAAGCCCGAAAAGCCTACCCCAAAAATGTCTGGAGCATTGACTGGGACTTGTGGAAGCGCTCCGGGCAGGCCATAGACCAGGCGGTGAGTCTGGAGCCGAATAACCCCGACTACCTGCTGTTGCAGGCCAACATCTATACCGATGTGGGTTTTTGGAAGCGCGCAGAAACGGCCTGGGATAATTACCTCGCCCTCAAACCCGGTGACGCGGCGGCGCGTACCCAGGCGGCACAGGTGCAGTACAACATGGGCTACGCTGCCTACGCCCGCAACGACCTGATGTCGGCACCGCAATTTTTTGCTAAGTGCAGCCAGTTGCAACCCGAAAACGTGGCGTGCCTGTCTTGGAATGCCCGAGTGGCGTTAGAAAGTGGTGATTACAACCAGGCCAGCGCACTGTATGCTCAGGCTGCCAAGCTCGCTCCCAGTGACAAGACGGTGGCTTACTTCTTGCAGCTGTCAAGCAACGCGGGCAAATACGGCCCTGCGGCTACCGCTGCCTTTAGCCGCGCCTATGAAGCCATTGAAAAGGGCGACGAAGCCAGGGCGCTGGAACTGTACCAGCAAGCCACTGCCGCCGCACCCAACTTTACCGAAGCCTGGCGCGAGCAGGGTCGGCTGGGTCTAAAGCTGGGTCATTTGCCCGCAGCAACGGCGGCTTATACGGCGCTGAGTACGCTGCCTACGGTGACGGCCGCTGACCGCTATAACCTGAGCATAGTGCAAGAAGCTCAGCAATACGGCCTACAGGCGGTGCAGACGTTCCGCACAGCGTACGGCAAATATGCAGCGGGTGACAAAGCAGGTGCAGAAGCAGGCTTTGTTGCCGCCGCGCAGCAAAACCCCAACTACGCCAAAGCCTGGGCTTGGCTAGGCCGCAGCGCCTATGAGCGCCAAGACTACCCCACTGCTGCCGCCGCGTATGGCAAAGCTGTAGAGCTGAATCCCACAGACAAAACCAGCGCCTACTATCTGAAGATGGCGCAGCAGGGTAAGTGATAAGACAGAGAACCGTGTCACGGCTGAGCAAAAGTGCAGTGGCTAACCCAGTTGCTGCATGGTCAACTGATCAATTGCGTTAACTTTCCCAAACGCCCAAGCGCTGGTCACCTGGCTGTTGCCACCCTGCACCTTACTCTTTTTCTACAACGTCAATAAGTGTCTCTAGCCCCCCCCGCAACGCCGCCAGTGCCCCCGCGATATCCCAGCTTGCGCGGTTGCGGGGGCCGACCATGTTGCTGATACCGCGCAGCTCGGTCACGGGGATGCCTGAAAGGTAGGCGGCGTGGGCCACTCCTGCGCCTTCCATGCCCTCTACCAGTGCGCCGCGTACACGCCGCAGCAGTTCGGCGGCCCCTGCCTGTGACCCTGTAGCGCTGTTGACGGTAACAAAAGGGCCACAGGGCCAGTTCATTTTTCTGCCCAGAAGTGGCCCGCCCTGCCAGGTGGCAAAGGAACCGTGTTGCTGCGGGGCAACCTCCAGGCCCAGGTCAGCCAGGCCCAAAAAGCGCTCACCGTCCCATGCACCCAGGTCAGCTTGCACGATCTGGCTGGCAATGGCGAGCATACCAGGGCGCAGGCCACTGCCCTCAAACGCTCCGCCGATACCTGCGCTGATCACCAAATCGGGCCGGGGGTGATCGGATGAGGTGATGGCCTGCTGAGTGGCCAGCGCTGCTGCCACCGCACCCACACCGCTCACCACCACCTGTACACGAACGCCAGCGGCTGCCAGACCGCTGGGCTGCCCCAAATCACTCAGCCGCGCCGCTTCTCCCGCAGTCGCCACCACGATAAGGATATTCAACATGGCTTTATTACACTACGAACTGCGACTTGAATCCTATTAACAACGCCGTGTAAGAAGGTCAAGGGGCCATGCGGTACGGTACGGCTCACTTCTTGAGCCTGAAGCCGCGCACCGCGCTGACGTACTCGTGCACTGCTGTTTCGCTGGGTGCTGGGCCGTAGCGCAGGGTTTGGTAGCGCTGTATGAGGCTGGCAATTTCACCGGCCTGGTCAGGGTAGACTTGAGCGGCGCGGGTCAGGTAGTCGGCGGCACTTTCTTGCGGGGCGCGGGGCAGACGCAGGCGCAAGCTGAGCAGGTGGTAGGCGGCGACCAGTGGCTCAGGCTTGGGGCGGCGGCGCAGCAGCAGGGGTAAAGCCGCCAGCGCGATCAGGGCGATGCTAAAAAGCACCAATTTGAGGCTGCCAAAATCGCCCAGGCCCAGTTTTTTAAAGAGCAGTTGTTGCTGTGCACCATCATAGCCGATAACCCAGGTGTTCCAGAGGTTTTGCAGTGCGTCAATGCGTAGGCGCAGCGACTGAAAGGGTGCGTCATCGCCAGCGGCAAGCCCAGGTGCGTCTGGTAAGCTGCTGGTGCCGTTTCGAATGCGCTCGGGTGACACGGTAGCCGTGGGGTCTACCCGTATCCAGCCTTCACCTTCAATCCACACTTCTGTCCAGGCGTGGGCATTGGCCTGGCGCACAATCAGGTAATTGCCGTTGGCTTCGGCTCCTTGATAGCCCGTAACCAGCCGCGCTGGAACGCCCGCCGCGCGCATCATAAAGGCAAAGGCAGAGGCGTAGTGCTCACAAAAGCCGCGCTTGCTGTTGAATACAAAAAAGTCTAGGCCATTGGTGGGGGGCAACAGCGGCGGCTTTAAGGTGTAGGCAAAGCCGCCGTGCCGAAAGACGTTGAGCCCCGCTCTGACCCGCCCGAGGGGTGACTGGGTTTTCCAGCTTTGGGCCAGTTCGCGCAGACGCGGATTGCCGCCTGGCAGCGCAAGATTGTACTGCAGCAAGTAGGGGTCTTCGGTAAGGCCGTAGCGGTAATTGGGTGCGGCTGAGAGCTTGAAGAGGGTGCGGCTGCCGATGAGGCTGGGTTTAATAACCTGCATGCTGCGGGTGATACGCAGGCCCGCTGCGGGGTCAATGTTGGTGGGTGCGTCGAGCGCCAGCACCCAGGACTGGTTGCTGGCCTCGGCGGTGAGGGTGTAGTTGTAGCTGGCGCCGCTCACCTGGATTTGGGGGGCGACGCGGAACTGCGGCGCCATTCTCCAGGCGTTGCCATCAAATTGCTCCATCACGGGGCCACGCCAGTACAGGGCGTAAGGGGGCGGTGTAGGCCCGTCAAACTGAGCGCGAAAGGCCACTTCGTCGCTGGTAGCTAGGTTGCTGATGCTGCCAGGATTCACCGTGTCGCTCAGCCCTGAGGTGCTTGTACCTTTACTGGCCACAGGCATTTGCCACAGCGGGCCATTAGGGCGGGGAAACAGTACAAAGAGCGCTACGGCGAGTGGTAGTGCCTGTAGCAGCAGCTTGCCCGCTGAGGTGAGAACTGCACTCCTGACGTTGAGGTTATCTTGCCCTAGGTGCGCGTTGCTGTCTGCGCGTACAGGCCACAGGCTGGGGCGCTCGGTAAGAGCAATGCTGGCACACAGCGCCGCTATACTCAGCAGTGCGTAGGCGGCGGTAAGGGTGTCCTGGGCAAAGAAAAAGTGAGTGATGGTGACAAAAAACCCCAGCAGCGCCAACACATACAGGTCGCGGCGGTTGTGGGTTTCTACTGCTTTGAGAGCCAGCAACATAACGAATATCGCCCCGCCCCCGTCGCGCCCTGACAGCGTGCCAAAGTTGCTCCACAGTCCCAGCGAAGCTCCCACCGCTATCAGAGCCAGCATACTTGTCTGCACTGCGGCGGGCAGTGGCCTGAGGCGCCCTAGACCCACGGCGGCGCGGTAGGCCAGCAGCAAGCCCGTCACCACACTGGCCCACCAGGGCATACGGGTGACATAGGGCAGCACGCACAGTGCCACAGCTGCCAGGGTGAGCATGAGTGCGGCACGTGACAGCGGTTCCGTAGATACAGTGGGTAAAGGAGCGGGCGCAGCAGTGAGAGTGGGCATGG
>JAGLBF010000025.1:8069-22849 GCA_018260375.1 Deinococcus sp.
TCAACAGTGAAGTTCAACAGTGCAGTTCAATAGTTAAGTTTAACAGTGAAGTCAGCGTAACCAGTGAGCCAGGGGTAAAAGTCTAAGTGGGTCTTCTCAGTGCGGCTGCTACGGCTACGGCTATAGCTTGCCAGCATCTGCCCTTTACCCTCCTTGTCTAAGCCCGAACAGTGCCAGGGCATTCAGGCTGCGGCGGGTGTGGGCGTCGCCTGAGCCTTCTAGGGGCTCTTGCTGGGGCAACTCTAGCCGGAAGGGTGCGCCTTGTTGCCGCGCTTGTATCACCCAGGCCGTCAGCCGTGAAAGCCTCTCTTCGGTGTCTAGGCCACGTAAGTCCTGGTAATTGAGGCGCAGTTTAAGGGCGGCGGGTGCGTCATACACTTTGCTCTGAAGTTCGCCGGTGCGGGCTGTCTGTCGCCAGGCGATTTGCCTGGGTGCGTCGCCTGGGCGGTAGGGGCGGATGCCAGCGTAGTCTTCTTGTCCGTTTACGCGCCGCTCGCCTTCACCCTCGTTCAGACTCTGGCTGGGCAGCGGGGGCGCGTTCTCTTCAGGCTGGGGATAGACCAAGATCTCGGCACGCAGCAGGGGATAGGTTACGCCGCGCCAAAGCCCGAGCAGGTCACGGCCCTCAACACGCAGGCGCGGCAACGGCAGCGGGCCACGCGGCGCGGGGGGAATAAAGACCTGGGTGGTGGCCTGTGCGTCAGCAGGCACATCCACCAGAGAAAGCGCGGCGCTGCGGGGCTGGTGGGCGCGTATTCGCAGACCCAGACGGGGCTGAGTGCTGGGGTTTTGCAGGCGCAGGGTAAAGCCGATAGGCTGAGCGGCCCAGGCCTCTGGCGGCGGCGTGGCACTGAGGGTCAGGCCGCTGAGCGAGCGTGCTGCCCCCACCGCGCCGCCCACCCACAGCCCCAGCATCAGAAAAGTGACCAGGTAGCCCAGGCTCAGCTGATAGTTGATGCAGCCGATAAGGGTGAGCAGGCTCATGCCCAAAAAGGCCGCCCCGAAGCGGGTGGGGTACACACGGGGAGCCTTGGAAAAGTGGGTGGCCGGGGCGATAGTAAGCCCTTGCCCCTCGTCACGGGTGCCGTCGTCGCTCACCCACTGGCTTATTTTTTCGCGCCAGGCGGTGGGTTTGGTGGGTGGAGTGGTGGGTACGCTCATGCTTAGGGGATAGGCACGCTGGCCAAAAGCTGCGTGGCGACTTCGGGGCTGCCTACGCCGCTGCTGCGCCCCAGCAGGCGGTGACTGGCTACGCTGCCAAACACGGCCTGTACGTCTTCGGGCTGCACATGGTCGCGCCCTGCCAGCCAAGCCCAGGCGCGGGCGGCAGCCAGCAACCCCAGTGCGGCGCGGGGGCTTAGACCCATCTGCACGTCGCTGTGCTGTCGCGAGGCTGTAACCAGAGCCAGGGCGTAGTCTGCCAGCGCGGGCGAAATGTGCAAGCTTGCCACCTGGTGGTGTATTTCGTTGAGCGTGGCGGGGGTAAGCACGGAGTGCAGCCCGCGCACCGCGTCACGCCGCCCGCCCGTGAGCATCAGTTCGCGCTCAGCGCGGGGGTCGGGGTATCCCAGCGATACAGTCATCAAAAAGCGGTCTAGCTGCGCTTCGGGCAGGGCAAAGGTGCCCAGTTGCGAGGCGGGGTTTTGGGTGGCAATCACAAAAAAGGGTGCGGGGAGCGGCCTAGTTACGCCACCCTCGCTGACGTGGCGCTCTTCCATCGCCTCTAGCAGGGCTGACTGGGTTTTGGGGGTGGCGCGGTTGACTTCGTCTGCCAGTAAAAGCTGGGTGAATATCGGCCCCTCGTGAAAGCGGAATTCGCGCTTGTCGGGTTCATAGATGCTGACGCCCAAAAGGTCAGCGGGCAACAGGTCACTGGTAAACTGAATGCGGGCAAACTCCAGCCCCAGCGTGGCGGCGAGTGCCTGCGCCAGCGTGGTTTTGCCTACCCCCGGCACGTCTTCGAGCAGCAAGTGACCGCCCGCCAGCAAACAGGCCAGCGATAAGCGCACCTGCTGCGGCTTGCCCAAAATAATCTGGTCCAACTGAGCCAGCGCCGCCGTTGCCAGTAAGCGGGTGTCGGCCGCAGAAGCAGGGGAGGCCGTCATGGTTGGGGCTGCCTTGAGCGTAGTTGGACAAGCCAGCGGTGAGAATATAAAAAAGGCCTCATCAGTTGAGGATAATGTACGAAGTATGCCAGAAGCCTTACCCTGCGCGGCGCAGCATTAAAGCATCCTTCACTTTGGAGCGGGGACATTGGCTGGAGGAATAAAAGTCAAGTCGCCTGACTATTCGGGAGTATGCACACGTCTGGCTATCTGAAAGGTTGCGGCTTAACTTCTTTTGCTATCATCTGCCGGGACTTATTGAATATCTTTACAAGGTTATTACAGTGTATCTTCTATTTTCCTTCTCTTTTTCCCTAAGGCCCACGCCCTACAACCTTTCCGCTATCATATTTTGATGACTGTTACGCCACGCCGTGCTCTGCTGCTCCTTGATGCCCAGCGCTACCACCACGAAGACTTAGAAGCCACCGACGTGCTGGCGATGGAAAAACGCCTGCTTCCCTGGCGCCAGGCCATACAACAAGCCCGCAAGGACGGCGACCTTGTGGTGTATTTTCAGCGTGATGGTGAGGTAGGCAGCGTAAATGAACCGCTGACACGCGGCTGGACGTTGCACCCCGACTTTAGGGTAGAAGAGGGCGAGTTGCTGCTGCGTGTGCAGCACGATGACGCGTTTGCGGGGAGCCTGCTGGTCGTAGAACTCCGTACACGCGGCATAGAGGTGCTGGAGTTGCTGGCCTTGCCTGACAGCTTGGCCGCCCGCGCCACTGCTCAAGGCGCGCAGGCCGCAGGGTTTACGGTCAATGTGATTGACCAGACCCCAGAAGGCCAGTAATGCCCCTTTTTAGCGACACCGACTTTTTGCTGCGCTTGCTCAACACCCCCAGCCCCACAGGTTACACCGAGCGGGCCACGGCCCTGATTGCTGCTGAGGTAGAAACGCTGGGCCTTACGGTAAACCGCAGCCGCAAAGGAACCCTGAGCTGGACACTGCCCAATAAGGTCACAGGTCAGGCTACAGACGGTGCAGACGGTAAGCGCCACATCGGCCTCAGTGCCCACACCGATACCCTGGGGGCGATGGTCAAAGAGATTTTGCCGCATGGTCGTCTGGGCCTAAGCCAGCTTGGCGGCTACGACTGGGCCACTATTGAAGGCGAATACGTCACCGTACATACCCAAACAAGCGAGCGGGCAGGTGAGCCAGCGCTGACCGGCACTGTGGTCAACAACCGCCAGAGTACCCACGTTTGGGGTCAGGCCCTGCGTGACCTTAAACGCAGCGGTGACAACCTTGAAGTGCGCCTTGATGTCGACACTCGCAGCGCCGCGCACACGCGTTCGCTGGGGGTCAGTGTGGGCGACTTTGTGAGCTTTGACCCGCGTGCGGTGCTGACGCCTGCAGGCTACATCAAAAGTCGGCATTTGGATAACAAAGCGGGCGTAGCGGCGCTGCTGAGCCTCACCCGCTTGCTGCTCGCGTCGCCCGTTGCCGCTACGGTCAGCTGCTTTGTTACCACCTATGAGGAAGTAGGCCACGGCGCGGCCCCTGGCTTTGCGGTAGCGGGCCTGGGCGAGGTCACCGAACTGGTGGCGGTAGATATGGCAGCGGTGGGCGGGGCGCAGACCAGCCACGAGCACGGCGTTACCCTGTGTGTCAAAGACAGCACGGGGCCGTATGACTTTGCGCTCAGCAACCAACTGCGGGCGGCAGCCCGGCGAGCGGGCCTTGACCTGATGGTGGATATCTACCCTTATTACGGCTCAGATGCCAGCGCTGCAATGGCCGCAGGCCACGACCTTCCTGCCGCCCTGATCGGCCCTGGGGTAGATGCCAGCCACGCCTATGAGCGCACGCATCTAGACGCGCTGGAGGCGACAGTGGCGCTGCTGCTAGCGCATGTCAAAGGCGATGAGGATTGATGTGCATGGGCGCGGCGGGTCTACCTTTGTTGATGGCCTGTACCCCGGCGTGTATCTGGTTCTATGACTGATTCTTCTGCCCTGCAACAGATGCGCGCCCGTGTCGTTCACCCGGGGCACGTAGAGTGGCTGGGCTTACGGCCACAGCGCCGCGCCGAAGTCATAGCGTTGCAGCGAGCCGAGCTGCTGCTGGGCATAGGTATACGCGGTGACCACGGCAAAGAGGCTATGCCGCGCCTGCGGGCCATAACGGGCGGGGTGGTAGGTGAGGCGCCACCACCATCCACACCACCAGAGCGCTCTGGAGGCCAGGGCAAGCGCCAGGTGACGCTTATTCAGGCTGAGCATCTGCCCGTTATCGCTGCGCTGTGCGGATTGCAACAAGTGACCCCGCAGCAGCTCAGGCGCAATGTGGTGGTATCGGGCCTGCCCCTGCGCGCGCTGATAGGTCGCCCATTTTGGCTGGGCAGCGCACTGCTAGAAGGCACAGGCGAGTGCCACCCCTGCTCACGCATGGAAGAAAACTTGGGGCCAGGCGGCTACAACGCTGTGCGCGGTCACGGCGGCATCACCGCGCGGGTACTGCAAGGCGGCGTGGTGACTGTGAGCGACAAGGTGCAGGTCATTGATGGTTGATACAGACTTACCTACATTCCAGCACAGTCAGGAAGGTACCGACTGCGCTATCCAGAGAACCCGTATCGCTGACCACGCCTTGTCATGACGACTGGGAGATTCGTAGTGGAGTAGACAAAGAAAAATGGCCCAACTCATTGAAGAGAAGGGCCGTTGTTATGTGTTGGTGGCGACAAAGAGACTTGAACTCTTGACCTCACGATTATGAGTCGTGCGCTCTAACCAGCTGAGCTACGTCGCCGCAAAACTCTGCCAGCTTGGCTACTCGAAGCAGGCCAAAAAAGTGTAGCGCCTCATGGGGCAAACTGCAAGAGCCTATACAGGGTTACCAAGCCTTCACTCATTGGCTTTCTGAAAGACTTGCACTCAAGTGCATGGCTTAAGACCAGCGTGCTTGGAGAGCCAAAACATTATATAGCTTACGTTTGAAAGTGGCTTGCACTGTCGCAACCTATAATTTGCGCTTCTGCAGCTTTACCACTCTAGACGAACAAGACAACCCCTAATCGCCATAATTAGTCTCCGATCTGTACAGCGACTTTCCACCTTTGAACCCTACTTGTAATGAATTAGTTTTATAATTCATACTGTTCTCATGACTCGGTTAATACCTTTTCTCTTAATGCCCCTGTTATTGATGGCCTGCATCGCTCATGAGAATACTTCTCCAATTCCCGCTGTATTGACCGAACAAACGAGCGAGAAATTAATAGCGTTGGCGACTCAGCCGACAGTGCCTGCTGGCAGCTTGAAGACTGCCCAACGTGATCAGCGAGAAGGACACTTAAAGGTTATGTTCGTCGGTGACAGCATCACAGAGGGCGGCGATGTACCACTCACGTTTACCTGGGCAGCCCTGGGCACAGCAGCACTTCAAGCGCGCGGTGCCCAGGGGGACAACCGGGCTCTGGGGCGGCGCACTTTGGCTACACTGCTTGACCCTAACTACCTGGGTCAGATCAAAGAACCGACCGATTGGCACCTTGGGTTTGGTCCGAGGGACACTGGCGACCGTACCTGGGTCATGCCGGGCGTATCTTGGTACCAGCAAGTCATTGCCGCAAATGATCAGGGGCAGCGCCCCTCGCTCTATATCGTAGCCTTTGGGATCAATGACGTCTTTGAAGCGTCGCAGTTTAAAGGGCGGTTGAATACCCTAGTTGCCCGGCTTCAGGCATTGCCTAATCATCCTAGCGTGGCCCTTGTTACTCCTGTTACTCCTGAGATGCCTAGTACGGGGCCACAAGGCGGAAATGCGCCCCTGCCTGTCGATGCAGTCCATGAAGTTGCCTCAGCAATCCGCGAGGTCGCTACAGAGCGTCAAGTGGTCTTGCTTGACGTTAATCGGTTGTGGCGCTTGCTAACTGAGGGGCGCGACGTCGTCTCAGGCGCAAAGGCTGCTCCGCGTTATAGCGAAGCGGATCTCCTTGGCATCTGGCCGGGAGGGTACGATGCTGACGGCAATGGTTTTAATCACCCTAGCCGCCTGGGTCATCAGGTTACTTATCTAGCGGTCTTCAGGCAGTTTCTTAAGGTGCTGGACCGCCCTTAGACCCTATCCGCAAACTGGTAAAATAGAGCTGACCATAGGGTTGCCCCGCTTTTGCACACTTCGAGTTAAGCTACTCTAACTTGCTGTCGAACTTCCAATAGTGTCAAGTAGCTCAGGCTGTGTCACAGGATTAGGGCCTGTGTGAAACCAGGTGTTGATCACCTCCGACAGCAGCACCTTTCCTTCGGGCCAGGGGCCGTGTCCGCTGGCGACATTGATATGACCCGCTTGTCCCACAGACACAAACTCAGCTTGCCACTGCTGGGCAAAAAGCTGGGCGCGTTCTGGGGCGCAGTAGGGATCATTTTGGCTAGATACCACCAGCGCCGCAAAAGGCAGTGGTGTGGTGGGTACAGGGTGCAGTCCCAGTACAGCAGGTGCGAGCTGGGGCATACTGGCCTGCTCAGTGTCGGGTGGAGATACCAGCAAAGCTCCCCTAATCCGCGCTGGCACGGGGTAAAGCGCTGCCCAGTGCACCACCGTCGGCACGCCGCAGGAGTGGGCCACCAACACCAAGTCGCCTGGGGTGGCCTCAACCACCTCTTGCAAGCGGGCGGCCCAGCTTGCCACTTCAGGCGTGTCTGGGTCGTCTTGACGCACGCGGGCCGCGCCGTATTGGCGTTGCCAGAGCGTTTGCCAGTGCGTAGGCCCACTGTCATCCAGGCCAGGAATGATGATCAGGGTGGGTGGGGTCATAAGGAACATGATAAAGCACGAGCGGCAGTCCGTTTTAGACGATGATGCGCTGCTCGCTTAACATTCAGCCACCGTAGAAGCGTACAGACCTTGATTTCTGTTCAAGATTTCTGTTTAAACCACGTTTAATTCCAGCGTCCGGCGCCGCGCTGCTGCTTGGTTTCGGGTTCGGGGGCGGTGTAGCTTTCTTCAGCGCGGGCCAGTTTTTTGCGCCCGTAGAGGCCCTCTAGGATAAATTCAGCGGCGCTGACACGCTGTGCGTCGCTGGCGTCTTCAGCAATCTGCTCGGCGAGCTCGCGCAGTTGCGGCACTGTGCTAGCGGTCTGTAGTGTGGCGCTGCTTTTGCCGTCTTGGGGAAACCGGAAGACGTTGCCCGCGTCAAACCATTTTTCCAGGGCACGGGTGTCTAGGCTGGCAAAGTGGCGTCCGTAAACCTGCCCCGCTGCCTTGCGGATGATGTCGCGGGCCACGCTTTCTGCACCGCGCAGCTCGCCCTCATATTCCAGCTCCATTTTGCCAGTAATGGCTGGTAATCCCGCGTACACGTCGCTGACACGCACCACTGCGCTGTCTTCGCCGCTGCGCAGGGCGCGGGCCTCGGCATTGGCACTAGCGACCTCTAACAGCGATATGGGCAGGCGCTGCGACACGCCGCTGAGCTTATCTACCCGTCCGTCCTCGCGGGCTTGAAACGCCACCGCCTCAACGAGTTCGGCGACGTAGTGCGGCACCTTGACATGGGCTTCGCGCTCAGCTTCTTGCAGGGTGATGGTCATGCCTTCATCAATGCTGCGGGGGTAGTGCGTGCGGATTTCACTGCCAATACGGTCTTTAAGCGGGGTCACAATTTTGCCGCGTGCGGTGTAATCTTCGGGGTTGGCGCTAAACACCAGCATCACATCTAGTTCAAGGCGCACGGGGTAGCCCTTAATCTGCACGTCGCCTTCTTGCAAGATATTAAAGAGGGCCACTTGCACCTTGGGCGACAAATCTGCCAGCTCGTTGACGGCAAAAATGCCACGGTTGGCGCGCGGCAGCAGTCCAAAGTGCATACTCCGCACGTCGCCCAGAGCGGTGCCTAAGCGGGCGGCCTTGATGGGATCTACGTCGCCAATCAGGTCGGCTACGGTGACATCGGGCGTGGCAAGTTTTTCAACGTAGCGCTCGGCGCGCGGTATCCACTTTAGGGGCAGTTGTAGGCCCTGATCACGCAGCAGTTCTGCGCCCTGGGCGCTGATGGGGTTGAGGGGGTCGTCGCTGATTTCACTGTCGCGTATGGCTGGGATTTGGTCGTCAAGCAGCGTGGTGATGGCACGCAGGATACGGCTTTTGGCCTGACCGCGCAGCCCCAACAAGATAAAGTTTTGGCGGGCCAGCAGTGCATTGACCAGTTGCGGTACCACAGTGTCTTGGTAGCCCATGATGCCCGGGAAAAGTTCTTCACCCGACTGAAGTTTGCGGCGCAGGTTGTGGCGCACTTCGTCTTGCACGCGCCTGCTTTTGCCGTCAAAGGGTGTGCGCCCCGCATACTGGGGCAGTGTGAGCAACTCAGCGAGGGTCTGGGGTTGGTTGGTGGTCATGTTAGGGGCAACGTAGCACGCAGGTGGGCTGAGAATTGTGGAGTAGATGGTGGAAGGTGAGAAGGCAAAAGGCGAGAGAGGCGAGCAGGGATACCGCAGGCAGGCAGGGACGAGGGGAGGTGCTGAGCAGTGTGACAGGGGCGAGGCGATGACCTTCATCTGACCGTCAGCCTTGCCGCTCGCCCTGCTATCTCACGCGCTGGGAAGTTTTGTGCGCTAGTTTGCGGGGGATTGTTGTGGAAAAGCGCCCCCCTTTAACCGCTTCCCTGTTACGGCTTTGCCCGTCCGTGTCTTTCCGTCGTGCTTTGTTGCTCACGGGGGCTTTGCTGAGTTGTTCGGGTGTGGGTTACTCGGAGCTGGCTCAGGTGGCCACGCCGGTGAGGTCTGCCGCGACTGGCCCTACACAGCCCACGCTGTCTGCCCGTCTTATAGGGCCTGTGCTACCTACAGTGCCCGTTACCGTGCCTGTTACTGCACCCGTGCTGACTGAACCCAACCCCGCACAACCCATCCCTACACAACCCAACCCCGAACAACCTAATGTCGTGCCGCCCGACACCGTTGCGCCTGTGCCCGTGTTGCCCGTCCCTGTGTTACCTGTGCCTGTGTTACCCGCACCCGTGTTGCCTGCCCCTGTGTTACCCGCACCTGTACCCACTCAACCCGTTATCCCCGCGCCTGTGTTACCTGTGCCTGCGCTGCCTAAAGCACTGCCACCTAAAGCATTGCCACCCACCACACTGCCGCCTGTCACGCTACCCCGTCCACCCGTCATCTCGCCGCCTAGTGTGGCCCCCGCAGCGCAGCGCAACGCCGTGCGCGGGCTGTGGGTGGACGGGTTTGGCGTGGGCCTCAAGACCCCCGCGCAGGTGGCCAGCATGGTGGACTCGGCGCAGCGCCTGGGTATCAACACCTTGTTTGTGCAGACTATTCGCCGCGCCGATTGCCTGTGCAGCCGTGCCAGCGTGCCGCGCGTGTCTGACCGTGACCTGCTGGCTGACTTTGACCCGTTGGATGAGGTGATCAAACTGGCCCATGCCCGCCACATGCGCGTTATCGCCTGGGTGAGTGTCACGGGCGCGGGGAGTGCGAACGCGCCCAGCACCAGCCCCCAGCATGTGCTCAAGCAACACGGCCCCCTGGCGGGCGCACAGTCATGGGTTAACCGCCGCGCGGACGGCACCTACCTAGAAGGCAATGACATCTGGCTCGATGTGGGCAATGCTGCTGCCAGTGATTTTATGGCTCAGTCTATGCTCAGCTTGGTCAAAAACTACGCCATAGACGGCCTTCAGTTTGACCGCATCCGCTACCCCGACAGTGGCAACTGGGGCTATACGTCCGCCGCCCTATTTCGCTACCACGCCGAAACAGGTACGTCGGGTACCCCACTGGCCAATGACCAGCAGTGGATAGCCTGGAAAAGGGCGCAAGTGACAGCGCTGGTTCGCCGCGTGGCCCTACAAGCCCGCATGCTCAAGCCGCACCTGTGGATAAGTGCCGCCACCATTACTTACGGCGCGCCGCCCACCGACCTGCTTACCTTTCAAAAGTCGCGTGTCTATACGGATGTCGTGCAAGACTGGCCTGAGTGGACACTGTCGGGTCTTATCGACCTGAATGTGCTGATGAACTACAAACAAGACCTGATGCCCAACCATATAGCTTGGTTTGACGGCTGGAACAGCTTTGCCCTCAAAGTAGCGGGGCGAGCTGACGTAGCGGCGGGTACGGCGCTGTACCTCAACCCGTCTGACGTGACCCGCACGCAAGTAGAGCGCACGCTGGCCGCAGGGCTAGGCTGGGTGGGCTACGCTTACCGCACCCCCACGCTTGATGTGTACAAAAACGGGCTATCACTGCCGCTGGGACTAGAACAACTGAGCCTAGCCCTGCTTGACCCAGCGGGGGGCGATCATGCTGGCCCGCTCAGCGCCTTGACTTCTTGGCAAAGTGCGCCACCTCAGCGCTACGGCCTGCTGGGGCGCTTGCGCGGCGTGGGCATCAGCGGGCGCGTGGTAGAAGCCCGCAGCGCAGACGGCAAGGTGATAGGCCGCGTCACCACTGACGGCAACGGCTACTACGGCTTTGCCGACTTGCCCGTAGGCGTGGCAGACCTCCGGGTAGCGGGCCAGCGCTGGTTACAGACCCTGCAAAAGCCTGGGGTGGTGCGCGTCCCCGACCTGCTGCTGCGCGAGTTGTCCCCTGTCCTATCCCCATCAGGCCCATTGGGGCCGCTGCCGGTCAAGCCTGAGGTGCTTAGGCCCGCGCCCACGCAGCCGCTGCCCGCTCAACCTGCGACCGCCAAGCCCGCGCATCCCAAGCCCGCGCAGATCAAGGTCAAGGGGCCTGCCAAGCTGTAGCAGGCTGATACGGACGGCGATTAAAACAGGTTATTTCTGATTTAATCCGTATTAGAGCTTGTCAAAATGTCGCTAGAGCTGAGTGATACGGATTCCGATTGATTTGGCGTACTTCCGAATCAATCAGGGCGGATGTGAGTGGGAACAGCATACAGACTGTGCGGTATGGAGCCGCAGGCGGCGCTTTTCCGACTGTGGTGGAATTTAGCGCAGTCCGTATGAGTCACCAGCCAGTTCCCCGTACTGGCTGCCCGCGAAATACAACCCGTGCGGCGCAGCGTTGGCAGCGGCTTGCTGACGCTGGCGCGAGGCGAGGACGGCAGCGGGGTAGCTGGGAGGGTGCTGGCCTTTGCCCACGCTGAGCAGTGTACCGACCAAGCCACGCACCATATGGCGCAAAAAGCTCTCGCCGATCACCTCAAATTCAATCAGTGTGCCGTGTGGGGTAGGCTGCTGGCTGATAGTGAGGCGCCGCAACTCGCGCACGCTTTGGCGCTCTTCTTGGGTAGCGTAAGCGGCAAAATCATGCGTGCCAGTAAGTGGTAGGGCGGCTTGTTGCATAGCCGCAAGGTTAAGGGCTTGTGGCACATGTAGGGCGCGCCCGTGCCACAGGGGATGGCGCTGAGGGGCGCTGTACACGCGGTACAGGTAGCGCCGCTCGGTACATGAAAAGCGGGCATGAAAGTTGTCGGGCGCGTACTCGGCGCTGAGCACCGCTAGGTCTGCGGGCAAGTAGGTGTTGAGCGCGCGGGGCAGTTTGTCGGCAGGCAGGCGCAAGCTATTCGCTACGATGTCCACATGTACGCACATATCTACCGCGTGAACGCCCGCGTCGGTGCGTCCTGCCGCCACAGGCCGAAACTCGGCGGACATCAGCGGTAACAAGGCCGCATGGAGCGTATCTTGTACGCTGCGCCGGGCGGGCTGTGACTGCCAACCCACAAAGTCCGTGCCGTCCCAACTGAGGTGAAGCTTGAGGCGCTCATGGCCTGTGGGCGGGCGGTACTGGCGCGGTGAGGAAACGGGAAGCATGCCCACCAGAGTAATACGGACTGCCGGTTAAATCTGGTTATGTCAGATTCAACGAGGGGGCGGATGCAGGAAGCAAATATACTGGCGTTATGCCTACCATGTTGCCTCTGTCAGCCCAGCCCCACGTCGCCGAGCAAGCCCAGGCGCTCACCATAGAGATGGTGCAGGCCGCGAGCATAACCGGTACGGCGGGTGAGGTGCAGTTTCCTGAGACGCTCCTGACCATGTTGCGGCGCATACCGTACTTTCAGCAGCGCCCGCAGCAGGTTTGGGCCGCTGATATTGCCCATGACCCCCTGGCGCGGCGCAATGTATACGCCCTAGCACGCGGCGAGGGTCGCCAGACGGTGGTGCTGACGGGGCATTATGATGTGGTGTCTACCGCCAATTATGGCCCGCATGCACCCTGGGCCTGTGACCCTGCCGAGCTGCTGCCCAGGCTGATCGCCGACTTGCAGGTCAATGCCCGCAGTGAAGCTGAGCACCGCGCCCTGGCCGACTTGCAAGGCGGCGACTTTTTGCCGGGACGCGGCACACTGGATATGAAATCTGGCTTGGCCGCAGGTTTGGTGGTGCTGGAGCACTTTGCTCAGCAGCCCGCGCCCGCAGGCAACGTGCTGTTTGTAGCGGTTGCCGACGAAGAAGTCAGCTCCCACGGCGCACGCAGCGCGGCCCCCGACCTGCAGGCGCTGGCGCAGCAGCATAACCTAGATATTGCACTGGTCATCAACCTGGATGCCACAGGTGATAACGGCGACGGACAAGCTGGGCAAGCGGTCTATGTGGGCACGGTGGGCAAATTGCTGGTGTCGGCCTTTGTGGTGGGGGTAGATACCCATGCGGGCTACGCACTAGACGGTATTAATGTCAATTTTTTGACCAGCGAATTGGCCCGCGCCTTTGAACTCAACCCCGACCTCACTGACCAAAGTGGGGGGTTAGTGGGTACGCCGCCTACCTTGCTTAAGCAGACTGACCTCAAGACGTACTATGACGTCACCACACCTGCCCGCGCTTGGCTTTGCGTCAATGTGCTGACCCACGGACTGGGCGCACACGAAGTCCTGGAGCGGTTTAAGCAACTCGCTCAAGACACGCTCGACCAGGCCCTAGTGACCCTGCGGCAGCGGGCCGAGGCGCTGGGTGAGCTGCGCAGCGCCGCACACGGCAGTAGCCCGCTGGTACTCACCACTCAAGAATTGTGGCAGCGTGCCGCTGAGGGCCGCCCTGATATGCCACAGGCATACCGGGCCTTTGAGCAAAGCCTTGACCCTACGCTTGATTACCCCGCGCGCAGTGCCCAGCTGAGCAGTTGGCTGTGGGACGCTGCAGGCTTGTTGGGGCCAGCGGCGGTGCTGGGTTTTGCTTCGCTGCACTACCCCCACACCCAGCTTGGTGAACAAGACGCCCATACCCTGACCAAAGTGCGCGGCGCTGTTGCTCAGGCCAGCGCCGCGCAGCAGGTGCAGGTTACAGAGCGCCCTGTGTTTACGGGCATCAGTGACATGAGCTGGTTTGGGCGCAGTGACGCTGCTGATATTGCCTTTGTCAATGCCAATACTCTGGTGCAAGCAGCGCAGATACATGCCTTGCCAGCGGGCTTACCCTGTATTAACCTCGGCCCCTGGGGGCGCGACTATCATCAGTGGCTAGAGCGGGTGCATAAGCCCTATTCGTTTGGGGTGCTGCCCCAACTGGTTTGGGCGCTGGTTGCGGCCTTTATGGAGCAGCCAGAGGAGCTTGTGGAACAGCCAGAGGAGTTTATGGAACAGCCAAAAGAGTTTATAGAGCAGGCAGAAGCGTAAACTTGCCCCCTGCTTCTCCCGTAGCTGCCCGCACTCCTCTTGCTCAGCCGTGTCCCAGTGGCGCACAATAGAGAGCAGTGAAGCAAGGTTTAGCCATACGGATCCTTACTCAACTGCTGGGCTTTATGGCGCTTAGCGGCGCGTCGCAGGCGGCGGGGCTTTATCACGTCAAGGCGGGCGATACCCTGAGTGCGATTGCCCAGCGCAGCGGCGTAAGCTTGAGCCGCATCAGGGCCGCCAATCACCTGCACGGTCAGGTAGACAGTGACCACCTGCAAGCCGGACAGGTGCTGACCATTCCAGACCAGTTTTTGCGGGCGGGCAGCTACCGCGTCCAAGCAGGTGACACCCTGAGCAGTATTGCCTGGCGTCATCACCTGAGCCTGGCCGCGTTGCTGCGGGCCAACGCGGGCCTGAGCGCTACAAAGGCACTGCGGGCGGGTAAGGTATTGTACCTTCCAGCGCGGCGGGTGGTCTGGGCCAATGGGGGGGCCAGTGGGAGAGGCAGTGGGGGCGTGCCGGCGACCAAATCCAGCAAAACGTTAGCCGGCACCGTGCGCCCTGCCCATTTACGGGTAGCTTGGCGCTGGCCTGTGCGCGGCTGGGTGAGCAGTGGCTACGGAGCGCGCACGCTGGAGAACAAAGAAGCCATGCACTACGGCATAGACGTGGTTGTGCCGCCAGGAACGGCGGTGCACGCCACCCGTGCGGGGCGGGTCATTGAGTCGCGGGCCGACTATGCACGCGGCTGGGGCTGGACCATCATCCTTGATCACGGTGACGGCTGGCAAACCCGTTACGCCCACCTCAGCCGCAATTTGGCGCGTGTGGGTGATGAGGTGGTGAGCGGGCAGGTCATCGGGCGCAGCGGTAACACAGGGCATTCTACAGGGCCGCATTTGCACTTTGGCACTTACCTGTGGTCGGTGCCCAAAGACCCGCTGAGCTTGCTGCCCTAAAGGTAAAAAGCGGATGACCATGTTATACGGACTGCGCTAAATTCCACCACAGTCGGAAAAGCGCCGCCTGCGGTTCCATACCGCACAGTCCGTATGCTGTTCCCACTCGCATTCGCCCTGATTGATTCGGAAGTACGCCAAATCAATCGGAATCCGTATTAAACGCTG
>JAGLBF010000196.1 GCA_018260375.1 Deinococcus sp.
GCCTAGTGCGCCAGTTTTCAGGGGTATGAACAAGCCACTCCACTAATAACTTATGAACCTCTGCCGAAAGCTGCGCGGTAAGTTCGTCCACCACAGCGGTATCTAGCCGGGAATCAAGCTCACTGAAATACTGCGCCTTAATGACGCTAGCATCGCGGTGATGAGACACCACACCTAGCGCAATGGCGTGCCGCGTCTTTGGGTCGGCCACATCGGGCAAAAAGGCCAAAGACAATACCTCATGCCGGTGCCCGAAGCGTTCGCCGCCTACTAACATAGACTGAAAACCCGTTGCCGCTTTGCCAAAGTCATGGATCACCACAGCCCAGAACGCGATGTGCCAGAAGTCGTCCCGCCCTGTGATGGTAGCGATGTTGGGGGCGCGTTTCATCAGGCCCGCGAGGGCTTCCACCACGCGTCGCGTGTGTTCTTCCAGGGTTTCGGACTGCTGCATCACCGTGCCGTCTTGTGCCGTTTTCAGGCTTTTGGCAAGCAGATGGTCAATCTTGTCAGCTTGGAAGCTCAATGGCCTCGCCTTCGCCCCGCACGGTCAACCATTCCAGCGCCCGCTGGCGGCCTTTGCGTTCCTCGGTGGTGGGATCTACCCACACGCGGAAATCTGCTGGCAATTGCCGAATAAGCTGCGGCTCACGCCCCGTTTCTCCTTCCAGCGGCAAAAAAGCGCGGTGGGTCAGGGCCACATACCGCGCCCAAGTCACACGCTGGCGGTCTTGTGGGTCAATGCAGCGCGGCATCAGCAGGCCTTGCCCTAGTCCCACGCGGAGCCGCCACGGTTCAAAGGGGAGCAGCGTATGGTCAAAGTAGCCCGCCGAACGCTCCTCCAGTTCCACCACTTCTACCTGTGTGTAAGCTGCCAAATCCTGCGAACGGCCCAGCAGCACGGGAAAAACAGGATTTCGGAAGGCCTGAAGCCAGTCAGGGCGGTCTAGGTACAGCGTTAGGCGTGGCTGAAACAGCATTTCGCGTACCGTAGGACTGAGGCCCGCCAGGATATTTGGCTCCGGCTGGCCTTTTTTGGCTTTGCGCTCATCGCGTTCAATCAGCCAGGTGTGTTCGTAATCGTCCACGCTGCCCTGATGGGTGAAGCTGTAGGCGAATTTGAAGCTATCTGGCGCTGGATAATCGCCCAGTGTGCTGGCAATGTGTCCGTAGATGGTGGCGGGTGGCGGCAGTGGGTAACTTGGTTGCCGCCCAATCAGCAGGTGAGGGTAACGGAAAGAGGTCGTCACCCCCTCCAGTTCAATCTTGAGGACTTGCATGGCTCAGTCCAGCCAACTTGCGCCAGTGTCACCGCTCAGGTCGTCCGCCACGCGGCCCAGCACTGTGCGGGGATGCTGCAGCACAAAAGTCACGCTCTCCCCCTGCAATTCTTCCAGTGTGGCGCGGAGTTTTTCCCGTTCAGTGTCGTGGAAGCCTGCCGTCCAGCCGACATAAATCGGGCTGAGGAAGGTATCTTTCCAGGCACGTACCGTTTCCTTGAGGGCCTCAGCATTCACGCGGGGCTGACCCTGATCGTCGGCACCCACTACATATTGCAAGGGGTTATTGCCGCCTTTTGTGACCACCAGAAGCACGGCAGCGGGTGTGACATCGGTGTAGTGCAGTGCCTGCTTTGCACCGCCGCGCAGTTCAGCCAGCCCGCGAATCAGCGGAGTCAGGCGCTGCAGACGTTGTTCACGGCTCAGGCGATACGCTTTGTGCTTTGGCAGATGCTCCAGACCTGCTTCATCGGCCTGCTTGCGGCGCACCTCATCCAGATTCTGATTGCCCGATTTGCCCGTGTAGGTGAACAGCCCAGCGCGGCCCAAATCAAGGCTCAGTTGCCCCTTGAATACGGCGCGGTAAAACTGGTGCGAATGCGGCACGGGGTCGCCTTCTTGCATGTTTGGCCCCGTGCGACTCATGACGCCAAAGTCCTTGACAATGTTGGTAGAGGCAAGAGAAACCAGTGTTCCCACACGAAAGGGCGAGGTGCGGGTGATGCTGCCCGAAAGCTCAGTGGCACTGGCGCGGCCCGCATCATCAGCGCGGCTGTCTTTGGCGCTGGCCTTTTTTCCCTCGGCCCGCATGTAGCCGAACAAGTCGTCGTCCCAGTATTTGATAGGGTTCGCGTCGGTGTAGGCCACTTTTGCCTCACGGAACACGGGCGCAGTGTGGGCCAACCACTCAGGATTTTGTGTGAGGGTGTCGCGCAGCCAGTAGCGGAACGCCTGCGCCGACACGTAGGGGTAGGTTTCGCGGCCTACACGGATGAGCTTCACGCCGACTTCGTTGTCGTACTGTGCATCTAGAGCGTCGCGGGCATTGTTGAGGGCGGAAGCGGGCGCGTCAATCAGCAGAAAACCACTCAGAAAAGCCATTATTTTTCTCCTTCTTCGGTGAGAAGTTCGGTGTTTTGAAGCTCTGGGTCGTCTTTATTTTCCTCAAAAAAGCGGGCATCGTGCAGATGCTGAATCACGCGCATCTTCAGCAGGTCGCGGGCCAGCGTAAAGTCAGCGCGTGTGATTTCGTCGGCCTCGGTAAAAATCCGCAGGTACTCGTCTTTGGTGGTCAGCAGGTCACGCTCGGCGGTGCCCGATTTCGCGTCCTGCTTGGATTTTTCCAGCATGGCCTTGAGTAGCACATGCCGGAGCGGGCCAGCCCCACGCGCCTCGTACAGTTCGCGGAACAGCCGCTTGTCATTTTCCTTGACTATCCACTCGCCCAACCGCTTGCCCAGCGCCTCAATCGCTTCTACTCGCGCTTTTTCCATGCCTACAACCTCCATTAAAAACAGTTTGGTAATGCCCCATAGCCCTGATAGTGGAATAGGCTTTGGCGCGTCTTTATCGGTCTTTTTGTTGCCCTTGCTCGCTTTGGCCTCCACTTTTTCTGCTCTGAGGGTTTGCATAAACGGCGGCAAAAGGTAACGGCGCAAAAAGTACACAGCATTGTCAGGCAATGAGAAGAGCGCCTCGTCCAGTTCGTTGCGAAAGCCGTAACGGGAGTCTTTGGTTTTGTCGTCATATCGCTTTGAGAAGACCAACATTCGCCATTCATTCGGAAATTGCTGCTCAGCATGACGCAAAAACTGAATGACGGGCTGCTCTAGCGCGTAAAT
>JAGLBF010000026.1 GCA_018260375.1 Deinococcus sp.
GCGAGTGGGAACAGCATACGGACTGTGCGGTGTGGAGCCGCAGGCGGCGCTTTTCTGACTGTGGTGGAATTTAGCGCAGTCCGTATCATACGGCTTACGACTACAAGCTGCTGGAAGGTGTGCGCTGCGCTGGCTGACTGCGGCCTAGTGATTTCTTCGTGATTTCTTGAGAGCCAATATCGGGATTCGGCTTATACTGCGGTCATGACTTCCGCCGATTTCAGCCATATATCTCCCACCACCTTGGGCAATTTGCTTTCCAGCGAGCATTTTATGGATTACGGCATCCGGCCGCTGTGGGAGGGCGCGGCACTCAGCGGGCCGGCCTTTACCGTGCGGCTGCCCAGAGGTCAACATCTGGCCCTGCACGCCGCCATCTACACGGCGGCGGCGGGCTCGGTACTGGTGGTGCAGGCGGGTGACACCGAGTACGCGGTGGCAGGCGGGAATGTCTGCGCCGTAGCGCAGCAAAATGGCATAGCCGGCATGGTCATTGACGGCGTTATTCGTGACCTCGCCGAAATTCGGGCGATGGGGTTTCCGGTCTTTGCGCGGGGGGTGCGGCCCATTCCAGGCAGCAAAAAAGAGCGCGGCGAGTGGCAAACGGTCATTGAGTGCGGCGGGGTGAGCGTGGCGCCCGGTGACATCATCGTGGCCAATGAGGAAGGCGTCGTCTGTGTTCCAGCAGGTCAAGCGGTTGAACTGGCACAGACAGCCCGTGCCAAGCAAGACCAAGAAATTGCCGAGGGGCTGGCCCGCTGGAAAGAAAAACACCGTACTGTTGTAGAAAAAGCGCTGGCAGAATGGAACGAGACACTGTAGAGATGAACCACGCCGCCGCCTCCCTTGTAAGCCGCCCTTTGCAGAGTGGTTATACGGGCGGTCATACGGACTGTACTCTCAGCCGCCCTTATTAACTCAGAAACAACCTGATGGAACCGCAGTCCGTAGCATCTAATACGGACTGCGCTAAATTCCACCACAGTCGGAAAAGCGCCGCCTGCGGCTCCACACCGCACAGTCCGTATGCTGTTCCCACTCGCATTCGCCCTGATTGATTCGGAAGTACGCCAAATCAATCGGAATCCGTATAATTATCCTTTAATTGTCCTTGTTGTCTCCATGAAGCCGCTCTAGCCGCAGTCGGTCGCGCTCATCAAACAGCGCACGGTAGGTCAGCAGCGCCGCCGTAAGGTTGGCTAGGCTAGAACCGGCCCCGATGACAAACATGATGATGATTTGGTAGCGCACGGCGTTTTGCGGTGACTCGCCTGCCAGTATTTGCCCTGTCATCATCCCGGGCAGGCTGACAATGCCCATTACCGCCATGCTGTTGATGGTGGGCATCAGGCCCGTTCGTAGCGCCACCCGCAGCGAGTCATGCGCCGCTTCCCAGCGGGTGGCCCCCAGCGACAGCAACGTCTCAATTTCGCCTTGGCGAGCGCTCAGGTCACCAGTCACGCGGTCAAGGGTCAGGGCCACCCCTGTCAGCGCATTGCCCAGCACCATCCCCAAAATTGGAATGGCGTAGCGTGGATCGTACCACGGCTTCACTTGCAAAAGGCCCACCAGCGTCAGTCCCGTCAGCAGATACGAACTGCCAAAAATGGCGATAAAGGCATTGATCCAGATACTGGCGTATTTGCGTTTGGGGCGTGCGGCGGCGGCCTGAGCAGCCAGCAAGGTCATCACCAGGCCGATAGCAACAACGAATAGCGGCTGTCTGAGGTTAAAGACCCAGTTGAGGATGAGGCCCACCAACAGCAGTTGCACCACCATCCGCACGCCGGAAATCAAGATATCGCGGCCCAGTCCAAGCCGTAACCACCACGACAAGCCCACGCTGACCAACATCAGCAGCGCGGAGAGGGCCACTTGCCACAGGCTCATTTCATAGCTCATGCAGGCTCTCCGTAGGCCTGGGTGGCTTTCGGCTGAAAGTTCTCAATATTCAGCTGGCCCGTTCCCAGCCGCTCGCGCCAGCCGGGGTCGTGTGATACGGCGAGCCACGCCCGCCCCTGCCCACGCCCGTCTGCACTATGGTCTACAGGTTGGCCGCTCCATTCGCGCAGCAGCGTCTCAGCCTGTGTAGAGGTGACAGGGTCAAGTGCCGAAGTCGCCTCGTCTAACAGCAGTACAGCGGGCGAAAGCAGCAGGGCGCGGGTCAGGGCCACCAGTTGCCGCTCACCGCCCGACAGCCGCCCCGCCCGCTGTCCCAAAAATTGGGGAGTGCGGCCCAGCCTCGATAGCAAGTGGCCCGCAACAGCCTCATCAAAAGAACGCCCCGCGTGTTCCTTGAGCCCAAAGGGACGCTTGAGGGCGTCTAGCACAGTTTCGTCATCGCCGCCCGGTAGGCTGACTTGCTGCGGCAGGTACATCACCTGGGCACGGTAGGCGGGCATGGCCCAGTCGTTTTGTGACCTGCCCCCGAAGATGACGTCACCCGCTTCTAAGGGATCAAGGCCCGCAAGTTGCCGCATCATCAAGCTTTTTCCGGTACCCGACGGCCCCATAATCATCAAGCGGTCACCGGGACGCACCTCTAAGGCTAGGTTTTGCCACAGCAACCGGTCTGTGACCGTTCTTTTAAGGCCAGAAGCACTGAGCAGTGCAGAAGGCGGCGGGCTGACAGGTAAAGACGGCGCAGACATCACAGTACCCTAGCAACGGCGCAGCACACGTGGGTGAAGGGCGGGTGATGGGTTTGTTTATGCAAAAAGCAAAATAGTTCACCTTCAGCCTGCCGGCATACCCAGCCGCCCATGGTCAATAAGGTTCAAGTCGCCGTCTGTATGAAAGGGCGGTGCTTAGAGCACCTGGCACATCTACTCATTTACCCAGCGCATCTACCCACCCAGCGTATCTAACAGCCCCTCAACTGTTTGCTGCTCGGCTCCGTCTAACACCTGCTGGCGCAGAGACACGCTCAGGCTGCCCGCTGGCAAGGCCACATCACGAAACAAAAAGGCCCCAAAGGTCGGCACGCCGGGCAAACGCTCTTGCTGTTGCCCGTTTTCGTCGCGCAGCACGCCGTCTTTGCCGCGAGTCCACAGCGCATCAGCCCGCGCTGTGGCGTGAATGTGTGCCAAATCCCACAGGGTCGGACGGGCGCGGGTGCTAGCGGCTTCCAGCGTGCGGCGTGCACTAAGACCCAGTTCATCTGCGTAGGCCGCAACCTGGTGGCCTACCACCGCGCCGATCGCCTTGGTCTTAGGCGTGGTATCCAGCCAGTGCAGCGTTCCCGCATGGATGTCAAGGGCGAGAGGCACACTGACCTTTTGCGCCCCGCGCAGGTCAAAGCGCTGCTCTACGGTGCGGGCATCCAGCAACTGACCGCCTGCGTGTTCGCGCAGCATATAACCGGCAAAGGCCTCAGCCATATGTTCAAAGGAAACGTCATTGTAGCTCATCACCGTCATCACAACGTACTGCACGCCTTTTTTCAGCAGCACCCCGGTATCCAGGTCAATAAATTCACTGGCTCCAGCAGGCGCGGGCGCACTGGTAAAGTCGCCAGAATGCACGGCGCCTGTACCCTCAAAGCGCAGATTGTAAAACGTACATTCGCCCAACTTTGTCCAGTTTGAGCCGTAAAACGCCGCGCTGAGGTCAAGATCCACGCGCTGCTGTGGGTATTCCATCCAGTGCACAAACAGGCGGGCAAAGCGGCCCTCTGGCAGCTTCAGTATTGCGCCGCGTCCCAGCGTGACCAGCGAGCGAGCGGCGTTGCGCGTAGAAAAAGCAATAGGCAAGTCTTTCAGGCGTTCATCCAGCACCGCGAGCGCAAAGTGCGGCAGGTGGGCGGCACGGGCGAGCAGTTCTTTGGTGATGCCGTTGACCACGGGAAGGGTGAGTGCGGGGTCAAGCAGTGGGCGGGTATCGGGTAGCGCGAACGAGTACGCCGAAGCTCTGGGAAACATCAGGCGGGTAGGCCAAGTTGTAGCGCGGGCGGGCAGGTGCGAACGCAACAGCAACAGCACCGGCGCAGTCAGCTTAGGTAGGGCTTCTAGCAGCACTGGCACGGCCGCTGCCCCGGCCACTTGCAAGGTTTTGTCAGCGCGGCGGCCCAGTTCGCCCGGTCGCTGCCCCAGCAAGCGCAGCAGCGTAGGCGTGTCGCCTTGTGCCAGTGCCTTTTCTACCTGTCCATTCCAGCCTGTGAATTTGAGGTGTGCGGGGTGTGGGATGTCGGCATAGGCGGGGTTTATGGTGGACTGAGACAAACGCTGCGCTTCGGCTTTGGCCTTCGCTTGGGTTTCTTCCAAAAGTTGTGTATGAAGTTCGTACCAGTCATTCTGATTTTTTGCCTGCCACCCTCGTATAACCTGATCCCACAACTCAGAAAAAATTTCCTGCTCGGCCTGGCCCTGCTTTTTCAGCGCCTTGCGCGGCCCCGTTCGTGTGTCACTTTTGCGCTCTGGCACAAGCACCAGCCCGTCTAGCGCTGCGCCGCGCAACAGTTCACCCAGTTCATCATTTTGGGGCGTGGTGCCGCGCAGGGCAGCAAATGCCACCGCCACATTCGGAAACTGTTGTGCGTATTCAAAAGGGTGCAGCACCTCACCCATGCGTTTCCAGCGGGCAGAATGGCGGTGAAGGTCCTCGGTGAGGTTGCGCGGGTCAAGGGCCTCCAGGCGGCTCAGAAAGGCACGCCGCAGCGCCCGCGAAAGTCTGGGCTTGTTGTTGTTGCCAAGCAAACTGCCATCGCCGCCGCCCATCACGTCCAGCACGCGCAGCAAGTCGGTGGCGGTTTTGGTGTAGCGAGTCAGGCGAGCTAAAGCAGCGGCCCTCATGTGTTCTTTCACCTCCTGTGCGGGGGCAAAAGGCGGGGCAAGCAGCGTGCCCAAAAGCAGCGCCAACGTCTCGCGTTGCGGCACGTCATCAGGCAGCAGCGGCACAGCGTCTGCACCCAAAGCGGCCAGCAGTACGCGCAGGTCATCCTTTTCTTGCGGGCTAAGCGGCGTGGTGCGGGCCAGCAGCGCCAGCAGTTCTTCGCGCGCCGTTTGTAGGGGGTCAGGGTCTAGGTGCAGCGCCGTGAAGTATGCCAGCTGCTCTCTTGAGAACTCCAGCTGCGGCTCGCCGGTCAGGTCAGTGACCACCCGGCCGCACACGGGGCAGCCGCCAAACTCGTTGATGTCAAACATGCCGTATACACAGGCGCGCGCCGGTATGACTGAAGGGGCCCGGCTTAGACCATAAGCGCGGTCATCGCCGTCTAGGGCGCAGGGTTGCTGCGGGTCTTTGAGCACAAAAGCGATCAAACGGCGCAGATAAACCTCGTAGGTATCTTGCGGCGTTGTTTGGTCAGGAAAATGGCGCAACAGGGCGCGGTGGTGGCGGTCTGCACCGTACTGTTCAAGACTCAAGGGCAAAAAACCACTGGCAAAGCGGCGCAGCTGCTCGCCACTGAGGGTCTGTACAGCTTCGTACAGCGGGCGCTCCATGACCATGCCGTTTAGTTGCAGCGCTATTTCCAGGTCGTTGAAAGCGGCCCTAGAAGGCTCTCCCCCACTGGGCTCCGGCACCTGCACGCGTTGGCGGCGGCGCAACAAGACAGCGTCAAGGGTAGGGAGCGGCCGGGTTTGATGGGTTTGATTGGGCATTGGTATTCACCTATGAAAAAAACCGCCTCGGAGGGGGCGGCGGGAAATGTTGAATTAAAGGTGGAGAGCGGGGACACTGTTTTCATATAAGTGAGAAGGAAGCATCCCGTAGCGCCCAAAAGAGCGTAGCCACCGTAAAGAAGTATACGACAAACGGCGTACCAGGACAGTCGTCAAATGCGGTCATGGTGCAGTCAAGGTCTAGTACGGTCATGGTCTAGCGCAACCACGCCGCTTAGCTGTTATCCCTTTTCCTGCTTGCCGCCGTCTCCGGGGAGCAGCACGTCCTGCATAGCGGCGCGTATCCAGGCAAAGGCGTCGAGGCTCAGCGGCATAGTGTAGTCCTGCGGTGAGCCGTGCAGCATAAAGGCGTACACCACATGCTCCCCGCCCACCGTCTTGAGGTAGCCGGTGTAGGTGAGTATTTTCCAGCCGTTACCGCCCTTGCCGCCCCACTCAGCGACTGGTACACCCCTAAGCGCCGAGCGGCCGTAGCCCAGCGCCATCAGCTTGCGCTGTAGCTGGCGGCTTTGGTCGCTGAGTTGGGGGTACAAAAATTCGTGGGCCAGCAGCAGCGAAAACTCATACGGCGTGCTGACATTGTGTACCAACAGGTCACGGGCAGAGTCGTAGTGGTGGTCAAAGTAATCGTCCAAGCGGCGCTGTAACAGGTCAGAGCGCTGCGCTGTGGCATCGGCATCTATAGCCTGAGCAACGCGCAGCCTCGCCTCGCCTTGCAACGCAGGCCAGGCTAACTGTTCACGCTCAAAAGCGGGTGACAGCCCCACTTGCGAAGTCCACCAGGCTTTGGTGGGGAGGATCAGGCGGGTGTGGCACAAGCCCAGGTTGTCGGCGACATTTTGCACAGCTTGCAAACCCACGGCGCGGTGAAGCAAATCAGTGGCGGTGTTGTCCGAGTGGCGAATCATGCGCTCGGCGAGGGTACGGGCCGTGCTGTGGTCATAGGGATAATCGCCCAAGCTCTGCGCCTGCACGGTCACGTTGTAGGTCGTGTTGAGACTCAGCCTGCCCGCGTCAACCTGCCGCAGCAGCGCCCACAACACTGCCTGTTTGTAGCTGCTTGCCAGCGGAAACATCTGGGCGGGCTGGTACGCCACCGCCCGCACAGGCTGCAAGGTCACAGGGTCAATGACCGCCACCCACAAGCCCAGTTGCCCCTGCAGGGCAGCGGGCGGCGGCGGCGCAGGCGCAGCAGCAGGCACCGTAACACATCCATTAGCCTGCATTGGAGACGGCGCAGCGGACGGCGCAGCGTCAGCAGACACAGCAAGTCCGGTCGCCTGACCTGTGGCAACAGGTGCTGGCCCTACCCCCCTTACGGCTTCCCAGCGACCCCACCAACACCAAACGCCATACAGTGCCGCCACCAGCAATACAGTCGTCATACCCAACCGCAAACCCCGCATACAGCCCGCAGTGTAGCGTGAAGCGCCGCCAGGCATCCATAGGCTACAGGCATAACATAGGCTACAGGCATAAGCCGTGACCAAAAGCAAAAGGGGTGAGCCGCTTAAGCACCTATACGGACTGCGCTTTCATGCCGCGAACGGCGTACTTGTTCTTGCGCCCGCTGCCCTTTTTTTAACGTCAGACCTCTACTGGCTCCATCACGATGCCGTAAGAGCCTGGGCCGATGTGGGTGGCGACCACTGAGCCAAATACGCCGTCGCCCATGTCTTCAAAGTCCACGCCCTGCAAGGCGGCGCGCAGTTCAGCGGCATTGGCTTCACCGCCTGGGGTGGTCATAAACACAAAGCGGCTGCGGCCTTGCTTGGCGGCGTACGCTCTGGCGTAGTCCACAATGTTAGCGGTGGCCTTTTTTTGCCCGCGCTCGCGGCCTGCCGAGGTGACTTTACTGTCTTGCATCGTCAGTATCGGCTTAATGCTCAGCAGCCCGCCCAAGAGCGCCGTAGCGCCGCCGATGCGCCCATTGAGTCTTAAAAATTCTAAGCTTTCTACGGTAAAGCGCAGGGTCATTCTGGCCTGCAACCGCTCTAATTCGGCGACAATGTCGGGGACGCCGTGACCCTGCGCTACCCGCTCGGCGGCGCGTATGGCCTGCAAACCCAGACCCATGCTGGTGGTTTGTCCGTCTACCACAGACACCTTGCCGCCAAAATCCTGCGCGGCAAGGCGTGCGCTGCTCACCGTACCTGATAGCCCCGAACCGATATGCACGCTCAGCACCTCATCGGCTTCTTGCAAGGCGCTCTGATAGGCGGCGGCAAACTCAGCGGGGCTGGGCTGACTGGTAGAGGGGATTTTCTGGCCCGCCTGCATGCCCTTAAACAGTTCACTGGTGGTGATATCCACGCCGTCACGGTGCATTTCACCGCCAAAGAGAACGTACAGTGGCACCACGCTCAGGCCATACTGGGTTACCTGTGCCGCTGAAAGGTCAGCGGTGGAGTCGGTAATGACTTTTATCATTGACGTACTTTAGAGCATTTGGAGGCCAGTGGACGGTTTAAGTCGCCGTACTTATTTTTATTGTGCTTCTCTCTACTGTGCTCATTATTGTGCTAACCGCACCACGTCGCGTACGAAGGTAAAGAGCCCCAGCAGCAGCAGTAGCGCAAAGCCGCTCAGGGTGACGCGTTGGTAGCTTTCCATACTGAGTGGGCGGCCCCTCAGCATGCCCAGCAGCACCAGCAAGGTGTGACCTCCGTCGAGCCCAGGGATGGGCAGCAAGTTCATCAGGCCCAAACCCAAATTGACCGCCATAAACATGCTCAGCAAAGCCACCACGCCCAGTTTGCTGGCCTGCGACACTGCCTGTGCCGTGCCAATAGGCCCCACCACGCCGTTATCAGGCTGCACGTTAAAGCTCAACAGCCGTACAAACAGGGTGCTGATGGCACTCAGGGTGCGCGGCACTGCGCCCACAATGTCTTTGCCTGCCTGCACGGCGGCCTGGCCCACGTTGAGCGGGGTGCGCTGGAGGACTGGCCCGTAGGCCACGCCCAGTTTTTGCTGTACGCCGTTCACCTTGGCCTGCCAGTCAAAGGCCACGTTCAGCGTCTGTCCTGCGCGCTGTACCGTCAGGCGGTGGGGGCCACTGCGCTGCAATACCTCGGCGAGTTTTTGCCAGCCAGGGGTATGCTGGGGGCCGTAGCTGTCTGGAAGAGGCTGAGCGTTGATGGCCGTGATGATATCCCCTGCCTGTAGGCCCAGCGCCTGAGCGCGTGAGGCAGGCAGTACCTGGGCAAGCTGTATCTGATTGTTGACGGGCGTGTTCAGGCCCTGGCTGGTGTACAGGCCTGTGAGCAGCACAAACGCCAGTGCAATGTTGGTGAGTGGAGCTATGACAAACACAAAAATCTTGCCCCAGGGACTCAGCCGCGCAAAGCCGTGCGTGGGTGCTGAGCCGTCTTCATTGGGGGCCATGCCCGCTATGTTTACATAACCGCCAATCGGCAGCGCCGAAAGACGCCACTCGGTTCCGCGCCACTGTTTGCGCCACAGCACTGGCCCCATGCCGATAGAAAAAAAGGGCACGTCTACGCCCTGCTTGCGGGCTGCTAGGTAGTGCGCTAGCTCGTGCAAAAAGGTGGAAATCCCCAAGATCACCACCGTCCAAAAGAGACCCCCCAAGGTCATTGCGGCGCTCAAGGCTTGCCAGATATTCATGCCTGCCCACCGACGACGTGTTGAGCGCTGCACTGACCGCCATACCGCACCACCAGTTCGGCGCTGCGGGTGCGCGCCCAGCGGTCAGCCATCTCCAGACTGTGCCAGGTCAGCGCGTCATTTGGCGTTTCATCAAGCACGGTTTCAAGCAGGCGGGGAATGTCCAAAAAACCAATTTGCCCGCGCAAAAATGCGTCTACGGCCACTTCGTCAGCGGCATTAAGGGTCACGGGGGCCAGGCCGCCCACCTCGCCCGCACGGTAGGCCAGCGCCAGGCACGCAAAGCGCTGCATGTCGGGCGCAAGAAATTCCCACTGACCCAGCACAGGCCAGCTAAGGTGCTGGCCGACTGCTGGCCCACGCGCAGCAGCATGCACGTCGCCCGGGCGCTGCATGCCGCTGGGTGCCGCGTCTATGGCGTAGGCAATCGGCAAGCGCATGTCAGCGGGGCCAAACTGGGCTTTGAGGCTGCCGTCTACAAAGCGAACCGCCGCATGAACGATGCTCTGGGGGTGTACCACCACGCCCACTTGCGACATCGGCAAGCCGTACAAACTAGCGCACTCCAATACTTCTAGGCCTTTATTAAAGAGGGTGGCGCTGTCAATAGTAATTTTTTGGCCCATCGTCCAGGAGGGGTGTTTGAGGGCCTGCTGCGGGGTCACGGCGCTGAGATCAGCCGGCCCGTCAAGAAAAGGGCCGCCCGACGCGGTCAAAATAACCTCGGCAACGTCTGCTAGGCGCTCACCTGCCAGGCACTGAAACACGCCCGTATGCTCTGAATCTACCGGCACCAGCCGCCCGCCGCCCCGCGCCGCCGCCTCCCAAATTAGGTGCGAGGCCGTGACCATCGCCTCTTTGGTCGCCAGCGCCACCGCTCGCCCAGTCTCTAGCGCGGCGCGGGTGGGAGCCAGGCCCACCAGCCCGCTCATGGCATTGACACACACGTCAGCAGGCTGCGCGGCGATTTCACTGGGGTCACTGATCACCCGAACACCCACAAAACGCTCTCTGGCTTCGTCTAGCACGCTGTCATGTACGCTGACCAGTTGGGGGGCGAACTGCTGCACTTGCTGCGCCAGCAAGTCAAGGTTGCGCCCCGCTGCCAACGCTGTGACCGTATAACCGCGCTGGGCCGCCACCTGCAATGTTTGTGTGCCAATAGAGCCAGTAGAGCCGAGTAAAGTAAGCTGCATCAACGGTCAGTGTGACGCAAAGCGAGGGAGAAAAATGAGAGCTATGTTGCGCGGTAGGCGGTCAGCCGCTCAATTCCAGCCGCATGCCAGTTGCGACACACCATACAAAACGCTCATACGGATTCCGCTAAATTCCACCACAGTCGGGAAGACACCGCCTGCGGCTCCATACCGCGAAACCCGTATGCTGTTCCCACTCGCGTCCGCTCGGATTGATTCAGTGCAGTTCTGAATCAATCGGAATCCGTATCAGGTATTCAATGTACGTATTGCGCTTCATTCCAGCACAGCCTGAAAGGCATCATCTGTCGCTTCATATCGCAAAATGCATACTTGCTACTTTTGACATCCAGCACTTCTATCTAGCCTCTACTTTTGCTTTCTCTAAAGCCGATCCCACTTCCCGCCACCTGCTCCCCGCTACAGTACAGTTATGTTCCATTCCTTTATTGATAGGCCGCTGTTGTTGGGTCACCGGGGCAGCCCCAGAGCGTACCCAGAGAACTCGTTGACCGGCTTTCAGGCAGCACTTGATGCCGGCCTAGACGGCGTGGAGTTAGATGTGCGCCGCCTGAAAGACGGGGCCCTGGTGGTGTGTCACGACCCTCATCTGCAGGATGGGCGCAAGCTGAGTGAGGTGGAAACCTCAGAACTGCCCCACACCGACCGCCAAGACGTGCCGCTGCTGCGCGACGTACTGGCCTGGGCGACGGGCAACGGCGCGTATCTGAATATAGAAATAAAACCCGAAGCAGGCAAGGGCGACGGGCGCACCGAAGAAACCCTAGATCTGGCGCGGGCATATGGCCTGAGTGAGCGGGTGATCGTCAGTTCATTTAGTCCGTTGCAACTTCAAGCAGCGCTGCGCCACGCCCCCGACATCGCACGCGGCTTTTTGTACCACCGCTCTTACCACGTGGGCTGTGACCTGATACCTGTCGTAGCCCGCCAGTTACAAGTCACGGCGCTGCACCCCCATCACAGCCTCGTGACCCCCGAACTGATGCAGCAAGCGGCACAGGAAAATTGGATAGTCAACGCTTGGACGGTGAACGACAGGCAACTGGCAGCCTCACTGGTGGGCCTGGGTGTTAACGGGCTGATAGGCGACATTCCTGAAGAATTGCTGGCGACAGAAGTTGGGTTTTAGCGGGCCCAGGCCAGCAGGCTCTGGCGATACTCCACCTTGCTGCCCTAAGCTACGACGGTAAGGCAATTGTATATATTCTTTGTACTGAGTACAGTCTTGCTAAATATTCTTTTAAATTGACACACATCTGACAATCTATTTCTAATGTAGTGGGGTGAAAAAGCCAATTTTGCTCCTAACTTTGATGAGCCTACAGTTCGCCGCTGCCCAGACTACCGTGGAATTCTGGTACTCTTTTGGCGATGCCAAGCGCAGCGGCTGGGTACAGGCCCGTGCTGACGAGTACAATAAAGCCCACCCCGGCGTTGTTATTAAACCTGTGTACAAGGGCAGTTACAACGACAGCCTCCAGGCCACCATCTTGGCTGGTCGCCAGGGCAAAAGCCCCGCTATGGTACAGATATTTGAAGTGGGTAGCCAATTGGCGCTTGATTCGGGTATGTTTCAGCCTATCAGCAGCATAAAAAAGATAGATTACAGCGATTACCTGAAGCCTGTTATCAACTACTACACCATCAACGGCAAAATCAACAGCCTGCCGTTTAATAGCAGTAGCCCTGTACTTTACTTTAACAAAGACCTGATGCAAAAAGCGGGCCTAAATCCCAAGCAACCGCCCACCACTTACGGCGGCTTGCTGGCCGCTTGCAAGAAAATCCAGGCCGCAAAGCTGGGCGCGACTTGCTTTGGTATGAGTCTGAACGGCTGGTTTGTAGAGCAGTGGATGGCGGAGCAGGGCGCTACGCTACTCAACAACGCCAACGGCCGACAAGGGCGCGCCACCGAGAGCAACCTCAACTCGCCAGCCGCAGCCAAAATCTTCCAGTTTTTCAAAGACCTCAAAGACGCCAATGCTTTTACATATTCGGGCAAATTGGAAGACTGGGACGGCTCAGATGCGATCTTTACCAACCAAAAGACGGTATTTCACATCACCTCTACGGCTGACATTGGCAACATCAACGCCGCCGCTACCAAGTCAGGCTTTAAGATGGGCGTAGGCGTGCTGCCTATTCCTGACAGCACCAAGCGCAACGGTGTGGTTATCGGCGGGGCCAGCCTGTGGATTTCCAAAAACATCCCCAAAGCCCAGGCCGAAAGCGCCCTTGACTTTGCTCTCTACATGACCAACACCAAAAATATGGCTGACTGGCACAAGCTGACGGGTTATTACCCTGTGCGCCAGAGCAGTATCAACTTGCTGCGCAATCAAGGCTGGTTTCTCCAGACCCCGCTGCAATTGGTGGCTTTTAACCAGCTTCTCAAGACCGTTCCTAGCCCTGCTACTGCCGGCGCGCTGAATGGAGCTGCCATTGAAAGCCGCAAGGATATTGAAGAAGGCTTACAAAAGGTACTGAGTGGCACCCCAGTTGATGATGCGCTTAAAGAAACCAAAACGCGTGTTGACGCTGCCCTCAAAGAGTACAATAGTAACTTTAAATAAACAGCCGGATTAATCAGCGCCTACTTCTAATAGACCTTCTGATTGAACCGTGTTAAAAACGCAGTGAAAGAGAAGCGGCAACACTAAGAAAAAAATACGGACTTTGCGATATAGAAGCGCAGTCCGTATTATGCTAGCCACAAAGCGAGGGGCTTACTTGAATAGTTCTTCCACCAATACAATTAAGCCGCGCAAAATAAAAAACAAACGTTCAGGAGCGCCAGAAGAACGGGCCACTTTTAAAAGCCCTATTGTTCCCTGGCTCCTTTTATTTCCCACTTTGCTTATTTTAACGGCATTTATTTATTACCCTGCCATAAAAACTTTACTTCTAAGCATATATCAGGCTAATCTTATCCTGAACACCCAGCGTTTTGTAGGTATAGGTAATTTTACAGACCTACTAAGCAGCCCTGCCTATCAGCAAGTCGCTTTGCAAACTCTGGTCTTCACAGTGCTTACTGTCGGTATCGGGCTGTTACTCTCACTATCTTTAGCTTATTTGGCTTCACGGCCTATACGCGGGGCGCAGTATTACCGCTTGCTGCTTATCTTTCCGTATGCCCTTAGCCCCGCTATTGCAGGAACGCTGTGGCTCTTTTTATTCAACCCTGATATTGGGCTGGTCAACCGCTTTTTAGAGCCACTACATCTTGCCCGCCGCTGGTTAGATGATCCTTTCCTAGCCTTTGGTTTGGTGACCGTAGCCGCCATATGGAAAGGACTGGGGTATAACGTAGTCTTTTATCTGGCCGCTCTACAGAATATGCCCACTGACGTACTTGAAGCTGCTGAGATAGACGGAGCAAACGCCTCACAACGCTTCTGGCGCATTATTTTTCCACTACTCACACCTATGACTTTCTTCCTGGTCTTTACCAATATTATTAGCGCACTTTTTGATTCATTCGCCCTCACAGATATCCTTACCAGAGGCGGCCCAGCTTATCATAATGCAGGAATTACCACATTTTTGATCTATCAGCTCTATGAAGACGGATTTATCAATTTCAAAATAGGCACGGCTGCCTCACAAGCAGCCTTAATGCTCTTGCTTGTCGCAGGTATTACCATACTCCAGTTTAGTTTGGGTGAGAGAAAGGTACACTATGGCTCATAATACTAAAGACCTCAGTTTTAAACAGAGTTGGCTGACACACCTAGTGTTGATAGTGGCCTGTCTGGTTATCAGTGCACCATTACTACTAGCAATAATCAAATCTACGCAGATTTCTAGCGATGTATATAGCTCTAAACTCTTAATTGGCACTGCTTTTATAGATAATCTTCAAAAGGCATGGGTACAGGCGCATTTGGGACGCTATCTACTCAACAGTTTCATCGTTACTATTCTAGTTACAGTAGGCAAAACGGTATTATCACTTCTGGCAGCTCTGGCTTTTGTGTTTTTCCGCTTTCCCCTTAAAGGTGTGGCTTTTGCCTTGGTGCTCCTGTCACTGATGTTACCTACTGAAGTGCTGATCATCGCCCTATTTGATTTTGTAAGCCGTGATTTAAAATGGGCTGACACCTTTACAGCCATCATCGTTCCCTTTTTGGCTAGCGCCACTGGGGTCTTTTTATTCCGGCAACACTTTATGAATATCCCTGTTAGCTTAGCAGATGCCGCGCGTATAGACGGTTGCGGGCCTTTCAAGTTTCTCACTGCTATTTTGGTACCAATGTCTTGGAATACCATAGGTGCATTAGCAGTTATTCAATTTGTGTACGTCTGGGATCAATATCTATGGCCCCTAGTCATTATGCAAAATGACCAGAAACAGGTTATCCAGGTTGGTTTACGTAAGCTCATCGATGTAGGCGGGCAAACTGACTGGGGAACAGTCATGGCAGGTACAGTTTTGGCTATTTTACCGCCGCTTATAGTGTTTATGGCTCTGCAAAAACAATTCAGCAGCGGGTTTGCTCTTGCTGATGAAAAGTAGTCTATAAAGACAAAAACAGGTGTAGTTATACGGATTCCACTCTATTTTGGCACAGTCGAGACGACACCGCCTATACCGATATACGAGGGAATCCGTATTTTTTCCTTTTTACATCCGTCCTCTTTAAATCTAAAACAGCCAGATTCAATCGGAATCGGTATTGGGTAGTCTAAACGCCCGAATCTAGAAAACTAGGGCGTTTAGAGTAAATGATAATATGAATTTATAGCGTAGTCTACTAATTTTTATTAGAAGGCTACCTCTTACGCTAACATATCTAGCAACAACCACTTATACTTACATTCGCTATAAAGCTGTGTAGTGTTTTCAAGAAGGTTGTACAAGAATATGGATTACTTCTTAGCGGGAACTGGCTGAGGTGCTGAGACAGGGGCCACTACACCTAGGCGATCAGGATACAATTGGATAGGTATATGCTTAAGCTGGGAATCTACATACTTTTGAGCGGCTTCACCTGCCAATTGACTGCGGATACTCTCCTGTACTTCGCTCAGGGGCCGAACACCTGCCTCTGTGCGCTTGGTGACCACCACAATGTGATAGCCAAACTGTGATTTAACCAGTTGCACCTGATTAAGCGGCCCAGAAAAGCTGGCTTTATCAAACTCAGGAACCATCTGGCCCTGTCCGTAACAACCCAAGTCACCACCTTTGGCTGCACTGCCAGGATCTTTAGATTTTTCCTGAGCAATCTTGGCAAAATCGCCACCCGCTGCAAGGTCTTTGACAATTTGCTGAGCCTGAGCTTCATCATTGACCAAAATGTGCTTGGCGCAGGCTGTAGCAGGCTGATTAAAGCTCTTTTTATGCATGGTATAGAAGCTGGATATCAATGAATCGCTAAACTTAAATCTGTCTTGTACACTTTTGAGATAGTTGCTGACAAGTTGCTGCTCAGCAAAGTAGTCACGGTATTCGTTGATACTGGCAAAACCACTGGCTTTAAGCGCGTCGGTAAGTGCAGTGTCTGTCTTCAACTGGGTTTTAAGTACCTGTACTTGTTGGTCTATGGCAGCTGGGTCGCTTTTAAAGCCTGCCCCCGTTGCCAGTTGTACCAGTGCCTTTTGGCGGCCATATACAGGCAAAAAGCTGGGGCTTAGGGACGCAAACTGCTTGGCAACGTCTTCGCTGTAGGGCATGCCCTGGCTGTTAAGGTTACGGGCGATGGCGATCTTAAAAAGCTGGGCAAATTGCCCGTAGGTATAATCTGTGTTGCCCACTGTAGCCACCACTGTATCAGGGACAGGGGGCGCGGTAGGCGCTAATGCGGGGGCAGGCGGCGCGGGCACGGGTGTAGCCGTTTGGGGCTGTGCCGCCTTAGGCTGAGGCGTTTGAGGCTGGGCCATTTCCTGGGCCTGTACAGACTGGGGCAGGGTTAGTGCAATCAGGGCGGTCAAAAGGTATTTTTTCATTCTTTGTACAATCTAATGCATTTGCCACCCACAAAGGCCATAAGTCAGCGTACTTCTATACTGCGGCCCTACAGCGCTTAAGCAACACCAATGCGCCCCCAGTAGTAGGAAAAGACACAACTTGAGGGGCCTCTCTTGCCTACAACACTCAAGGGTTTGGGGACTTCAAGGCCAAAGGCGGTAGGGGGCGCCCTTGCCGCACTTCAGTACGAACAGAGCACGCTGGGCGATAGGCCCCGCCGCCATCAACTAAACGGTCAAGGCGCTGAAGAAGACGAGAAAACCGCACTCCTTTTTCTGGTACGGCGTGAGGCAATTACGCTATACTAAGGCCTTATGACTAAAGCCAAAATCCCCATGACCCAGCGTGGCTATGACAAACTTGCCGAAACTCTGAACTTTCTGAAAACCGAGCGCCGCGAACAAATCAGCGCCTATATGGGCAGTGCCCTAGCTGACGGCGACATCCGCGAAAGTGCTGCCTATGATGAAGCGCGCATGCAGCAGTCTGAAAATGAAATGCGCATCCGCGAACTCGAAGACCAACTTGAGCGGGCCGACATCATTCAAGAAGGTGCTCAAGAAGGTATTGGCCTAGGCGCCAAAGTGCGGGTCAAAAACGATAAAGGCATAGAGCGCGACTTTGAAATTGTCGGCACCTATGAAGTGGACGTAGCTAAGGGCCGCGTCAGTGACCAATCACCCATCGGTGCAGCTCTGTCCGGACACAAAAAGGGCGATAAAGTGATTGTCACCACGCCCAACGGCCCTTCTAAGTTTACGATTATAGAAGTAAGCTACTAGAACGAGTTGATAAGGCAGTAAAGCCGCAGCTGAGGCGTTACTATCTGCTCCGTCTTTAGGAAAATTGGTTATACAAGAGCATAGCGTCACCTAGCGAATAAAAACGATATGCTTCTTTAAGCGCCATCTGATAAGCAGTCTTTATGTTATCTTCACCCGCAAAGGCGGCAACAAGCAATAACAAGGTGCTGTCTGGCAAGTGAAAATTGGTAATCAGCATATCAGGTACGGCAACGCGGCGGCCTGGAGTAATAAAAATCTGGGTTTCGCCTTCGCCAGCGCGTACCTGTTTACCGTCCCAGGCACTTTCAAGTGTCCGAACTGTGGTGGTGCCGACCGCAACAACACGCCGCCCTTCAGCGCGTGCCCGCGTTATCGCTGCCGCCGCCGCCTCACTCACCGAGTAGCGCTCGGCGTGCATGGTGTGCGCGGCCACAGAGCCTTTGATCGGCTTAAAGGTGCCTGCACCCACATGCAGGGTTACGGCGGTTTGCTCCACACCCGCCGCTCGCAACCGCTCTAGCAGCTCAGGCGTAAAGTGCAGGCCTGCTGTCGGCGCCGCCACGCTGCCTTTGTCGCGGGCATACACCGTCTGATAGCGCTCTTGCCAGCGCGTGTCATCGTCACCCGCTGCAATGTAGGGGGGTAGCGGCAGGCGGCCTATGTCATCTAGGTGCGGCTTGATGTCGTATTCAAAACGCAGCAACCGTGCTCCGTCATCTAGGGTGCCGACCACTTCGGCGCGGTGCTTGCTCGGCCCGTTCCCCAGCAGTAGCACGTTTCCAGCGCGGCGGGCAGGCTTGAGGTACGCACTCCAGAGGTTCGGCGCTTCTTCGCGCAGCAGCAGCACCTCAATCTGCCCGCCGCCTTGCCCGTTCACCTGGGGCTTGTAAGCCATGACACGCGCCGGAATCACCTTGCTCTGGTTAAATACCAGTAAGTCACCCGCACGCAAAAGCTGCGGTAATTCGTAAAACGCCCTGTGCTGCACAGCTTGTGATTGGCCTGCTCCCACCACCATCAGCCGTGAATAGTCACGCGGCTCGGCTCCACGCTGAGCAATACGGTCAGGTAGCAAGTCAAAGTGCAGGCGCGCTAATATCGCATCAGCCTCTTCTCTGTATTCTGGCATAATTTATTAATCGAGCTGTTGTCGCATCTACGGATTGAGGGCCTTAGGTAAACGTGCTGGCATCAGTGCCTCATCTAGGTCGGGCAAATGGGTGAACTTATCGGCAGCGTCAATGAGTTTTTGGGCGGTATGTTCACGAAAAGAGATCACTTCTACCCGTTTACCACGCTCTTGTAATACCTCTACAATATCAGTAAAGTCACCGTCACCACTGCCCAGTACCACGATATCCAAGTGGTCAATAAGCCGCACCATATCGGCTACCATGCCCATATCCCAGTTTCCTTCCCAAATAGCCTTGCCCGAATCAGTCATGTGATGCAAGCTAAGGGTCATACGCCTTACCTTATAGCCAAGCGCTGATAGCTTGTAAATAAAAGGGCGCGACGTACTTTCGCCGTCCTTTTCTACGGTATAGGCGATGGCGTGTACCAGTTCGCGGTCAGCCTTAGCCAAATCAAGCAGGGTTTCAAAGTTAACCGTGCGGTCTAACAGGTCACGTGCTGAATGATATAGATTTTGGGTGTCAATAAAAAGGCCAACTCTAGGTTTGTGAACAACGTATTGCATGAGACTCCAAATCGCCCTGGGCGAGTCATAAAATATAGAGATTTTCCCGAAAAAACGGAACGTGGCACAGCCTGTGTACGGCTCAGGCAGCAACAAAAAGCGCCCACACAGCGCTCACTCAGCATGATAGCGCAACTGGGGCGGGTGGTGGGAAGAAAGAATACTGGAATAATGGGCAGAAGATGCCCACCATAACCGCAGCTTGGTTTGGTAATACGGATTCCGATTGATTTGGCGTACTTCCGAATCAATCCGAGCGGATGCGAGTAGGAACAGCATACGGACTGCCGCTCCAACGTGCCGGGAATCTAAAGCGGTTCGCCGGGGCGTTTGTAGAGCGGCATGCGTATCACTTGATAGTATGGCGCCAGCAACCTGAGCGCCGCTTAAGCCCCCTAGCGCCGCTCAAAGTGCCAGGTCTGATTGCCAGCACTGAGAGTCAGGGTGTTGCCGCGCACTTGGTAGGTTGCGCCTGTGCCTGTGCTTGTTGGTCTGCCGTCGCCCAACATGGTGTACAGGCTCAGGCTGTCGGGGGGGCAAGCCATGCGGGTAGCGGACACTGGGCCTACTAGCCTGAGCAGGCTGCCCGAAAAGTTGACCTTACCTGCAAACTGGTTACAGCCGTCATTGCCGCTGATGTCACTGCCCCGTAGGGTAAAGCCCATGGGCGAGGACACCCCCACGATCTGCCATTTGCCGTCTAAGTTGCTGCGGATACTGCCTCCTGATACCTCGCCCTGACCCCGCTGCTGGCGAAACACCAAGCGGTCTTTGGCCCCCGCAAAGAGCGTGAGCGTGTCGCCCTGCAAGGCGTAGCGGCCCACCTGCGAGAGCAGTTTATGGTAGCGCTGCTCCTGCTGTGCCAGCGGTGCAGAGCAGCCTATCATGGTGCTGGTGATACGGCCAAAGCGCAGCGTCTGTTCACGGGCGGCGTAGGTGCCGCCGTAGCGGTTACAACCGGCATTGCCGCTCATCTGGCGACCGTCAAGCTGCAAGGTAGGGGCCGCCGCACCCGCCACGTTTTGCAACTGTCCTTGCTCATCTGTCCAGGCCACCAACGTATAACCGCCGCGCGCGATAGAGTTGACAGGCGCGGCGTTATTGAGCACAGGCTGACCAGGCGCAGGGTGCAGCGGCAACCTGGGAGCAATATTGGCCGGGTAGATGCGCTGAGGAATGGTGGAGACGCTGCCCTGAAGCTTTATTGCGGGCGCCTCAGCAGATTGAGCGCTGACATTGGCACCCGCGGCGAGGCTAAGGGTGGTGAGGCTCAAAGTGACCCCAGCCAACTTGGCCCAGGTTAACGGCGCCCAGAAAGGTGTGATGCGGGAAGTGCCAGGTACTCGGTTAAGGTGAGGATTACGGCGAGTCATCATGCCTCCTAGTCTGCTGCCTATAGATGATGCACAGGTGACCAACAGGCTTGGTGTTTACTCATAAATAACTTCACTCATGAATAGGCAGTGCAGCGCTCAGCGCGCCGTGAGTGCAGCCCAGGAAGCGCCGCTGTGTGTCGCCGCGAAAGGTATGCTTGTGGCTACGCTTGCTGTTGTTCTTTCACGTCTTGGTTAACACATCTCTTTGGTTAACGCACCTTCTGGTTAACAAAATTCAGGGCAGAATTGTTACCCGTTGGCAGGGGGCGGCGCTCAGGCGCTACCATACGGGGCATGACCTGGTACAACAAACTCCGTAACGGCCTGAGCAAAACCCGCAAGCAGATTAATACCTCAGCGGGTACGCTCGGCACCGATTTGCGCGACGTTTTTTCTAACCGCATTGAAACCTTAGAAGACCTGGAGTTTGCTCTTATTTCGGCCGATGTAGGACGCGCCGCTGCCGCTGAAATTCTGGAAGATGTCAAAAACAGCAAACAGCCAAACTTACAAGCGGCCCTGATGGAAGCCATGACCCTGCAACTGGAACCTGATGCCAAGCGCGCCCAGCTGCGCAAGTACGGCTTTGCCCCCGATGCGCGGCGCGGCAGCGTGGCTCCGAACGGCAAGGTGATTATGGTGGTGGGTGTGAACGGCGTGGGCAAAACCACCACCATCGCCAAGCTCGGCCACTATTATCAGTCGCAGGGCAAGTCAGTGCTGTTTGCGGCGGGCGACACCTTTCGTGCGGCTGCGGGAGCACAACTGGGCGTGTGGGGCGAGCGGCTCAGTATCCCTGTGACGCAGGGTAAAGAGGGCAGTGACCCCGCAGCCGTGGCCTTTGACGGCGCCACCGAGCGCGTGCAGCGCGGACTTGACTTGCTGCTCGTAGATACAGCGGGGCGGCTGCATAACAAACACAACCTGATGGAAGAACTCAAAAAAGTGCGCCGCGTCATCGACAAAGCTGACCCAGGCGAACCCGCCGACGTGTGGCTGGTACTTGACGCTGTTACGGGGCAAAATGGACTGGAGCAGGCCAAAAAGTTCCACGAGGCCACGCCGCTGACCGGCGTAGTGGTGACCAAGCTAGACGGCACCGCTAAGGGCGGCATCATCATCCCCATCGTGCGCGAGCTGAGCGTACCCATCAAGTTTATCGGCGTGGGCGAGGGGTTAGATGACCTGCAACCCTTTGACAGCCAAGAATTTGTCAAAGCGCTCTTTGATATGGACTGATACGGACTGCCGCTAAATTCCACCACAGCATGAAAGGGCGGCAAGAAAGGACAGCGTGAAAGGGCGCGTTACCGCAAAGCCCGTATGTTCTTACTCGCCTTTGCCCGGATTGAATCGGAATCTGCAGGATACCTGAACCTGACCATTACACTAAACACCGTGGAAACCTTTGCCCGTTTTAGTGTAGACCAGCAGTACCTGTACGGCATGCTGCACCTGCCTGATGAACTCTACGCGCCTCGCCCTACACGGGGTTGGCCTGCGGTGGTGGTGGTGCATGATTACCAAAGCCAACGCAGCGGCCCCCACCGCCTGCTGTGGCAATTGTCGCGCTATTTGCAGGTACGCGGCGTCGCCAGTTTGCGCTTTGATGTGCGCGGCACTGGTGACTCGGCGGGCGATTTTTCGGAGATGACGGTCAGCCGCCAAGTGCAAGATACGCTAGCAGCGGGCGAGTACCTGCGGCACCAACCCGACCTAGACCCGCAGCGCGTGATGCTGTTGGGCCTGGGCCTTGGCGCTATGGTGGCTACCCTCAGCGCCAAAGCTATGCACACGCACCGGCTGGCCCTGTGGTCGCCCGCCCTACCTGAACGCTGGCTGCCGCTGCTGCGTGGCGGCTTTGTCCCCCCCACCGTCAGCAGTGAGGACGGCTGGGGACTGGGGCGCGACTTTTTGCTCGAGCTGCCGCGCCTCAAGCCGCTTCAGGCCGCGCAGGACTTTGGCGGAGTGGCTCGGGTATTTCACGGCGACGCTGACCAAGTCTGCCCGCCCGAATGGGGCGCACGCTACGCCCAGGCTCTTGAGTGCGACGCGCTCGCCATCCCCGGAGCCGACCACGACTACGCTAGCCTGAGCGCCACTGAGCAGCTGCTGCGCGTCACCGGACAGTTCTTGCTGGGTGAGTAGCAGTAGCAGATAAATAGCAGAGAGGACGAGGTCAGAATGTTATGCGCGTTCCGACCTGCACTCGTGCTGAACACGAGATGAAGTCCCATACAAGCTGAAGTCCCAGAGGCGGGCGTAGGAAACAGTACGGGCTTTACAGTAGCGCGGCGCCTTTCTTGCTGTCCTTTCTTGTTGGGCTGAAATGAAGCGCAGTCTGGCCTTATACGGATTCCGATTGATTTGGCGTACTTCCGAATCAATCCAAGCGGATGCGA
>JAGLBF010000197.1 GCA_018260375.1 Deinococcus sp.
GTATAAAGGAGCATCTTTATAACTTTTGTATTCAGCCATCATCTTTAAACATGGTCACTTCTGGTGCGCTTCACAGCCCTGATGACAACACAGCAAGGTAGTGGTGAGCAACGCGTTACTTTACTTATGTTTAATGTACAGGGCTTGCTTCAAGAATAACGCTAAAAATTAATGTGTCCTTCATCTTATCACCTCTTTACCTCTTGACTATCCTTGCCCCCAACCTGCTAAACTTGTACTCAGTCCAATAAGACGCCACCTTTAATCTGACACAGGGGCACCTACCCCAGTTGGTGTGCGCGGCCCCTACCCCCCTGGAGGAATAATGAAAGTACTGACCCCTATTCGGCAAGTGCCTGATGCCGAAGCACGTATAAAGCTCAGCGGTAACGCCGTCGACCTGGAAGGCACCAGCCTGGTGATGGACGGCATGGACGAGTACGGCGTAGAAGAAGCGCTGCGGCTGCGCGAAAGCGGCGCTGGCATTGAGGAAATTATTGTGCTCGCTGTTGGCCCTGCCCGCAATGAAGATGCGCTGCGCACCGCCCTGGCGATGGGTGCAGACCGCGCCGTACATGTTGAAACAGACGCGCCGCTGGATGCGCTGGCGCTCAGCAGCGTAGTAGCCCAAGTGGCCCAAGCTGAGGGCGTTACGCTGATCCTAACAGGTGGACAAGAAGCTGACTGGGACTCGCAGGCGCTGGGAGCCGCTACCGCTGAGCGCCTGGGCTGGGTGCAGCTGACCTGGGTCAACGAGCTGGCGGTGTCAGGCGACAAGCTGACTGGTCGCCATGACACTGACGAAGGCAACGAGAGCTTTGAAGCTGCACTGCCCGCAGTTGTCACCACCCAACAGGGTCTGAATGAGCCGCGCTACCCCACCTTGCCTAACATCATGAAGGCCAAGAAAAAAGAGCTGCGCAAAGAAGACCTCAGCAGCTACAGCGCGCAGAGTACCACCACTATGCTGGGCAATGAAATTCAAACCCGCGCCCGCCTCAATAAAATCATCGACGGCAAAGACCCCCAAGTCGCCGCTGAGCAACTGCTCGACTTGCTGCGCAACGAAGCCAAAGTTATTGCGTAAAGGTGGCTGGCCCTCTTGGGCAGTAGGCGGCCTGGTCGCTGAGTAGATCAAGAGGCAAGGCAAGCCGCTGAGCCAGAACGGTTTATATGCTGTCCCTACGGCCTAGCGCCTCATCCCGTTTTAAAATCCACAACTACATCCTCTATTACAGGAGCCAAACAACATGATTCTAATCGTTGCAGAACATAGCAATGGAAAGCTGGCCAAGTCCACCCTAGAAATGGTTACGGCGGCCCGTGGCCTACAAGAAGGCGGACGCGAAGGCCCCGTGACCCTGTTGGTGCTGGGCCAGAATATCGCTGGCGTTGCCAATGAAGCCGCCACCTTTGCCGAGCAGGTGCTGGTAGGTGACAGCGCCGCTTTAGCCCAGTACAACGCCAAAGTCTGGGCCGCCGCTACCGCCCAGATTGCCCAGGAAGGCGAAGCCAACACCATCATCATCGGTGGCAGCCGCTCTGGGCGCGAATATGCCCCCCGCGTAGCCGTCAAACTAGGCACACCCTATCTGGAAGATGCGATTTCCTTGCAGGTGAGCGGCGAGGCCTTGCAAGCTCAGCGTTATACCTACCTGGCCCGCGTTACCGAAACGGTAGAGGCTCAGGGCGCAGCGGTGGTGGTGACCACTAAACCAGGTAGCTTTGCTCCCGCTGGCCCTGCCGCTACTCCAGGTGAGCAGTATGACGTAGAACTGGAATTGCCCGACAGCGGCATCACCGTAACAGGTAAAAATGTAGAAAAAACCAGCCGCGTGGCGCTTACCGAAGCCGATGTTATCGTCACGGGTGGGCGCGGAGTGGGGAGCGCCGAAAATTTTGGCAAATATGTTGAGCCACTCGCTGACAATCTAGGCGCAGGCGTAGGTGCTACTCGTGCCGTGGTAGATGCGGGCTGGCGACCCTACGCTGAGCAGGTGGGTCAGACAGGTAAAACCGTGCAGCCCAAAGCCTACATTGCTCTGGGCGTGTCGGGCGCTGTGCAACACCTCAGTGGTATGGGCAAAAGCAAATATATTATTGCTATCAATAAGGACGCTGAAGCACCTATATTTAAAGTAGCCGACTACGGCATAGTGGGCGATGTCAACGAGATCGTTCCCGCGCTGATTGCTGCTAGCCAGAAGTAATACCGCATCTTTAAATGAAATGAAGTGCCGCCCAGTTGCATGAGGCGGCACTTTACTATTTTATTCAGGTGCTTCTATACCAGGGAACCCGTATCTTTTGCCATTCGCGTCTGCCCTCATTTCATCAGGAACGACCTGATACAGACTCCGTAGTCATAGCATGATTGTATGTATCCCCTATACTGTAGCGAGGGCTTTTGATGACGGCCAAGTGGCAAACCAAAATCTTGGATAAGCGTTTTGCGATTCATTAGCCTGACCCTTCTCGCTGTGTTTCCCCTACTGACCACCCTCTGCGGCGTGGCGCTGCGAAAGCGTTGGCGTCAGCCAAAAATCTGGAAGCTGCTGTTCTATCTTTGTCTGGCGATGACGGTCATTTATTTCGCTTACTGTCTATTTATCGTTTTAACCCTTCCCTGAAAACCGCGTGAGGCTCAAGCATGACCAATCAAAAACAAGAAACCAAACTTTGGGGCGGGCGCTTTGCCGAAAAGACCGCCGAACTCGTAGAACTGTTTAACGCCTCGGTGGGGTTTGACCAGCGCCTCGCTGAGCAGGACATTCGCGGCTCGCTGGCCCACGTCGCCATGCTGGGCCAGCAAGGAATTCTTACCGCCGAGGAAGTTCAGCAAATCACCGACGGCCTGGACACCGTGCTGGCTGACATTCGTGCAGGGAATTTTGAATGGCGACTTGACCGCGAGGACGTCCACATGAACGTGGAAGCCGCGCTGCGCGACCGCATTGGCCCCGTGGCGGGCAAGCTGCACACCGCCCGCAGCCGCAATGACCAAGTGGCGCTGGATTTCAGGCTGTTCACGAAGGAAGCCGCGCTAGACCTCGCCGAAAAGGCGCGTG
>JAGLBF010000198.1 GCA_018260375.1 Deinococcus sp.
CGTTTTGACACCCAGACATTGCCCGCAGCAAGCCGCTACACTACGGGCAGTCTTATGCATCCTATTTTCTTTCAAATTGGTAATTTCTCGGTGGCCTGGTACGGCGTACTGATGACACTGGGCATCTTGGCGGGTGTTCTGGTCGGCACCCGCATGGCCCGTGAACGCGGCCTAAACGAGCAACTGTTTTCGGACATGATTATGTACGCCATCGTCTTTGGGTTTATCGGAGCGCGGCTTTTTTTTGTGATCACGTCCTGGAAGCTGTTTGAGGGCAAAACGGGGATGACGCTCCTGTTGGACATCATCAACATCCGTCAGGGCGGGATTAGTATTCACGGTGGGCTGATTTTTGGCGTGGGCGCACTGATCTATATGGCACGCAAATACCGCGTCAACTTTTACCGGTATACCGACCTGTTTGTGCCGGGCGTGGCCTTTGGCATCATCGGCGGACGGCTGGGTAACATCATGAACGGCTCAGACACTGTAGGCCGTGTGACCAGCTGGCCCGTCGGGTTTCACTGGCCTGAGTGGGCGCGGGGGTTTCATGACGCGATGTGTAATCCCAACGTAGACCTCAACCTGACGCAGTATTGCCAGGTTATTGGCGGACAGCAGGTGATGACCGCGCCCGTACACTTTGCCCAGATGTACGGCGTGATCATCGGCATTATTCTGTCGCTGGTGGCCTTTCGCTGGCTGCGTTCGCGACATCCCGGCTGGGCTTTTTGGCAATTTTGGTTGTGGTACAGCGTGCTGCGTGCAGGCTGGGAAGAGACATTCAGGCTCAACCCCCTGGCCCTCAAGGTGTACCTCAGTGAAGGCCTAGACAAGCCTGGTATCGGCCTTTTTACCGAAACGCAGCTCTTTAGCATACCGCTGATACTGCTTGCCATTTACATGCTCTGGTACATCAAACAACAGCCTGAAGTGCCGCTGGTAGATGAAGGAAAGTAAAGGGTAATCACTCCGCTTTATTCCAGCACAGCCCCGCAGGTGCCGCCTGCACCGCGTTCCTACCTTGCTGCGTTCCTGCCTGGTCACGTTCTGGCCTTGTTGCTCCCTTGCCCCCTGCTGCTTCTCGGCTACGCCCCACCAAACTTGTTACAATTGGCCTATTCATGACCTCTTCTCTCCCCCCTTCTCGTCCGCTTGATGTGGTGGTGCTGGCTGCTGGTGCCGGTACCCGCATGAAATCCACCTTACCCAAAATGCTTCACCAGGTCTGTGGTCGCCCGATGGTGGCCTGGGCGGTCAAGGTGGCTCAGGCGCTTGAGGCCCGCGACATTGTGGTCGTGACTGGTCACGGGGCCGAGCAGGTAGAAGCTGCGCTGGGTGGTATGGGCCTGCAATTTGTGCGCCAACATGAGCAACTGGGCACGGGCCACGCCTTTCTTTTAGCAGCCCAAAAGTTGCGCGGCGGTGCGGATGTGCTGGTACTGTACGGTGATAGCCCGATGATTCGCCCTGAGACGCTTCAGGCCATGCGCGCCGAGCACCAGGGAGCGGGCAACGCCCTGACAGTGCTGACCAGTCAACTCAGCGATGCCACAGGCTACGGGCGCATTGTGCGTGGCAAGCAGGGTGACCTAGAGCGCATTGTGGAGCAAAAGGCCGCTACGCCCACTGAGCTGAGCATCACCGAGTTTAATTCGGGGGTGTATCTGATGGATGAGCGTGCGGGTACGCTGGCGGGACGCATTGGCAACGATAACCCTGCCAAAGAGTACTACCTTACCGACCTGGTGCAGCTTTACCGCCAGGAAGGGGCGCGGGTGGCGGCTTTCAACATCTCCGACCCCAGCGAGGTGATGGGCGCTAATGACCGCGTGCAACTCGCTGAACTAGAAACCCTGATGCGCCGCCGCATCAACGAAGGCCACATGCGCGCAGGTGTCACGTTGCAAGACCCCGCCACCACCCTGATAGAGAGTGACGTGCAGATTGCCCGTGACGTGGTGCTGGAGCAGGGCGTTGTGCTGCGCGGCAACACCAGCGTGCAAACGGGCGTGCGAGTCGGGGCCTACAGCGTGGTTACAGACAGCCAACTGGCCCAGGAAGTCACTATCAAGTCCCACAGCGTGCTAGAAGGCGCTGTAGTGGGCGAGGGGAGCACCGTCGGGCCTTTTGCCCGCCTGCGGCCCGGCGCAGTGCTGGCTGAGGAGGTGCATGTGGGTAACTTTGTAGAGGTCAAAAACACCCAGCTGGCACGCGGCGTAAAGGCGGGGCATCTGGCCTACCTGGGCGACGCGAGTATTGGGCAGGAGAGCAATATTGGTGCGGGAACCATCACCGCCAACTTTGACGGCCTAGAAAAACACCGCACCACCATCGGCGCGGGTGCTTTTATCGGCAGCAACACTACCCTCATCGCTCCTGTGACGGTAGCAGATGGCGGGTTTGTGGCGGGTGGCAGCGCCATCAACCAGGATGTGCCTGCGGGCAGCCTCGCCGTAGCCCGCGCCCAGCAGCGCAACATTGCCAGGTGGGCGGTCAACTACTGGCGCAAGCACAGCGCTGATAAACTCAGCCAGCGCCTGCCCTGGCTGTCGGCGTGGCTGAGTAAGCAGGAGTGACGCCAAGGCAGATGGTCTGACCATAATACGGAGTCTGAAACACGCGGTAAAATCCGCAAAGCGGATGTAGGAAACAGTACGGACTTCGTGGTGTGTAAAGCGCAGTCCGTGTCACCGCTGTTCAGAGGTCTGGGTTGCTCAAGAGGCTGAATGTTTAAAGATTTGGGAGAGCATTCGCGTTGCCACGTCACCCATTTGGGCGTAAGGTAAGCAGGGCAGCCCCGGGCAACGCGGGGCGCAGGAGGAAGCTATGGGGCCAACAGAGTTACTGATTATTTTAGGCGTGGTGGTGGTGCTGTTTGGGGCCAAAAAACTACCCGAACTGGGGCGCGGCGTGGGTCAAGGCATCAAAGAGTTTAAGAATGCCAATAAGGATGAGCCCGCCGCCGACGCGGTCAAAGTAGAGGCGCTGACGGTAGAGACTGCCAAAATAGAGCCAGTCACTGCAAAGCCAGTAAGCAC
>JAGLBF010000027.1 GCA_018260375.1 Deinococcus sp.
GCATCCGCCCTGATTGATTCGGAAGTACGCCAAATCAATCGGAATCCGTATCAGTTCTTGCTATTTCTTGCTGAGCAAATACGCCTTGGGATGGTGTCCGCCGCTGTATACCTGAAAGAGTTCGCGGCTGTGCCAGCGGGTTTGTTCGCCTAGCAGGCGTTCAAAGAGTCTGATTTCGTGGGTCAGTACCACCAGTCGGCCCTGGCGTGACAGCAGGCGGTACATTTCCTTTAAAAACTCGCTGTAAAGGGCTTCATTGCCACCTGCGACGGTCACCGCATCACCCCAGGGCAGGTCAGAGACAATCAGGTCAAAGCTGCGCGGGGGTAGGCCCGTTGCCTGCGCGTCAACCTGTGCTACTTCTATTTGGCGGCCCGCTGCCAGGATATTTTGCTGGGCGCACTCTACTGCGTCTGCGTCAATGTCCACACCCACCAGCGCCGCACTGGGCCCCAGCAGGTCGCGCTCGATCAGCAGCGTGCCACTGCCTGACATGGGGTTAAAGATGCGGTCAGCCTCACGCACGCCCGCCAGCTTCAGCAGGGCAAAGGCAATGGTGGCGTTGAGCCCGCCTGCACGGTTGCACACGCGCCAAGCCCGTGCCGACAGAGGACGCGGCGTGATACGCGCCAGGATGTCCCAGCCTTCTTCGGCAAGGCGCTCGCCTGTTTCGGGGTCAGGTGGGCCAAAGTTGGGGTTCTCGCTGGGGCGCAGGCGAATGAGCATTTCGCCGTCTTGGGGGTCGTGGGCGATGCCCAGTTCGGTGCTGATCACCTCGGCAAGGCGCTGCATGGTTGATGTTTCACGCCCCGCTGCGCTGATACGAAAGCTCTTGTGCTGCCCGTAGCTCTGCACGCTGCGCAGGTAGCTGATCACTTCCTGCAAAAGTTGGTGGCCCAGCAACGCCTTGGGGCGCGGTACGGCAAAGGTTTTCACGCGGTACACCGCTACGCTGCCGCGCAAACGGGTCAGACGTGTGGGGTCAAGCGGGTACCAAAAGCGCCCACCACGAATGTCGCGCACCTGGGCTACGCCTTCTAGCTCTTGCAGCGCCACCATTTCTATGCCCGGCAAAACCTCTAGCTCATACTCGGCAGCTGAGCCTGGGGCAAAGACCTGCCTGCGTGCCTTACTGCGCTTGCCAGCGGCGTGGGCGGGCTTTTTGTGCTGATGGGCCGGAGGTTGCAACCTGGGCACCTGGGCGGCAGCGGTAGGTGCGTCTGGTTGAGCCGCTGAGCGGGTATTGGGCCGTGAGGCAGCAGATTTGGAGCGGGTAGGGCGCGGCATAGCCATAGACTATAGCGTTGATAGTGGCTGATGGATGCTGGGCGGTGCAACACACCAGAAAAAGCGTGGGCACGGGGTGAGGCTGCTTATACAGTTGAACCGCTTTGGTACAGTTGCGGGTCAACCTCTGGCATCCGATACGGACAGCGTTCATGAGGGCGGAGGCGAGTGGGAAAAGATGCGGGTTCCCTGGGAGCCTGGGAGCGCAGTCTGTATAAGCTGCTTTTGCCTGCGCTACAGTAAAGTCTGCCCTATGCCTGATACGCCGCGCCTTTCCTTTGCCCAGACTCTGCGGTTTCGTCTGGCGCTGTTGTATACCCTGCTGGCGCTTTTTGTGGTGGGTATGGTGAGCTTGCTGATCACCGCTCAATTGCTCCGCAGCCTAGATGTACAGTTTCAAGCGAGGCTGGAGGAACGCGCTGACCGCCTGGCAGACGCCTTTAGCAGCGGCACCAGCGGCCTGGGCAAGCCCACCACACCCAGTGGCAGCTACACCATGATTGTCAACGGTGAAGGCGTAGTGGTCGCCGCCAATGCGGGCGTGCGCGACTACGAAAAGTCGCCCTTTCCGTTTAAGGGGCAGGAGGTGGTATTGATTCAGGGCTTCCCCGTTCGCACCACGACCCGCCCCCTCGTCGCCTACGGTAACGGCGGCTTTGTGTGGGTGGGCTTGCCTGAAGACTCTATTTTGGTGGCACGCCAAACTGCCATGCGCCTGCTGTGGATAGCGCTGCTGCTCACACCCTTGCTTATGTTGCCGCTGGGCTGGCTGCTGGGCCGCCGTGTGTTGGGCGGGCTGGGGCACGCAGCGAGTATGGCAGCGGCCATTGACCCTGAACAGACCCTCAAGGCACTGCCTTTGCCCAATCAGCGCGATGAGGTGTTCCGCTTTGTGTACGTCATCAACCAACTGCTTGAGCGCATCGAGTTGCAACAGGCCCGTGAAAAGCAGTTGCTGGGCCAAATTGTCCACGAACTCGGCGCGCCACTTACGGTCATCAAGGCGTCACTTGAGCGCGCCGCGCAGTCAGGCAACCCCGACGTGATACGCGCCGCTTTGGTGGCCGATGAACTCAATTTCACCACCCAAGACCTGATGCAACTGGCACGCGGTCAGTTAGAGATCAAGGTGGCGTGGCACTACATCGCCGCCAAGGTGCTGCAAGGCCGCCTTGACCGCCTTGTGGCAGGTACCGAGTTTACAGGCGACTGGGACACCGCCTATGTGCTGTGCGACCCCGACAGGCTGACTCAGGCGCTGCGCAACCTGCTGGCCAATGCGCGGCGGGCAGCGGGGGCTAACGGCTGGGTGGGCATTCATCTGCAAGACACCCCCGAAACGGTGCGCTTTACCGTGCGTGACAGCGGCCCAGGTTTGCCCCACGAGCTGGGTGAGCGCATCTTTGACCCTTTTGTAAGCGGCGCGGGCAGCAGCGGCCTGGGCCTGAGCGTGGCACGCCAGATTGCTAAAGCCCACGGCGGCGTCCTGCACGGCGGGAACCACAAGAGCGCCCAGGGCAAAGTGGGCGGGGCCGAATTTATTTTAGAATTGCCAGGCTCAGATTTAAGCGAAGATGAAGCGTAGGGCGCAGTGGTGTCTGTGTACCCATACGGATTCCGATTCAATCAAGTCGTTGCTAACCTACTCAGAGCGGATGCGAGTGGGAAAAATACGGGTTTCGCGGTATGGCGGTACAGGCGGTGTCGTCCCGACTGTGCCAGAATGGAGCGGAATCCGTATTATACTGCCTGGTATGCTCTGGGCGCTTGTCACTCTTATTTTATTTTCGTCGTTGCTTATTTCGCTGGCTGCCGCTGGGCCGCTCCGCGGTACGACCACCACGCGGCCTTTGCTGGCGGTGGCGGCTTTACAATTTCTATGCGCTGCTCTCCTTATCGTGGTGCATCTCGCGGGGGTAATCTGATGCCGTCATTCAATTTTACATCTCCGCAAATCATTGACCTCCAATTTTTGGGCGTGGCAGGTAGTGTTGCCAGCTACCTCTTAGACACGGGTGATGGGCTGGCGCTGGTAGACACTGGCCCGACCACCACGTTGTCCGCCTTACAAGCAGGTCTGGCATCGCTGGGCGTGTCACTCGCGGATATTCGTCACATTTTGCTCACCCACATTCACTTTGATCATGCGGGTGCGGCGGGGGCTATAGCGGCCCAGAACCCTGACCTGCGGGTGTATGTTCATGCACGCGGGGCGCGGCACCTTATCAGCCCTGCGCGCCTGATTGCCAGCGCCACCCAGATTTACGGCGACCAAATGGATCGGCTGTGGGGCGACATTCAGCCTCTGAACGCCGAGCAAGTGGTGGCGTTAGAGGGCGGTGAACGCATCCTCGGCGGGCGGGTGCAGGCGCTGTATACCCCAGGCCACGCTGTACATCACCTGGCTTACCACACAGGCGCAGACCTGTTTGTGGGTGATGTGGGTGGTATTCGCCTGAGCATGCACCAGACGCCGCGCACCCCTACCCCCCCGCCCGACATTGACCTAGAGCTGTGGCACGGCAGTATCGCCGCCCTGCGTCTCCTCGAGGCGGAAACACTACACCTGGCTCACTTTGGCAGCTACCGCCATGACGACGCCCACTGGGACGCGCTGTCAAGTAACCTGGAAACTCAGGCTGCACAGATTCTGGCCCTTATCCAGTCGGGCTTGTCGCAGGCTGACATCATCAAGCAGTACACCGCCCAGATTATAGAGACGGTCAATCAGGAAGAAGCAGGCCTCGGCGAGCGCTACCTTCTCGCCAGCCCCCCTTTTATGGACGTGCAGGGTTTGCAGCATTACTTTAAGAAAAAGGCCATTATTTAGACTATTCTTTCACGGCTACAAGGCTAGAGTGTCTAAAGACTTTCGGCGTTAGTCTTTTTTAAGCACTGTTGGTTTTAAGTAACAGACTATGCACTTTCATTCAGTGCTTTTTGTGTGATATATACGCCTCTTTGCCTAACCATGCCTATCTTCTCTACCTTCTATCATCTACGTTCTCAAGCATCCACGTTTTTAACAAAGGCAGTGACCCAGTGAACCAAGACCCAATCTCAAAGCCCCAAGCCCTCAGCGTGCTGGTCGTCGGTGGTGGCGGGCGCGAGCATGCCATTGTCGAAGCGCTCAGCCGCGCCAGCAGCGTATCAGATATCATCTGCACTCCTGGCAACCCTGGTATGCACGGCATGGCCCGCTGCATTGCTGGGCCGCAGACCCCTCAGGCTGTTACCGCGCTGGCCCAGGCCCAGGGTGTACATCTGGTCATCGTCGGCCCCGAAGCGCCCCTGGCCGCTGGTGTTATTGACGCGCTGCAAGCGGCGGGTATTCCTGCTTTTGGCCCCACTCAGGCAGCGGCGCGCCTAGAAGGCGATAAGGCGTGGAGCAAGGCCTTTATGAAGCGCCACCACATTCCCACAGCGCGTTACCAGAGCTTTGCGGCCCTGGAGCCAGCACTTGCTTACGCTCAGACACACCCGCTTCCCGTGGTGGTTAAGGACGCGGGCTTGCGGGCAGGAAAGGGCGTTACCATCTGCCACACCCATGCACAGGCAGCCCAGGCCGTGCATGATATTTTTGCCCAGGCAGAGGACGCGCAGGTGGTTATTGAGGCGTTTATGCAGGGCCAGGAATGCACGGTGCTGGCCTTTTGCGACGGCGTGCGGGCCGTGCCGATGCCTGCCGCCCAAGACCATAAGACCATTCATGAGGGCGATACTGGCCCTATGACAGGCGGTATGGGCGTTATCTGCCCCTTTCCACTGAGCCACACTGACTTGCAGCGCATACAAACCGACATTCTGGATGTGGTGATGCGCGGCATGGCGAGCGAGGGGATACCCTATGTCGGGGTGCTATACGCGGGGCTGATGCTGACTGCTGACGGCCCTCAAGTGGTGGAGTTCAACGCCCGTTTTGGCGATCCCGAAGCCGAAGCTGTGCTGCCGCTGCTGCAAAGCGACCTGGCTCAACTAGCCCTCGCCTGTGTAGGCGGTCAACTCAGCGCCGATATGGTGGAGTTTGCGCCTCAGGCCAGTGCGGTGATCATCCTAGCGGCCCCAGGCTACCCTGCCGAGCCGCAAAAGGGCATACCGCTGACCCTGCCCGTAGCCCAGCCAGACAGCCACATCTTTCATGCGGGCACAGCACTACAGGGGGAGCAGTTGGTGTCGCAGGGTGGGCGCGTTCTGGCCGTGCAGGCCACGGCCCCCACCCTCAACGCCGCACTAGGCCGCGCGTACGACCTCGCCGCGCAGGTGGGCTTTGCGGGCGCACAGATGCGGCGCGACATCGGCGCACGTATTGGTGCTGTGCCTCAAGTACAGTAGGTGTATGTGCCTATCGCTCCCCACCTTATACAGGTTCTGATTACATCGTGCTAAAGGCGCGGCGACCGCAGGCCAGCGGGCTAAGAAATGAATCCATATCACCTACTTTTCTTACGCGCCCGTCTTGACCTTCTGCGCCTGGCCTGCTAGCATTCTTTTTGCCTGCAAGTCAGGACATAGGCCGGAGTGGCGGAATTGGTAGACGCACTCGACTCAAAATCGAGCGGGAAACCGTAGGGGTTCGAGTCCCCTCCTCGGCACCACAGTGCAGTACCCCTTACAATGTAGTACCCCCAAGCAAGCTCTTCCTTTGAGCGCAAGGAACAACCATGACCCTAGTCCTCAATATCCTCATCGCCTTATTTGCCCTGATCTGCGTGGCCCTTATCTTTTTTGTGCTTTTGCAGGTGCCTAAACAAGCGGGTTTGTCCGCAAGTATGGCCACGGGTGGCGACCTTTTCGGTGGGCGTGGTGTAGAAGGCGGTCTTGTTCGTATCAGCAGTGTGTTAGGTGGCCTCTTTATGCTGCTGGCACTGGTTATTAATATATTATCGCGTTGAATATAATGAAATCAGGCCAGCGCAAGTAGGAAAAGCATAGGCTGTGTAGCATAAAATGTCCTCCGTAGTACGCTTAGCCGCCCAAAATAATTGACTGGGCGGTTTTTTTGGTTTTTCGGTGACGCCTTTCTGACGGTGCTGGAATGAAAGGCCGTTTGTATCATGAGAAAATAATTAGGCTTATACACTAAAAATGAGAAAATTTGTATAATTTGGTATATGCGCGTTATATTTATACAACTACTTTGGGGGTGTGGGGTAGACCATATTCCCAGGTCTAAGCTATATAGCTTACCGAACTAGGCCATATAGCTTGACTGTGCTGTAACTCTCTGTCTATAGTGTCACTCACTGGAACAACCAGACGCTAAGCTGACACATGTATTGTAGTGATGTGGCGGCCGCTAGTTTTAACCTACAGAATATGTGGGAAGTAAAGGAGTACATCATGAAAAAGACCCTACTGCTGGCCCTGGCCCTGAGCCTAAGCACAAGCTTAGCCGCCCCTTTTACTTTGCCTGCAAGTTGGTTTGCCGAAAGCCCTGCTAAGGCCAAAACAGGCGGTGAAATACGCTACAGCACGCTGAGCGACTTTAAGACCCTGAACCCCTTTACGTCCAGCGAATCAGATAGTTTGCCCGATGTGATGACGTCTCAGGCGGGCCTTTTTAGACAAGACCCAACGAACGATAAGATGATTCCTGTGATGGCAGAAAGCATGCCTGCGGTGAGCAACGCCAACAAGCGCTTTGTGGTCAAAATCCGTAAGGGGATGAAGTTTAGTGACGGCCAAGCCATCACCGCCGATGACTTTGTGACCACTTGGAATATCCACGCCGATCCCAAAGTGGGCAGCAACCACCTCAGCGACGAGCAGATCAACGACAAGCCCATCACCATTAAAAAGATTGATGACTACACCGTGCAGTTTGACTTCCCTCAGCCCAGCGCGGGCGCGTATAGCCGCATGTCCTTCGCGCCCTGGCCTGACCATGTTTTTGGACCGGTCTACAAGACCAAGGGCGCCGAAGGTATCAAAGCCATGTGGGGTGTCAGCACTGACCCCAAGAGCATCGTGTCGGCTGGCCCCTGGGTGCTGAGCAGCTATCAGTTGGGACAGCGCGCCGTGCTCAAAAAGAACCCCTACTTTGGCGAGTGGTTTAAAGACGGCGCGGGCAAGCCCCTGCCTTATGCCGACTCTATCAGCTACCGCGTGGTCAAAGACCTCAACGCCAGCCTGGCGGCTTACTTGGCCGGGCAAGTTGACGCTGCTGGCATCAGCCGCGCTGACGATTTGGCGCAGGTGAAAAAGGCCATTGACAGCGGCAACCTGAAGGCCCAGTTGTTTGCCAATGTCAGCCCTAACGCGACCAGCACTTGGATAGTCTTTAACTGGAACAAAGCCAGTGACCCCACCAAGCAAAAACTGTTCCGCGATGTGCGGTTTCGTCAGGCAATGAGCCACATTGCTAACCGCCAAGCTATGATCCAACTGGCGCTGGGTGGCCTGGGCAGCGAAGTGTATTCGGGTGTGTATCCTGTATTTAAGAACTACACCTTTGACAGCACGCCTAAGTACAAGTACGACCTGGCAGCGGCTACCAAGTTGCTGGCTCAGATGGGCTACACCAAGAAAAACGCCCAGGGTTACCTCACCAACGCCAGCGGCAAGGTGCTTGAATTTAACCTAACAACCAATGCGGGTAACAATGTTCGCGAGCAAGAAGCACGCATTTTCACCGATGAGGCCAAGAAAGTAGGCGTAAAAGTGAACTTTTCACCTATGGACTTTAACGCGGTGATTGACAAGCTTGATAACCCCGGCACTGACCGCCCCTGGGACGCTATTTTGCTCGGCTTGTCAGGTGGCGACAACATCTGGCCTTACGGTAGCAATGTGGTGCCCTGCGGTACCAACCTGCACTCGTATAACTACACCAAGCAGGGCGGCCCCTGCCTCAGCGCCCAAGAAACCCTGATGGACAAGCTGTACTACAAAGGCGACCAGACTCTTGACCCCGATGCCCGCCGCAAGATTGGTGAGCAGCTGTCCAAGGCCGAGGCGCTCAACCAGGGTTTTATCTATCTGGTGGGCAGTAACTACCATGTGACGTACAATAACCGTTTGGGCGGCGAGTTTAAGCGCGAACTGTGGGACTCTTACTACGGCTCACGCCCCGCTTACGGTGTAACTACCTATATCAAGTAAAGCCATGCACTAAAGGTATAAACTATTCAGTAGAGCTGTATAAGGCGAGTAGAATAATACTGATAGAGCTGTGCAAGATGAAGCGCCCTGCTATGGTATGAGGCGCGGTAGCCAGTAACACCAAGGCCTAGCTTGTTGATGATAGAGGGTGGTTCGCTAGTGCGGGCCACCCTTAGTATATGGTGGGTTGCCACAGGGGGGAGAGGTTTCGTGATTCCTTTTATTATAAGAAGACTTGTACAGTTTATACCGACAATTCTTCTTTCTAGCTTTCTTATCTTTATCGTCATCTCGCTTGCACCAGGAGATTTCTTAAGTACGGCTAAACTCAATCCCAATATTAGTCCAGAAATTATTGCCCAACAGCGAGAAAATTTAGGCTTAGATAAGCCAGTATTGATACAGTATTTTTTATGGATGAAAAATATCATCCTTCATGCTGATTTCGGCATTTCATTTGCTTATACTCAACCTGTATGGAATGTGATGATTCCGCGTATCATCAATTCTCTGTGGCTGGTGCTTTTCATTACCATACTTTACTATGGAATGGCGGTTCCTCTAGGCGTTTTTGGGGCAGTAAGACAAAATTCTTTTGCAGATAAAGCAATAAATGTTGTTATGTACTTTCTTCTGGGATTTCCTAGTTTCTTTTTGGCGCTTCTGGCTATCTTTTTTATTCTTCAACTGCGGTTCAAATACCACTGGCAAATTCCTTTAGGAGGAATGACTAGTGATAACTTTGTCAATATGTCATTCTGGCAACGAGTGGGTGACGTCGCTAAACACCTGATCATCCCTGCGTTTATTGTGGCGATTCACAGTGTAGCCACCTTGTCACGTGTGATACGCGGTCAGATGTTGGAAGTCCTGCACTCTGACTATATTAGGACAGCCCGTGCCAAAGGTGTAACCGAACATACGGCCATCTGGAAGCATACTTTTAAGAACGGTATCTTGCCTTTTGTTGCGAATATCGGTGGTGAATTGCCGGCACTCATCGGCGGCGCAGGCTTTGTTGAGGTTGTTTTTGCCTATCCTGGTATTACCCCTATGTTACTTGACGCTCTAAACTCTAAAGACTTGTATCTTATCGCTGGGTTCAACCTGATGACTACCATACTGCTGATTATTGGTAATATCTTGGCTGATATTCTTCTTGTCGCTGTTGATCCCCGTGTGCGTCTGGAGTAATCATGACTACCGTTTCTGATCCTAAAAAAGTAAAAGTGCTGAAGCCTGACCGTTCGCAAACGCAAATAGGCATTGCTCTGCAGCAGCTCCGCAAAAACCCACTGGCGAGATTCGGCGGATTTGGGTTAATACTCCTGTATATTATGGCTATTTTTGCACCATTTATTGCACCCGACGGCTTGTCTAATTATTCGTCATCCAATATTACTAAGTTTCACCCTATTACTCCCATTCATATACACGATCCTGCAACGGGTAGTCTTGTAAGGCCTTTTGTTTATAAATATAGCCAACAGCTTAATATGACTACTTTTGTCAATGAATTTCAGATGACCAAGGAAGTATGTCCTATTTATTACTTCGTTAGAGGAGATAAATACCGAATCTTGGGAATACCTGGCAATATTCACCTGTTTGGAACCAATAATCCAGAGTGCAAAGTGTATTTGTTTGGCGCTGAAACACTGGGGCGCGACCTGTTTACCCGTATTATGTACGCTTCGCAGATTTCACTAACCATCGGACTGGGAGCGGTGCTGGTAACCACCTTTTTAGGTTTACTTCTGGGGGGTATGGCGGCTTACTTTGGCGGCTGGATAGATATATTTATTATGCGCCTTGTTGAAGTTATTGGTTCTATTCCCGGCTTGTTTTTGATTGTACTTTTGCGTGCTGCCTTGCCCGAAAACATAAACCCTATTCTGGGTTTGTATGTGGTTATCTTTTTGCTGGCTCTCATTGACTGGGGCGGTACAGCGCGTGCCACACGCGCTCAACTGATGAGTGTGCGTGAGCTTGACTTTGCTTCAGCTGCCAAAAGTCTGGGGGCTTCAGATAGCCGTATCTTGTGGCGGCATTTGCTACCTACCATGTCTAGTTATATTATTGTTGGGCTTAGCCTCAGCATTCCTGGTATGATTCTCTTTGAATCTAGTCTGAGCTTTATCGGTATTGGCGCGGTTGAGCCGTATGTGTCTTGGGGTAGTTTGCTGGCCCAAGCCCAAGAAGGTGGCTTTGCCAGTATTACCCAGCGGCCTTGGGTGCTGATTCCAGGTCTTTTTATCGTGTTTACGGTGATGTGTTTTCAGCTGCTGGGTGATGGTCTGCGCGACGCCTTTGACCCACGCAAACGCCACTAATTCCCCAAAAAAGTGGAGAGGCTAGAGTTTTTTGTCCCTTAGGCGCTACACTATACGCTACTCTTACCCCCACAACACCCACTGGAGAGCCATGACCCTGACCCCTAATGCCCTACAAACAGATACAGTGCACACAGGCCCCACACAGGCCGCCCACAAAGTTGTTGGCGACACATTGCTGTCGGTGAACAACCTCAAAACCTACTTTTTTACCGATGACGGCGTGGTCAAATCGGTAGACGGCGTGACCTTTCACATTGCTAAGGGTGAAACCCTGGCGGTGGTGGGCGAGTCAGGCAGCGGTAAGAGCGTCACTAGCCTCAGCGCCATGCGCCTGATTCCCTCACCTCCTGGCAAAATCGTAGAAGGGGAGATGTTGTTTACAGGCAAAGACGGTGTACAGCACAATCTGGTCACCGCCAGCGAACCTGAGATGCGTAAAATTCGCGGCAATGACATCTCCATGATTTTTCAAGAACCTATGACCTCGCTCAACCCTGTATATACCGTAGGTGACCAGATTGCCGAAGCGGTAATATTGCACCAGGGCAAAAATAAAAAAGAGGCCATGGTGGTAGCCACCGAAATGCTGCGGCTGGTGGGCATTCCCGCCCCCGAAAAGCGGGTCAACGAGTACCCTCATCAGCTGTCGGGCGGGATGCGCCAGCGCGTGATGATTGCGATGGCGCTGAGTTGTAACCCCGCGCTGCTGATTGCCGACGAGCCAACTACAGCGCTGGACGTGACCATTCAGGCGCAGATTCTGGACCTGATGCGCAAGTTGCAACGCGAAATCGGCATGAGCATTTTGTTTATCACCCACAACCTGGGCGTGGTGGCTGAAATGGCCGACCGAGTGGTGGTGATGTACGGCGGGCGCGTGGTTGAAGAGGGCGATGTGATAGAGATTTTCCACGCGCCCCGCCACCCCTATACCATGGGCCTGCTCAACAGCATTCCGCGTATTGACCACACGGCGGCTGAGCGCCTGCCTGGGCAAGCCAGAGAGCGCCTAGAGGCCATTCCTGGCAACGTGCCTAACCCGCTTAACCTGCCGGCTGGCTGCTCTTTTGAGCCGAGGTGCAAGTTTGCTTTGCCGGCTTGCAGCGAGGCCGTGCCACCGCTGGCGGATACGGGCGGCGGACACATGTCGCGCTGCATCCGCTGGCAAGAATTTGCCGCCGCCGATAGCTCCGGCACCCCCCTTGCCTCTACACCTGGAGTACACCTGTGAGCCTGCCTACTGAGCGCACTACTGAAGCCGAACGCCTGGTGACTGCGGGCGGTGTCGGCGTTGTTGCCGCCCCCACCCCTTTGCTTGACGTGCGCCACTTACAAAAGTTTTTCCCCATTCGCGGTGGACTGCTGTCGCGGGTAGTGGGCAATGTCAAGGCCGTGAATGACGTGTCTTTTCAGCTTGCTAAGGGTGAAGTGGTGGGGCTAGTGGGCGAGTCGGGCAGTGGTAAAACAACTGCTGGACGTGCGCTGCTGCGCCTCATTGAGCCGACCAGCGGTGAGGTGCTGTTTAATGGCGTAGATGTAACCAAGCTTGATAAAAACCAGATGCGCGAGTACCGCCGTCAGATGCAAATTATTTTTCAAGACCCCTTTGCCAGCTTAAACCCGCGTATGACGGTCAGCGACATCATCGGTGAGGCGTTGCAAATCCATGGGCTGTTTCCTGGGGCGCAGCGTGCCGAGCGGATCGCTAGCTTGCTGCAAAAGGTGGGCCTGAGGCCCGAACACATGCGCCGCTACCCCCACGAGTTTTCGGGCGGACAGCGCCAGCGCATCGGCATTGCCCGCGCTCTGGCGGTGGATCCTAGCTTTATCGTCGCTGACGAACCCGTGTCGGCACTGGACGTATCTATTCAGGCGCAGGTGGTCAACCTGCTGCAAGACCTGCAAGAAGAGCTAGGCCTCACAGTGCTGTTTATCGCGCACGACCTAGCGGTGGTGGAATACATCTGCGACCGTATCATCGTGATGTATCTGGGCCGCATTATGGAGATTGCGCCTAGCCGCGAACTCAACCGCAACCCCAAGCACCCCTACACCGAAGCGCTGCTGTCGGCGGCCCCCATCCCCGACCCCAAAGGCCGCGAAACCAGACAGCGCATTATTCTAGAAGGCGATATTCCTAGCCCCATCAACCCGCCGAGCGGCTGCGTATTTCGTACCCGTTGCCGCTACGCCCTACCTGAATGCGCTAATACTGTCCCCGAACTGCGTGAAGTCAGCCCACACCACTTTAAGGCTTGTATCCGCGACGACGTACTGTAAAGACGGACGGCGACCTGAACGTTGTTAATAACGCGCTGACAGAAGGCCAGCAGAAGGACAACAAAGTACGCAGTTCGCGGTATAGAAGCTCAGGCGGTATTTCTAGAACTGTTCTGGGGTAAAGTAAAGCGCAATCCGTATACTATGGTCACAAATGCTGCTCGGCGCATGACATCAGTGTAGTTATTCATTATTATAGGCATGGCTCTCTTTTTAAAGGAGCCATGCCTATCATCGCTTGAATACGCGCTAAAGTCGCATATACATAAATAAAATTGAGCCTAATTTATAAGTTTACTCTGCATAATGGCTTAAATCTTCCAGAGTTATAAAAGATTCTACTCTGTTTGCAGCGTGTGTTATCCTGTCATAGCATGTTTGCCGCATATGCCTTCTCATATTTCATCAGCCTTTAGGTTGCACACTGGAGCCATGAATAAATTGGCCCAGACTGTCATTTTGGCGGCTTTACTTGTTGGCCCGGCCCACGCCACTGATTTGCGTATTTATCAGGGGTTTGCCGAGGTACGTACCCCCATTACGGCTGCTGATACGCAGTACATAGTAGACCTGAGCGACAATGTGTGGAGTGGCATTATACCGGGCAGCCTTGACTTGGAGGGTCTCGACTATACGCGGGCGGTGCAAGAGCGTCAGAGCAATTGGCTGAGCAGTTTGGAAGGGCAGAGCGTGGTGTTACACGAAGACGGCAAAACTGAAACTGTGACCCTAATACGCGCTGACGACGTACTGATCAAAGACGCAGCAGGCCACTACCGCAACGTGCGCTTTGAGCAACTGGCCTTTTTTAAGGTGCCACCCGCAAACGCCCAAAACCCCAGCCAAAAGATGACGTATGTCCTGGCCAAGCCGGGCAAAGGGATACTAAGCTACCTCACCCGCCAGCTAAGTTGGACACCGCGCTACACCCTGCACGCCAACGGCTCTGTGGCGACGCTGAGTGCTCAGGCTGATATTCGCAATGACAGCGAGAAGCCCTACCAGATCAGCGCCACCGAGCTTTTTGCGGGTGACGTTAATCTGGAAATGGGGCGATATCCTATGCCTGTAGCGTACGATCAGCGCGCTGCTGCTCCTAGTGCTACCTCGGCAGCAAGCGGTACGTCGCCCAAAGTAGGCACACTCAACACCATCAACGGGCTGTACCGCTACGGCCTGAGCAGCGCCTTTAACCTGCCTGCTCAGAGCACCTACACCCTGCCGTTTGTCACCCCGCGACTCACCACTTTTGAGCGCTATGCGGGCCTGAGCACCTACTTTTCACTACAAATGCAGCAGGGTACCCTCAACCGCTTTTACCGCCTAAAGGCCGACCAAAACTTGCCAGGCGGACAGCTGACCGTGCGCGAAGACGGGCGCATTTCAGGCCAGACCACCCTGCGTCCTACCGCTAAAGGCGATGAGATGGAGTTTAGCCTGGGGCGCGACCCTGACATCAAATACACCCGAACTGTGCAAACCGTGCAAACCACCAAAACGGGCGGCACTTATAAGGTCACCTATACCTTTACAAGCAACAAAGACCGCGTTACCCGCGCTGAAGTGAGCGAACAAGTTGGTGGGCGCAGCGTGTTGATAGACGGCAAGCCCCAAAGTAAACAGGGCGTGTACGAATTCAAGGTAGATGTCCCTGCTCACAACAAAGCTAGTAAGACATTTACAGTTATAGTGGATAATTCGTAGAGACTGGCTCAGCGTCTGCTCGGCGCTTAGACGGATTCCGGTTGAACCCAGGAGTTTCGGATTGAATCCGGGCGGAGGCGAGTAGGCAAAATACGGATTTCTCGGTACGGCGGTACAAGGGGACGTCGTCCCAACTGTGTTGGAATGGCCTTCTACCTCTCACCCTCTACCTTCCTCTACACTGTTGCCTATGACCTTTATGCCCGCGCTGTCGAAAAAAGTCCTCGGCCTCAAGCCTTCGTCTACGGTAGCTGTGACCACGCGGGCTTTAGAGCTCAAGCAGGCGGGGCGCGACATTATTTCGCTGTCGGTGGGTGAGCCTGATTTTGATACGCCGCCCCACATTATTGCCGCTGCCAAAGCCGCGCTGGATGCGGGTAGGACGCGCTATACCAACGTAAATGGTATTCCCGAACTGCGAGGGGCCATCGCTGACAAACTGGCCCGCGAAAACGGCCTGAGCTACGCGCCTGAGGCGGTCACGGTGACCAGTGGCGGCAAGCAGGCGATATTTAATGCGCTGTTGGCACTGCTAGATGCAGGCGACGAAGTGCTGATCCCCGCGCCCCACTGGGTCAGTTACCCCGAAATGGTGCGCTTTGCAGGTGGCGTGCCTGTGACCGTACCCACCACCGCCGAAAGTGGCTATCAGTTAGACATCGCCGCACTGGAGGCTGCACTGACGCCGCGCAGCAAAATCATCATGCTCAACAGCCCCAACAACCCCACAGGCGCAGTGTACCCGCCAGAAACCTTGCAGGCAATAGCCGAAATTGCCCAGCAGCGCGGCCTGATGGTCATCAGCGATGAAATCTATGAGCACATCATCTACGGCGCGCCGCAGGTGAGTATTGCCCGCTTTGCACCGCAGCACACACTGGTCATCAACGGAGCCAGCAAAGCCTACGCCATGACCGGCTGGCGCATCGGCTATGCGGCGGGGCCAGGGCCGCTGATACAGGCTATGAATGCCATTCAGTCGCAAAGCACCAGCAACGCCAACTCGGTGGCACAGTGGGCTGCCGTCGCTGCCATAACTGGTAGCTACGCCTTTATTGAGGCCAGCCGCCAGGCGTTTCAGCGCCGCCGTGACCGCATCGTGGCGGGCCTCAACGCCCAGGGCCTGCCTACGCCCACGCCGCAGGGGGCCTTTTATGTGCTGAGCGACACCACTTCGTTGCACCCTGACGAGCTAGAAGCGGGGCGCATTATCCTTGAAGGGGCCAATGTGGCCGTGGTGCCGGGCACTGATTTTGCTGCGCCAGGTCGGGTGCGCCTCAGCTACGCCACCAGTATGAAAAACATAGAAGAAGTGCTTCGCCGCCTAGAAACCCTGCCGCGCCGCTAAAGCGCTGCGGGGGCGCCATGTGACTACAGATTATGACTTGATCCCTGTTGAAAATGCAGTAAAAGCCGTATAATACAGATTCCGATTGATTTGGTGTACTTCCGAATCAATCAGGGCGGATGCGAGTGGGAACAGCATACGGAATGCGCGGTATGGAGCCGCAGGCAGCGCTTTTCCGACTGTGGTGGAATTTAGCGCAGTCCGTATAAAACTAGGGGCGGCCTTCCCTTTTGCAGTTCAATACCGGCAGGGCTTTCACCCTTAATGGTACAGCCAGAACGTAGGCGTACGTTAAGCAAATGGATTCGGGATGCAGCGCCCGAATCCATTAGATGATGGTAGAGATGAGGTGGGGCTCTGCGCACAGCGGCCTGCTCGGCAAATCGAACGGCTGGGTAAGGACTACTGGGTACAGGTGGTCAGTTGTCGGGAGTAACGGCTTAGCCTGACTCCTTTCTCAGTCTCCACCCAGGAAGACCGGTACGCTCAGACCTGTTTCGTGTTCAGAATAGCCCTGTTCACTGTGCGCGGCGATATCTATACCGCCCATTTCCTGCGAGGGGTTGATGCGTAGTGGGGTCAACAAGCCCACCAACTTAAGGAGTATCCAGCTGCCCAGGCCGGTAAAAATCACCGTAAGTAGCACAGCCTCGGCTTGGATCATCAGTTGATCACCAATGCCTTTGCCCGCACCAGTCGTCCAGGCAAAGGCGCCTGTGAGCAGCGCACCCACGATGCCGGCCACGCCGTGACAGGCAAACACATCCAGCGCGTCGTCGGCCCGGAACAGGCGCTTGTACTGCACCGCCCAAAAGCTCGCCGTAGCTCCCAGTACACCGATGAGCATGGCAGCCCAGGGCGATACAAAGCCGCAAGCGGGGGTAATGGCGACCAAGCCCACCACCACGCCAGTGGCCGCACCAACGGCGCTGGGTTTGTCACCGCGCAGCCTTTCCCAGCCCAGCCAGGTCAGCATGGCCGTGGCCGTGGCAGCAACGGTGGTGATAAAGGCCAGCGCCGCCGTTTGGTTGGCCCCCAGTGCGCTGCCTGCGTTAAACCCTATCCAGCCAAACCACAGCAGCGCCGCGCCCAGCAGCACAAAGGGCACGTTGTGCGGCACATGCGCCACGCGTCCCACACCGATACGTGGCCCCAGTACCTGCGCAGCCACCAGGGCGCTGACCCCAGCGGCAATGTGAATCACCGTGCCGCCCGCGAAGTCCAGTGCCCCTTGCTTGAGCAGCAGGCCCTCTGGCCCCCAGACCATGTGAGCCAGAGGAGCGTAGATCAGCAGACTCCACAGCGCTCCAAAGAGGATAAACGCCCTAAAGCGCATACGCTCAATCACTGCCCCCGAAATGAGTGCCAGGGCAATAACGGCGAACATGCCCTGAAAGGTGGCAAAGAGGTAGGCGGGAATGGTGCCGCTCAGTTGTCCCACCAGCCCGTTCAGGGCCGCGTAGCTCATGTTGCCGATCAGGGCGTTGCCAGGCGCAAAGGCAATGCTGTAGCCGACCAGCATCCACAGTACAAACACAAGGCCCATAGACACAAAGCTCATCATCATGGTGTTCAGCACACTTTGTGAGCGGGTCAGACCACCGTAAAAAAAGGCCAAGCCAGGCGTCATCAGCATGACCAGGGCCGCCGAAATCATCATCCATGCGGTGTCGCCTGTGTCTAGTACGGGCTTGGCGGCACTCTGGGCGCTAGCGGCGCTGAGCAGCAGCAGGGTGATCAGCGGCAAAGCGCGCTTTAGGGTTGGGTTAAACGGGGTAACTGAGGACATGTTGACTCCTTAAGCAGTGTGTAAACAGTGCGGGTGCAAAACGAAAGCCACGTGAGGCAAAAGCAGGAGATGAAGCAGAGGGGGGAGGGTTACAGTTATTGCGTTAACCGTCAACTGCTTGAGCGCACAGGACTGCCTTCTTGTAGGGGCGTCAGGGCACTATTGTCTTCTTCGCCTGTTCGGATACGTACCACGCGCTCTAACGGCTGTACAAAAATCTTGCCATCTCCCACCTCTCCGCTGCGCGCAGCCGTGCAGATGGCGGTAATCGCTAAGTCAACAAAAGGGTCACTCACCGCCATTTGCAACTGCACCTTGTCCTGAAACTCCACCATGACGCGGGTGCCTCTGTAGTGCGCTATCACTTCCTTTTCGCCGCCGTGACCGCTGACCCGTGACAGGGTAAGCCCAGTTATGCCCGCCTGAAACAGTGCTTCTTTGACCTGCTGCACCCGTTCGGGCCGTACCACCGCTGTGATAAGTTTCATCGCCTGCCTCCCTGAGGGTGAATACTACAGAATGAGCAAAAATAATCTGACACTGTGCAAAGACTTCTGCTGTCTTTACCAAAGTTAGAGCTATATTTGCAATTTGTCAAACCATAATTTGCAAATTGCTCATCATTGTCTGTACGACTTGCATGCAGATTGCTCAGGGGCTTGAGAGATACTCACGCGATCGTTGCAATGTTCTTTGCATATATTTTTTTCTCGTTATGTTATAAGACTGACTGTGATTCAATCAGGTCGTTGCTGATTGAATGAGGGCGGATACGCGTAAGAAAAAATACGGGTGTTGCTCTATTCCTGATCACAGCCAAGTCAGCAAACCAGCCGTCAACAAGCCAGCCCTCAAAAAACCAGCCACGGTAGGCTGGCAGATTTGTTGGACTGTTGTTTTTGTAGCGACGAGCTGGCTATTTTGTACAGACAGGCAGCCGGTCATTGATGGCCGGTAACTGACAGCCAGTTACTGACGCTGAGCGCCCCGACACTAAGTGCTGCTGGTTATAACCGGCGTGCGCGTGCTGTGCGATTTTTCCACAGGCGGTAGCCACCGTAGACCAGCGGAATCATCATCAGGGCGGCGATAATAGGCATAAAGATAGCCAGCAGGCTGAGGGTCGCTGAGGTACTGTCTTCAGCAAGTGAAAGGGCGGGGTTGCCCAGACCCGCCGTGGTGAGGGTGGCTGCGGGGCGGATAACCGTGCGGCCCAGCTGCACGCTGCCGGCTGTTATAAAGCCCAGCAGCAGCAACACATTGGGATCAATATGGCCTATCAGGTGGGTGTTAGAAGCAAAGAGCACTGCCCCCGCCGCCGCGTTGAGGATGCCGCCAAAGGTGTGGATGGCGCTGTCTACCCCGGGAATTTTGTCGCCCACAAAGTCTAGTGCGCCCACAGCTGTTATGATCAGCAGCACCCACAGGTTGCCTAGCAACGTAAACGGCTCTTGCAGGTGCAGCAGCCCAAAGTGTTGCAACAAGCCCACCAGCACCAGCGGAATATAGGCGTTGAGCCCAGCGGCGCTCGACAGGCCCAGTGAGGAGAGCAACCCAGAGAAAAGTTCCATCTTGCTCAAAGATACACGGGTGGACGCGGCAACATTGCGCGGTGAGATCTTGAGCGAATATTTAGCAAAGGGAGTGATACGAACGGTATCGCCCGCGCCGTCACGAAGTCTGTACGGGTGATTTGCGCTCACTGGCCTGCTTTCACCGTGTAGTCAATATGGTTCAAGTCACAAAGGTTTAAGTTGCAGCTGGTATGCGTTGGCCAAGAGCGACAACGTACCCGCTTTGGGCTTGGTCAGGTTGACCGCTTTGGTGGTTCGTCCCCTACCGCCTGAGCCGTTCCCTCGGGCCGCTGCACTTCAGGCTCAGGCGGCTTGGGTCGCAGGTCGGTGGCATTAAAGCGCTGCTGTGCGGCAAGTAAACCCTCAGTGGCCCACGCTTCGGCAGCACTCGCCCCCAGAGTAACCAGCTGTTGCAAGGTCACTTGTTCGTCTTCGGCCCACTTGCTCAGCACCCAGTCGCTCACGCTGTAGTTGCTGGGTGGGCGCGATATACCGATTTTCAGGCGAGCAAAGCTGTCACTGCCCAGCACGCGCATAATATCACGTACACCATTTTGTCCGCCATGCCGCCCGCCTGAGCGCAGCCGCAGCAGCCCAAAGGGACTGTCTAGGTCATCTTGCATCACCAGTACCGCTTCGGGACTCAGTTTGTAAAATTGCACCAGCGGCAACACCGCCCCGCCTGAACTATTCATGTAGGTTTGCGGCTTGAGCAGCACGATTTTTTCGCCCAGTAGCCGAAACTCTGCCACTTCGCCCGCCGCCGCGCCGCCGCCTTCCTTGCGCCATATCAGGCTGTAGCGGCGGGCCAGTTCGTCTGCGATCAGCCAGCCAATGTTGTGGCGGGTGCGGGCGTACTGCGTGGTGGGGTTGCCCAGCGCCACAATCAGTTTCACGCTTTACGCCTCGTGCGAGGTCAGCAGCTCTTGTACTTGCTGGTAGGCCTGCTTGACGGCGGGCAATTCTTTGGCCTGCTCGTAGCCTTCTCGAAAAGCCGAGAAACGGGTATCAGTCTGCGAAAAGAGCAGGTTGTACGCCTGTCTGATGTCTTGCAGGTGGCGCTCGGTCAGCGAGGTGTTTTTCTGGTCGATCACTTCGTCCAGCGTCGCCATCAACGCCGAGAGTGGGCGCAGCCACTGAAAGTTGGCATCAGAAGTCACCAGGGTATACAGGGTAAACGGTGAGGCAATCTTACCGTGCAAAAATTCGTAGTTGCTTTTGGTGTGATCCAGCAGCGCCGAGTGAAAGTGGCGCAGGGTCTGGGCCAAGGCGTTGAGGCGGGTACGGATGACCTGGTCGGTGGTCTGGCTGGTTTGGTGGGTGGAGTCAGGAGAAGCAGTCATGTGCAGCAGTTTGCCACAGGGCTGGCCTCTGGTGCGAGGGTGCTACCTTAAAGAAATGCTGCAATACCGTGCTCCCCTTTCTACTGATTTTGAAGCCCTACAAGCGCTTGACCTGGCTCAGCAACGCCGCCAAGACAGCCAATTTGACACGCTCGACGAGCGCGAACGCAGCAGCCGCCTGCGGACTTCACTGGCTGCTCTCAAGTTTTTTGAGCGCAGTGAGCACAGCTTTGTCGCCACCGACGGCGGCGAAACGCTGCGGGGCGCTTTGCTGGCCCAGGCGGTCTGGCAAGGTGACCGCCCAGTTGTGTTGGTGGTGCAGGTGCTGCTCAGCGCTGAGGACGCTGGTAATGCGGGGGCGAGTGACAGTGGCGCTGAGGTGGCTCAGGGTTTACTGCACGCCTGTGTCAAAAGCGCCTATGACAGCGCGGTATATGAGGTACATTTTCCGCTGAGCGCTGAACTAGGGGCCGCTGCCCACGCCGAAGAAGCCCGTGTCTTAGGTCAGTATGCGGTGTGCTACCTGGGTTCACGGGCGCAAACGGCCCCAGGCCAGCCGATTTAGGAGGCGCTGACCTTGCGTATACTCTCATAACGTACCTTCAGCACCGATAAGGCTTTATTCTGAGCGCATACGCATTCCGCTTGGTTTCAGCACAGTCGTAAATCAGCACAGTCGTAAAAGCGCTGTCTGCACCTTCATACCGCAAAAGGCATACTTTTTTTACTCCTGCTGGCCTGCTTCCACCGCGTTTTTGACAGGGTTTAATCGCAATCCGTAGTACCCTTTACAAGGAGCCCCCACATGACCCAAACTGACCCTTCCGGCAACAAACCCACCCGTATTATTCTCGGTGTGCGCGGTATGAACAAAGAAGCGGGCGAGCGCATTGCCGCCCTACTGCGCGACTGCCCTGGCGTGGTACAGGCTGTCCCTGACCAGGGCCAAATCGCCGTGAGCTATGACCCAGGCCAACTGACCGTTATGGATTTGGTGCGGCTGGTACGCAACCAGGGCTTCTTGGCAGGCATGATCTAAGGCTGTGGCGCAGGGCTATGTAGGCATGCTGCGGCTGCGGCTAGAGATGCCCTGGGTGTCTAACCTCAAGGAAAAGCGGGCCCTGGTGCGCCCCGTCGTTGACCGCCTCAAGGCACGCTTTCCGCTGACGGTGGGCCGCATAGACGGCCTCAACGCCCACACCTGGGAAGTCATCGTTATTGTCACGGTGAGCAGTGATTACGCCTGGGTAGAAGAAACGCTCAACATGGCTGCCGACTTTGTAGCTGCGCAGGGCGAATACCAGATTACCCAGGAAGACAGCAGCATCGTGGCGCTGGAGGACTTGTTAGACGAAAGCTAATGCGGATTTCGCTTCAACCAGCAAGAATCCGATTTCAAGAATCCGATTTAACCAGGGCGGATGTGAGTGACAAAAGATAGGGGTTTCGCGGTGTGCAAGCACAGTCGGTTCTGGCCCCACTGTGCTTGCCCCACTGTGCTGGAACAGAGCGGAATGTGTCTTACTTGCTAAAGTCCTGATTAAACGTTTCTGGGCGTGTTAACAACCGCCAGTTG
>JAGLBF010000199.1 GCA_018260375.1 Deinococcus sp.
CTCCATACCGCGAAACCCGTATGCTGTTCCCACTCGCATCCGCTCGGATTGATTCAGAACTGCACTGAATCAATCGGAATCCGTATCAGATGGTAAACGCTCAAACATCACCACCGGTCCACGAACAGGTGGTCACCGATCTGGGGCTCTGTATTCGTTGCGGGCACGCTCAGCAACTTTTGACCCTCACGTTCTCACGCGCTGCCCACACCCACACGCCAGCATAAGGACATGCGACGTTCTCCCCTGGCCCTGCTTAGTTTGCTGCTCATGAGTACGCCTCAGGCCCTGGCAACCGTGCGACTAGGCGACGTGTTGCCGCCGCATCCCTGGGCCACGGTTACCGCCGCGCAGGCCGCTACACCGCCCGAAGCCAGCAGCACGCCAGCCGAGGAGCCACGCAGTTTGGTGGTACTTTACTCGCACGACTGCGGCGACCTGAGCGGCCTGTGGCCCGCCTTGTTGCATTCTGGCCTGCCTATACACGCGGTCAACGCCGAGGACGTAGCTTCCCCCGCGCCCGATGGCCTAGACGTGTGGCGCGGCCCCCAAGCCACCCAGTTTGCCCGTGCCCTGAGGGTGAGTGTCTACCCCACCGTGCTGCTTGTACGCGGCGAACGGGTGCTCAATGCCTGGCAAGGAGAGTTGGGAAAGGTTGAGGGTGAGTGGTAATACAGACAGCGCTCTATTCAATCAGAAACGACCTGTTTGAATCGGAATCTGCAGCGGCTCATACGGACGGCGACTTGAACCGTGTTAAAAACGCCAGAAAAAAGGCCAGCGATGGTCACAACAAGTGCGCGTTGCAAGATACGGCTCCGCAGGCATTTTGCCCCCACCTCCCGCGCTAAACTGGCCCCTATGAACAGCGTACCTAGCCTTACCATCGCTTTTTTGGCGGGGCTTATCAGTTTTTTGTCGCCCTGCGTACTGCCGCTGGTGCCTAGTTACCTGGGTGTTATTGGCGGTAAGGCTCCGCTGGGGCGGGCGGCGGGGTTTATCCTGGGATTTGGGCTGGTGTTTGTGGCGCTGGGCGCAACCGCGAGCGGCCTAGGCGCACTGCTTGACAGTTACCGCCCGCTGCTGAGCAAGCTCTCAGGCGTGGTTATTATCGTGTTCGGGCTGATGATGCTGGGCGTTATTCGCCCCCCCGCCCTGATGCGCGACACCCGCCAGCTTATCGCCGCTGACCAATACGGCCCGGTGGCGCTGGGTGCGGCCTTTGCCTTTGGCTGGAGCCCCTGCCTGGGGCCAGTGCTGGGCAGTATTTTGGGCCTGGCCGCCAGTACCCAGAGCTTGAGCCAGGGCGTGGGCTTGCTGCTGGTGTATACGCTGGGCCTGGCCCTGCCTTTTGCGCTGTGTGCGCTGCTGTGGGAGCGGCTTAACCTGCGCCGCCTAAACCGTTATGCCGCCACCTTCGAGCGACTGGGGGGTGCCTTGCTGCTGGTGCTGGGCCTGCTGATGCTCTCCGGGCGCTTTGCCCTGCTGTCAAGCTGGTTTTATAACGTGATGCCTACTTGGATGCGCCTTTGACTACTGCTACGCTCCTAAGTAACCCTGCCCCCCTAAATAACGCTGCGCCCTACGCCGTACAACTCAGAAACGGCTGGCTGCGGCTGGGCCAAGAGGTTATTTTGCGCGGGGTCACGCTGGATATTGCCGCTGGCGAAGGAGTCACGCTGCTGGGACATAACGGCGCAGGCAAGACCACCTTGCTGCGGCTGTTGGCCTCGCAACTGCGGCTAACACGCGGTGAAGGGCGCATCTACGGTTATGACCTCGCCGATTCGCGTTCGGTACGCGAGCACATCCACTTGATGCCGGTAGAAGGCGGCCTGTACCCCGACCTGAGCGCTCAAGAAAATCTAGAATTTGCCCTTCAGATGCACCAACAAACGCCACAAAAGGCCGATGTGCTAGCCGCGCTGCGGCGTGTGGACTTAGAAGCCGCCTCGGGGCGCCGGGTGCGTTTTTTGTCAGCGGGTATGCGCAAGCGCCTCAACCTCGCCCGCGTCTTGCTGCTCGCCCGCCCACTGAACCTTATTGACGAACCATTTGCCAACCTAGACGAAGCGGGCCGATTACTCACGCTTGAGGTACTGCAAGAACTGCGCGGACAGGGCCATACGTTGGTCATCGCCGCCCACGAACCCGACCTGGCCCGGCAGGTGGCCCCGCGTGCGCTGCGGCTGGCTCAGGGGCAACTGACAGATGCTGGGCAGCAAGGCGCTTTATGAAGCACTCACCCCTCACCCAAATCCTTACCATTGCCCGCAAAGATGCACGCTTGGCGGGCCGCACCCGCGACATGCTGCTGTCAACCGCCTTTTACGCCGCGCTGGTGCTGCTGGTGCTGGGCCTAAGCCTGGGGCCAGATGACGCCCACCTCAGGCCCGCTGCGGCGGGGGCGGTGTGGGCGGCCCTGGCCCTGTCAAGCGCCATTGCCGCTGGGCGTGCCTTTGCTCAGGAGCAGGAGGCCGGCGCACTCAATCAGCTTTGCCTCTACCCTGGGCCGCACGGGGCGCTGTATCTGGGCAAGTGGCTGGGTAGCTGGCTGCAAGTGCTCGCGCTCTCGCTCCTGGTGCTGCCGCTGGGCTTGGTGCTGTTCGGGGCGCTAGGGGTGGAGCGTGTACCCGGGCAAGCCGCCGCCGCTATACCCTGGGGTGGGCTGCTGCTCACCACCGTACTGGGCGTTACGGGCCTGTCAGCGAGCAGCACGTTTTATGCGGCTATTACTGTCAATCTGCGCGCCCGCGAAGCGTTGCTGCCTGCGCTGGCCTTTCCGCTGCTGGTGCCGGTCATTTTGGCAACGGTAAAAGCCACAGCGCTGCTGCTCACCGTAGGCTGGAACAAAGAAGTTGCAGGTTGGCTGGGCTTTTTGGCAGCCTTTGACGTGGGAACATTGATCGTGTGCACGCTGCTCTTTCCCTTTGCGCTGGAATAATACGGACTGCGCTAAATTCCACCACAGTCGGAAAAGCGCCGCCTGCGGCTCC
>JAGLBF010000200.1 GCA_018260375.1 Deinococcus sp.
GCCGCAGGCGGCGCTTTTCCGACTGTGGTGGAATTTAGCGGCAGTCCGTATGCTGCACATTCCGTTTTATTGCAGGGTAGTCAGGGAACCCGTACCTTTTCCCACTCGCCTCCGCCCTCATTCAATCAGGTCGGTTCTGATTGAACTGCAAGTCTGTATGAGTTGGCACGGGCCACAGCACCCTGAGTTTAAAACTGGTTCGCGTCTAGCCTGTCCCAAAAGGCACACTGGTGTTGCTGGCCAAACTGGGTGTTGACCGTGTTGCCCTCAGGGGCCAGGGTCATCACGTCCTGGTGTTGACTGGTGTAGCTGGGCCAGCTGCTCAGGCTGGGGCCGTTGGGGTTGCCAGTACGGGCAAAGTTGGTCCAGTATTGCCCCATCTGGGCCGAAAGCTGGGCCTGCTGCGGGCCAAACTGCACAGGGTCAGCCAAGCCGCGTAGGGGCCTATTAAACACATAAATCAGCTCAGACGCGTGATAGGCCTCCAGTACAGGGATGCTGATGCTAGAGCGCAGAGCAGTCACAGCTTTGGGGTCACTGAATTCGTAGCGGTAGGTGGGCGCTTGCCGGGCGTACAGCCGCCCAAACGCGTCAGTAGGACAGGCAAACAGGCCATCAGTGACCAGGGCTGCGCCCGCCAATGCCGTGGTGGAATACCGGTAACTGGGGTAGTGCCGCAATATGTCAGGCAGGTGACCAGGGTTGAGCATGGCCACCAGGGTAAAGTACAGCGTGTTATTAAGCGGGGTATTGGGTTTGGTGAGGTAAGCGGTAAAGGGCGTACCTTCGTTGCGGTTGCTGCCTATCATCAGCGGCACTTTGTTAACCTGACCCGTCCCAAAGGCGGTGAGTGGATTTTGGGGCAGCAGCTCGCTGTTATAGACTGGTGGGAATTTCACCTGACCAGGAATAAAGGCACCTGGCAGACGTGTATTAAACAGGTTAAGGGTGCTCTGCCCCTGCATGCAGCTCAGCGCCAGCTGACCCGTGCAGTTAAATGACTTGACAAAAGCGTCACCTATCTGGCTCATCTGCTGCAATGGAGCGCTGCCCACGCCACGCTGACAAGGCCCGCTTTGAATAATAGCTTTTTGAAAGAGGCCCGCCGCAGAGGGGGCCGTGAGGAGCGTACAAATCGCCATGCCGCCTGCCGACTCGCCAAAAATAGTGATGTCTGAGCCGTCACCCCCAAAGCTGCGTGCATTGGTCTGTGCCCAACGCAGGGCCGCTTTAATGTCCATCAGGCCGTAGTTGCCCTCTCCTATCTGCGGCGCTGCCAAAAAGCCGAACACACCCAGGCGGTAATTGATGGTGATCACCACCACGCCGTAACGCCGCGCCAGTGCTGAGCCGTCATATTGGTTGCCTGAGCCGCCGTCAAACGAGCCGCCGTGTACCCAGAACATCACCGGGGCGTGTTTGGCGTTAGGAGGCGCGTACACGTTCACAAAGAGACAATCTTCACTGCCATACATCTGGTTGTCGTTGGTCGCGTCTAGGCTATTGGGACGCTGCGGGCAGATGTGGCCGTAGTGCCGGAAGCTGCGCTCACCTACCCAGGGAATCAGCGGTTGCGGCGCTTTCCAGCGGCCAGCCCCCACAGGCGCGGCGGCATACGGCACTCCCAAAAAGTAATTGACACCGTTACTCTGTATGCCCAACAGTGCGCCCTGAGCCACGCGTGCACGCACCGTTGGCCCGCTGCGCGGCTCTTGTGCACTCGCCACCGAAACGGGTACAGGCACCGTGACGCCCGTAGGCACCTTGGACTTTGTGGACAGGGGGCTTGCGCCTGGTTGGGAAACCGTTGCTGGCACTACCCCCGAATCAGTTTGAGCCAGCGCGGTAAAAGACAGGCCGCCGGGGGCGCTCAGCAGGGCTCCAGCAAGCCCAAGCTTGAGCATCAGGGGAAAAGCAGGGCGGCGTAACATAGTTGCACATTACACCTACCAGCCAACACAAAAGATAAAAATACCCCAATCTGCTGTGTTATTACTCCAGCAACAACCTGTGATCGGATTCCGATTGATTCAGAACTGCACTGAATCAATCCGAGCGGACGCGAGTGGGAACAGCATACGGATTTCGCGGTATGGAGCCGCAGGCGGTGTCTTCCCGACTGTGGTGGAATGGAGCGGCAGTCCGTATGAGGAGTATTAGTCTCGCCTTGTAAAAAGTTTTGGCATGGCTAATAATAAGATCTATGACGGCTAAGCTTTCTTCCTCTGCAGCCCTGTACCAAGCACCCGCGCCTCGCCCCTCCTTGTCTGCCAACATGGAAGATTACCTCAAGCGGCTTTATCTGATCTCAGAAAAAACAAGTGGAGGGCGTGCCAGCACCCAGGATATCGCCCAGGCTATGCAGGTCACGCCGCCCAGCGCTACGGGTATGCTCCACAAGTTACACGACCTGGGGCTGGTCAACCATCAGCCGTACCAGGGTAGCGTCCTCACCGAGCGCGGGCGGCTGGTGGCGCTTGAAGTGCTGCGACACCACCGCCTCATTGAAACCTTCTTGCACCAGACCCTTGGCTACGCGCTTGACGAAGTGCATGATGAGGCCGAGGCGCTAGAGCACGTTATCAGTGAGCGATTTGAAGCCCGCATCGCCGCGCTCTTAGGTCACCCTGAGCGCGACCCACACGGCGATATTATTCCCAGCCCCGCTTTAGAAGTGCCCACGTATCAGAGCGTACCCGTGAGCGAGCTGCCTGTAGGCCACTGGGCGCGGCTGCAAAGCATTCCTGATCAGCAGGCGGTAACACGCAAACTGATAGAACTGGGTCTGGTGCCTGGGGTCAGAGTGCAGCTGCTCAGCCGTGACACAGCTTTGGATCTCTGCACACTGCAGCTAGAAACGCCTGAAGCACAGACCGTCACCTTGCCGCTGATGCTGTGTGCCCTGATTCGTACTGAATGGGTAGGCGCTGAAGTGGTAG
>JAGLBF010000028.1:0-1345 GCA_018260375.1 Deinococcus sp.
CCTTTTTGGAGGCTCAAAAAAGATACACCCTACAGCCTGACTTGTCAACACCTGTAGGCAAGTGGCACATAGACTGGTGAGGCGACTGCACACAAGGACTGCGCTTCATTCCAGCACCATCTACAAGGTACCGCCCGCGCTTCGGTATTACACCATCCGTATCAGCCGTCTGAGCGAGCAAAAAAGCGGGCTGAATGCGCCCGCTACAGATACCCTACTCAACCTTAATGCTGCATGTCTGTCTCTGGTTTGTGGGGTCTAGAGACAATGCTCGCTATCACAGACGCCACAATAAAAGCTACACCGATAAGGCCCGTGATCAGTTCGGGCACGTGGTGGCCTGTGATGGTGTAGAGCATGATGATGGCCAGGGCCAAAATGCCATAGTGCGCGCCGTGCTCTAGGTAGCGGTACTGCGCTAGGGTGCCCTGATGCACCATCAGCAGGGTGAGCGAGCGCACGAATACCGCGCCGATAGCAAGACCAGCAGCGATGATGACAATTTCTTTTGTGATGGCAAAGGCCCCGATAACGCCGTCGAGCGAAAAGCTAGCGTCCAGTACTTCCAGGTACAGGAAAGAGGCCAGACCCGCCGCGCCCGCCTTTGCAGCCATGTCTTCTACATCAAAAAGGCCGCCCAGCGCGTTGACAAACAGGTAGACAATAAGGCCAACAAGCCCCGCTGTAAGCACGGTGAACTGCAGGGCCGGCGCCACGCCCCAGTGGACAATGCCCAGCAAGGCTGACAGTGCAATGATGCCCTGCACAGCTTCAAAGCGGGCCAGACCTGCCAAGCGGTGTTCAGGCATAAGCCAGTGCTCGTCTTTTTCGGTGTCTATAAAGTAATTGAGCGCCACCATCAGCAAAAATACCCCGCCGAAGGCACTGATAATCGGCCCGGATTGCTCAAGGTGGTGGGCGTATTCTTCGGGTTGATTAAGGGCCAATTGGCCTACTTCTACCAGGCCCAAACCCGACGACATGGCCACAATGAGGATGGGAAAAAGCAGGCGCATGCCCACGACTGCGATGAGAATGCCCCATATCAAAAAGCGGCGCTGCCACTCAGGAGACATGTTCTTGAGCACCGAGGCGTTGACCACAGCGTTATCAAAACTCAGCGAAATTTCCATAACGCCCAGCACCAGCACGATAAACATATCGCTCAGGGCGCGGCTCATGCCCCCTGTGGTGTAGCCGTACCAGCCTGCCAGTCCCACTGCAAGCACGGTAATGATGCCCGCAAAACCAAATTCCTTCCTAATCGTGTCGTTCATAGTTCTCCCCCAAAGCACGGTTTTACCCGTTACCTGTTTTACCAGCTATCTGTTTTACCAGCTATCTG
>JAGLBF010000028.1:1445-3110 GCA_018260375.1 Deinococcus sp.
CTGTTTTACCAGCTATCTGTTTTACCAGCTATCTGCCGCTGTAAAAAATTTGTAGCTTTGCAACACAATGCCCAGTGAACCAACACGCCGTGAAACCCAGTGAGTAAGAATGCGCTATACCTCAGGGAGTATACCCAGGTACAGCGCGGTAGAGCGCCTAGATAAATTAGGCGGCTAAGCAGCAGCCTAGCCAGGCTGTTTAAACGTGAATACCGTAGTTGTTGGCCAGCTCTTTGAGACCGCCCGCAAAGCCCTGCCCCACAGCACGGAACTTCCATTCGGGGCCGTTGCGGTACACTTCGGCAAAGATAACGGCAGTTTCGGTAGAAAAGTCTTCGCCCAGGTCAAAGCGCACGATCTCGTTGCCGTTTTGTTCATTGAGCAGACGAATAAAGGCGTTGCGCACCTGACCAAAATTCTGGCGGCGGGTTGTGGCGTCGTGAATAGTGACGGTAAAGGCCACCGTCTGAATGTCAGCAGGAATGCGCGAGAGGTCAATTTTAATTTGCTCATCATCGCCATCACCGTCGCCCGTACGGTTGTCGCCCGTGTGCTCTACGGAGCCGTCAACGCTTTTGAGCTGGTTATAAAAAATAAAGTCAGCGTCACTGCGCACCTTGCCGCTAGCGGTCAGCAAAAAGGCGCTGGCGTCTAGGTCAAAGTCTTGACCGTCGGTAGAACGTGCGTCCCAGCCTAGGCCTAGCACAGCCTTGCTGAGAGAGGGATCGGACTTGCTCAGGGACAGGTTGCCGCCTTTGGAAAGAGTAATAGCCATAATGCGTACGCTCCTTGTGGGGGTAGATTTCGCTTTCTACTATAGTGGTCTGTGTGTCAGGGCGTGTTTAGGTTGCCTGAAAAGGGCAGTACAAAAGCGCTGAATAGGATACCAGTAGGTGAGATGGCCTAACGCGGTGAGACGGCTTGACAGTTAGCCTGGTTTACATTCTAACCTTATCCGAATAGCACCACTTCAGCCCAAAAACTGCCGTGCTACATCTTGCATATCTTTTACGGTTCGCCCGTTGGCGTCTTCACCCAGAGCGGTCATGTGCCAGCCACTCCCTACACGGGTCAGGCGGCACATCAGCATGCCTGTGACCGGTGCACCGCCTGTAAGGTCATAGCGGGCGAGTTCGCGGTTGCTGGCGCCGTCAATTAGGCGGCAAAAAGCGCGACTCACCTGGGTAAACTGCTGACCCCGAAAGCTGTTGACGGTAAAAATAAGGTGCTGAACGTTGATAGGAATGACCTGCAAGTCTACGCGGATGGTTTCGTCATCACCCTCGCCCGCGCCTGTGAGGTTGTCGCCGCTGTGCACAATAGACCCGTCACGGCTGCGTTTTTGCATAAACCACACCGCGTCAAGCACATTACCCTGGGTGTCAAAAAGCAGACAACTGGCATCCAGGTCAATTTCACTGCCGCCGCTTTCAAAGGCCATGCTCATCAGCCCGCCTAGAAAGCCGCCTTTTTTCTGTTGCGGACTCGCAAAAGCGCCTACAGGATCCCACCCCAGGCCCATGATGACCTGGCGCAGGTCGGGCGCACCGTCAGATTTGCTGAGCGACACGGTAGAGCCTTTATTCAAGTTCACCGTCTTGTTGAGGTTCACGGTTGGCATGCCACCGGGCGCTGGTGTTGATACGGGCGCTGGTGTTGATACGG
>JAGLBF010000028.1:3210-22097 GCA_018260375.1 Deinococcus sp.
ACGGTTGGCATGCCACCGGGCGCTGGTGTTGATACGGGCGCTGGTGTTGATACGGGTGCTGATACGGCTACTGGAGCTGCTCCTGGGGCAGGTGTTGGGGCACTGACAGGCACAGGCTTCTCCACTTCGCCGCCGAAATACTGCACCAGCTCGCCCAGGCCACCATTAAAGCCCTGGCCTACCGCGCCCAAGCGCCACTCGCCGTTATGGTGGTAAAGCTCAAGCAACATGGCGGCCTTTTCCTGACTAAGCACACTTTTGGCGTCAAACGTCACTGAGGCAGCGCCGCTGCTTACCGTGACCTGGAGGCGCGGGGCCTGGCTCAGCGGTAGGGTGTCGTGTGTGGCCGTAAACATGAGGCGCTGCAAGCGCGTGGCCTGAGACAACTTCACACTAAAGGTAGCCCGGTCAGACTCCAGTTGGGCGCTTACCTCGCCGCCTGGTGTGCGGGGGTTGTTATAAAAGGCGATGTAGTCGTCACTGAGCATCTTGCGGTCGCCGTCTAAACCAAAGGCGCTGACATCCAGTCCGTTGAGGCCGTGCTCTACAGTGATAGTCAGCAGATCGTTGGGGTTTAGGCCTAGGTCGCTGAGTTTGGCTTTTTGTCCAGCTTGAAGGGTGGTCATGGGGCTCCTTATAGGGTGTGGGAACAGCACGTGATGAAGTAGGCATGAGGGAATAGGGGAAAGCGTCAGCCCCCCTACGTACCTCAGTCTTTGCGCCCTGCTTTCCAGCTGAAGCCAAAGCCGTAGGCGTGGTCGCACTTTTCATGGTCGGCAAAGTAGCGCTCCTCTTTGGTGATGCTCAGCTCATGCCCGCGTGTCTCCAGCAGGGCTACCGCACAAAAGGGCAGGGCGGCGGGGTTAGAAAGCTGCATTCGCACGTCATTGCCCTGGGGATCGGTAAAGCTCAAGCGGCCCCCCACGTCGCCAAAGTTACCCACGCCCTCGTAGATAAAGGCAAAGATCAGCACCCGCTTGATCAGGTCGGGGCGCTCTAGATACAGGTTTTCGCCGTTACTGCTGGCGCCTGAGCGGTCATCTTGGTCGAGGTAAATGTAGGGCGGCTGTCCGCGCAGCCCCATACGCCCGCCTATCGCCTGAATGACGCCCTTATCGCCGTCTTGCAGCTCGTACATGCAGCCCAGGTCAAGGTCAGCGCCGCTGCTAGAAGCTGGAGCCAGCAGCCGCCCCAAAAACCCGCTGGGCTTCGTCGCCTTGCCGTGTGCATCCCAGTTGAGGTTGACGTGAAAAGGCTGGTTGCCGCTCTTGTTGAGGTTGATACGTGCCGTCTGACCCTGCTTTTCTAGGGTGACTTTGGTAAGCGAAATGGTGGGGGCAGGAGCTGGTTGTGGTTGGAGTGGGGCGGGTGCAGGTGCGGGCACAGCGATAGCGGGTTTGGGCACAGTGGTAGCGGGATTGGGCGCAGCCGCAGAAGAAGGCTGGGCCAATGAACCGCCAAAGTGACTGACCAAGCCGCTTAATCCGTTAGCAAAGCCCTGACCATTAATCATCAGCCGCCACGTTCCCTGATGGCGGTAGATTTCGGCGGCAATAATGGCCTTTTCACTGCCAAAATCCCTGCCGTTAAAGGTCCAAATTGCGTCACCTACCCGCAGTTCGCCGCTGCCAACCCCCGCCATGTCGCCGCCGCTGGGCGTCTGTGAATCTGGCGACACAGTAAAAGCCAGGCGTTCCACCTGCGGCCCCAGTTGCTCCAGATTAAGGACAAACACGGTACTAGGGCCAATGCGCCGCACCATCACCGCGCCATCTGGGCTGCGCGGCTGATTATAAAACACCATCCACTCGTCTCCCAACAGGCGACTACCTGCTCCCAGCACAAAACAGGCCGCGTCGTAGTCATCGGCTTGCCCCGACACACTTAGGCTGAGTTCAAAGGTGGTGGGCAACTGCAAAGTGCTGAGCGGTAGGCGCTGACCTGTCGTGAGGGTGGTGGGCATCGTGGCTCCTTATGGGATACGGGTCTTGGGTAAACCGGGATGATAAAAAGAAAAAGCCAGGAAAGGTAGCACTTTAAAGTGAAGGGAACAGTAAAAGCGGTTTTCCTGTAGGTCTTTCAGCGTCTACACATTACTTACTCGCAGTAGTTACTCACAGTACATAACAAAATGGCGCCCCTCACTGCGCTAGGCAGTCTTCAGGAGCGCGGGGCGGTACATACGGGGGTATCTATCTATTTAGGCGTTTACGCCGTAGCTGCGTACCAATGCTTGAAAGCCTTCAGCAAAGCCTTGTCCTATGGCCTTAAATTTCCATTCACTGCCATTACGGTAGACTTCACCAAAAATCATAGCGGTCACGGTGCCGGCATCTTCAGTAAGGTCATAGCGGGCAATTTCGCTGCCGCCCTCGCCATTAACCACGCGGATATAGGCTTTTTCAACCATGCCAAAGTTCTGGCTACGGCTTTGTCCTTCATAAATCACGACAGCGACCACTACCTTTTGTATGTCAGCAGGCACTTGGTCTAAGTTAATGCTGACCACTTCATCGTCGCCTTCGCCTGCACCGGTGCGGTTGTCGCCCTGGTGTACCACTGAGCCGTCCGCCGACTGCTTGTTATTGAAAAATACAAAGTCCTGGTCATTGCGTACTTTGCCGCTCTCATTGACCAAAAACACCATCGCGTCCAGGTCAAAGTCTGCACCGTCCGTGCGGCGCGTGTCCCAACCCAGGCCCACATTGATGTTCTTAAGACCAGGGGCTTCTTTACTGAGGCTTACGTTTCCACCTTTGGTGAGTGATATTGGCATTATTTACTCCTTTAGTATGTGTTTGGTGTCTATAGTGAGGGTAGATGTATAAAATGAGTATTCTGGCCTATTCTGGTAAAACAATTGCTATTATTAGCTAAAGCTAGTGTTTACTTACATCTCAGCCGCACGCAACAGGGGCAGGAATACCCGCCACTTGCTGAGATGCAGAACCAGCGCAGGCGTACCCAGGTGATGATGAGCCAAACTACTGACTTCTGAGCCCAGTGTAACGTGCTGGGGTTCACGGCACACTTTTGAAAATCATCATCTTGTACAAATCATACGGACTGCCGCTAAATTCCACCACAGTCGGAAAAGCGCCGCCTGCGGCTCCATACCGCACAGTCCGTATGCTGTTCCCACTCGCATGCGCCCTGATTGATTCGGAAGTACGCCAAATCAATCGGAATCCGTATCATTCATACGTCACATGCTGTACAAGTAGCCGTCCGTGCAGCCCAAACCCGCATCAGGCACAGAGCGCTCTGCTGAGCCTGGAGCTGCTGGGGCTGGGGCTGCTGGGGCTGGGGCTGCTGGGGCTGGGGCGTCTGTCACAGGCGGCGCGTAGGTGTTTATAAACTGGCTCAGACGGCTGTCAGCGGCGCTGTCAAGCACCAGCTGAGCGTTCCAGACGGTTGCTACTACAGGCGCACCCTGAGCGGGTAGTGGGCTAAGCAGCGTATTTGTCTGGGCGGCGACCACGGCGCGCAGTTGTGACAACTCGGCGGCGCTGATATCTGGGCGGTAGGTCACCCATACCGCGCCGCGCGCCAAGCTATGCACGGCATATTCGGGGTAAATAGGCTGAGTGTACTGCCCGCACTGCTGCCACAGAGGGCTGTACGGGCCGCCCGCTGGGGGCAGGTGGGCGCTGCTGTGCAGGCTGTCATAGGCAATCATGCCGCCGCGCATATCGCCGCCTGGGTAGTCGTAGGTTTGTACACCCTGAATGCTGTCGCTGCACCCCGTCAAAAGCACGGACAGCAGCAGCGCAGCGCAGGCACGGCGCACCCAGTCAGAGGTAGCCCCAGTAAAGGTAGCCCCGGTAGAGGCAACCCTGGTAAAGGTAGACCAGCAGTGGAGGGCAACAACACACATGGCTGTACCCTAGCGCATCTATATGAGGTGACCTTTGTGCATGCTTGCCTGCAGGGCCTGTGCCCATCTTTGCCAACGATCTTTGCCCGTCGGCTGACCAAACTTCGCCGCGCCGGGTGTATACTTCTGATCCTAATCAAAAGATGTTCGGTGACCCGTATGTTTCTTACGTCGGGCCGACTTTAGGCGGTTTTTATGTTGAGCACGCTCCCCTTTACCCAGTCTGCCCGCGCTAGTAGTGAACCTGTGCGCGTACTGCTGCTGGCCGATATGGTACACCCCTACATTTACCGCAGCGGTTTTCCGCAGGGGCTGGGCCACATTGATTTGGTGCTGGGAGCGGGCGACTTGCCCGGGTATTATCTAGAGTTTGTGGCGTCGTTGCTGCCCGCGCCCGTAGTGTATGTGCCGGGCAACCACCAAGATGAATATGTGTACTCAGAAGGCCAGCGGCAACGCCCAGGCGGGGCCATCAACGCCGAGGGCAACATTGTGCGGGCGGCGGGGCTGACCATCGCAGGCTGGGGCGGCGTACCCAGATACCGCAAGGGCGGCCAACACCAGTACACCGACTGGCAAGGCCGCTGGGCACTGGGCAAGCTAGCCCTCAAAGCCCAGGCACAGGCGGCGGGCCAAGTAGATATTTTTCTGACCCACGCGCCGCCCCTGGGGCCACACGCCCTGAGCGATTTTGCCCACCGAGGCTGCCCCAGCATCAGCCAGTTTATGCTCCGGCTCGCCCCTACCTGGCTGGTACATGGTCACATCCACGAGTACGAGGGCCGCAAAGCGCCGTACACTGACCCCCACAGTGGCACCAACGTGATCAATGCCTACGGCTACAAGGTGCTGGAAGTTGCACGCCGCGTGTCAATGCCTCAAGCGGCGGATTAGAGGGTGTTTCACGACTTGGCCTCTAGCTGGCCCCCTGGTATGGAAGCGCAGTCGGTGCTTTCCTGACGATGCTGGAATGAACCGCCGTTCGTGGAATACGCTTCAAAATTACTTCAGTACCAAATTATTTAGGCACCGAATTACTTGGGCACCGAATTACTTGGGCACCAAATTATTTGGGCACCAACACAATCGCATTCGGCACGGGGCGGCTCCAGACTGTATTGAGGTAGCCACCATTACCCAGATAACCGCCCGTCACAAACACTGTGGCGCTTGATCCGCTGTCTAGCCGCACCGCGTCGCTCACCCCCACTCGTTGCAGCGCTGCGGCAAAGCCTTCGGGCGTGCCAAAGTCTAAAAAGGCGAGGGTCGGCTGCCCCTGATACTGCGCAAAGGCCACCTGACGGGTAGGCCGCCAGATGCCCGTATACACGTTAAAGGCTTCGCGCACCGGGTCAAGCACCACCTTGCCGCCCTGAAGCAGCAGCGGGCCAGCGGCGAGGCCCTCCTGAATATTTTCCCAGCCTGCCAGTTGGTAATCCAGGCGAAGGGTCAGTTTGCCGCCCACCGTGCGGGGCAACTGCCCGAACCTGGCGGGGTCAAAGGTGAGGGCCAGCACGCCACTGGGCACCACCACGCCGCCCACGACTACACGGCTTATGGTCATCTGATTGGCTTCGCCCGTTTTGCTCAGCAGCAAGGTGGTTAGCCCTGTGCCGCTGGCAATAGTGGTGTGCCCGTCGCCCACAAAGACATTGAGCATGGTGGGCTGCGGCCTGGCTGACACGGTATTGACCTGCACGCGCCCTGGGGAGCCAGCGCCAGAGTCACCCGTCACAAAATAGCGCGGGCGCGGGTAGCCAAACTGGGCAGCGCCCCTTGCGTCAAAACCTACGGCGGCGCGTTTTTCTAGGCTGGCACTGAGCATCTGCCCACCTACAGTCACAAAGTCCACGCTAAGGCCGCTGGGCGGGTCAAAATAGCCGCCGTTCACCCCGGCAACGCCGCCCGCCCGCCGCACCAACTCGGCAACGCTCAGGGCACTGCCTATGGGGGCCGCGACCACGCGAGGCACAAAGCGCGCTGGATCAAAGCTCAGTAAGCTCAGCCCCCCCCACTGGCGCAAGGTCACGCCCTGCGGTAAGGCCGCTTCGTTAATCGGCGGCGGGCTTTCATCGCCGCTGGAGGTTGCGCTGTCTATCACCAGGCGGTCTGGGTTTTGCAGGGTCTGTATCTGCCCCACCGTCCCTGCGCCCTCTAGTTGTACGTTCATTCCAGCCTGGCCCGCTGCGTTGATACCCGGGGCAATCCGCAGTTCAGCGCCACTGTCTAGCTTTTGCACCACGCTCTCCCCGCTGGCCCCTAACAAAAACACGCTCACCTGCCCCGCCCCGCGCTGCACGCTGTAATCCACCGGCCCCGTGAGGTCTATGACGATGCGCTGCGCCTGAATACGGCGTACAGGTGTCAGGCTAGAGCGCACCTCGGTGATGCGCGGCCCGATGATAGGCACGCTGGGGCTGGGTGATGGCGCGGGTTGCACGGGGTTATTTGGGCGAGCAGTATTCGGAGGGGTTAATACGGCGGCCGTCAACAACTTCCTCGCAGGCGCAGTCGTCTGGCGCCCGCGCCCAGCACCAGCAGGTAGGCTCAGTGGCGGCACACTGGGGGGTTTTGCTGCTACGGGCACTTTAGGGACACTGGGCTGGGCTACTGCGGGTTTGGTTGGCGCTGCAACTTGGGCCGCAGCACTCACCTTTACGTTAAGCCCCGCTGGCGTACCCTGCACCGGCACGCCCAAAAGCCGCAGGGTGTCCAGTGACACATGCAAGCTGTCCCCAGGCCCGTACGCTTCTGGCTTGCTGAGGCGCTCAGCATTCGCCAGGCCGGCCCAGTGACCTTGTGCGTAGTGCAGCTTGGCGCCGTTGTACTCTAGCCAGATTTCATGCGTCTCTAGGTCGTTGCGGGTGACAACACCCAGGCGCGGCAAGAACCAAACCGGTAAGCCCTCGCGCCCGGACGCCAGCCACTTGCTTTCTATCCTAGGGTGCAGCGCTTGGCCGTTGATACTGATAGGGCGCGGCGCTCTCTGAGGAGCAGCACCCTGGGCCTGTACCGCACCCAACAGCCCCAGCACCATACACCAGACCTTTATCTTCCCTTGCCACTTTTGCCTGCTCACTCAGGGCAGTGTACCCGCTGGCAGAGGCTCAGACATGAAAATTGCCTCACCTGCACCCACTTTTTAGCCTGACCCTTATGTGCCGGGTTGCACTGGGCTGTACTGCAGATAGATTTGTCAGAAAACTGTATACACTTTGTAAGGATAAATGCTCTAAGCTACGCGGTGATGATTGAGCCTTCTCTTGCCCTATATGGTGATGCGTTTGACCAGGTGGAAAAACACCTGGGAGACTTACTGGAATCTACGGGTGTCCGCTACTGCTTGCTGGTAGACCGTAAGGGCTTTGTGCTTTCTCACAAAGAAGCGTTGTGGGCGCCGCGTCCTCCCGCCCTAGACTCAGTAGCAACACTGGTCGCCTCTAACGCTGCTGCTACAGCTGCACTGGCCAATATGCTTGGCGAGCGCACCTTTAGCGAGCAAATCCATCAAGGTGAGCAGGGAACTTTGTATGTTGAATCGGTTGGCGATATGGCACTTATCACCCTTATCTTTGACAGCAGTGTGCCACTAGGCCGCGTAAAGGTGCATACCAAAAAGACTACGCTGCTTTTGGCTGACATTTTAAAAGACATTAAAGACGTGCCTGCTATTGAATTTGATGATGATTTTGGAGCCAATGCCGCCTCGCTGCTTGACGACCTGTTGGGATAAACCCTCCCTGCAACAGCACGTTCTTCGCCCGCTTTCGCACCCAGAGGGGTTTGGTTCAGGAGGATTCTTGTGAGCACTATTAACTTCGCAGCCCGTGAAATCAACTGCAAAATTGTGTACTACGGCCCAGGCATGTCCGGCAAAACCACCAACCTCAAGCAGGTCTTTGCCAAAGTGCCTGAGCAACTGCGCGGTGACATGGTGAGCCTGGCCACTGAAGATGAGCGTACCCTGTTCTTTGACTTTATGCCGCTTGACCTAGGCACCGTGCAGGGCTTTAAGACACGTTTTCACCTTTATACGGTACCTGGGCAGGTGTTTTATAACGCCAGCCGCAAGCTTATTTTGCGCGGCGTTGACGGCATTGTTTTTGTCGCTGACTCGGCGCCTAACCGCCTGCGTGCCAATGCCGAAAGCATGCGCAACCTGCGTGAAAACTTGGCCGAGCACGGCATAGATGTTAAAGAAGTGCCGCTGGTCTTACAAATCAATAAGCGCGACATTGAAGGTGCCCTTCCTATAGAGATGATCCGCGCCGTCATTGATCCCAAAAAAGAGCTGCTGTGGCAAGAAGCCGTAGCCGACAAGGGACGCGGCGTATTTGAAACCCTCAAGCTGGTCTCACGTTTGGTCCTGGAGCGCTTGTCGAAAGGCGAATAATCAAATAGGCAAAATTATTTAGACGCTTAACACCGGAATGAATGGTGTAGTGTCCATTTTGTCTGTGGCAAGTCCCTTTATGGCCCCTATATGGGCATGTACTGGCGACTGACGCCCTGATAGAACAATAGAAAAAGCAGCAGCCTAATCACTGAGTGACCAGGCTGCTGCTTGATATGTATTCTGGCTTTATCCGGGCGGGTGTGGGTGGCAAAAGATACGGACTTCGCGGTATGGAAGCGAAGTCCGTATCCGGTTTACCTTGTACGCCCCAGGCTTTCATCTAGGGTCAGGTCAAGGCGCAGGTAAAGCCCCTGCTTGGTGTAGATGTTGGGAATATTGAGCCCGTCAAAGCCCTTGAGGTTATAGCCGGCGCTCAGCCACAGGCCCGGTAAGGCGCGTACGCTGCCTTCTAAGCCGTAAGCAAAGAGTTGCGTGGTGGTAGAGGGTTGTAAGTACAGGTAAGTCCACGCGCCTACTGCCAGGTAGTCATTAAAGTAGTACTTGCCGCTCAGGTAGTTCTGGGCAGTAAAGCTGCCGCTGTCGTTGAGCAGCGTGCGAGTATCTACCCCAGCGCGCACACCCCAAGCGGGTTGGCGATATTCGGCGCTCAGACCGCCCAGCACTTTGGGTTCGTTGAGGGCCAGTGTTCCACCGATGTAGCGCAAGTAACCCAGGCTGTTAAACGTGCGGTTACGGTAAGCATAGCCAAAGTTGACTCTGGCGCCGTTGAGCCCCGCACCAAATTCACCCGTACCATCTGCAGTGAGCACCAGGTTAGGGGTGAGCGAACCAGTAACGCCGCCGCGCACCACTGTGCCCCAACCACTGGTGTTATGCACAATGTCACTGCCGAGGGTGGCGCTGTAGTTATCTGACTTGTAGTTGAGGTCTGCCCCCAGCGCTCCATCAGCCGTATTTGCCTTCACATCATAGAGAGCCGAGCCGTGTAGACCAAGGCTCCACTGGTTGTTGAGGGCAATACTGGTGCTCACGCCAAAGCGGGCGCGGTTGCCACTACCGCTGGCATTGGGCAGGTCGTAGCCGATGGCGTAGTTCACGTTGCCCAGGGCCATATCCAGCGTCAACGATACGGCCTGGCCTACGCCCCAGGTAATCTGGTCTTTCAGGCCCAGCGACACATGCTCGCTGATACGATAGTGGGCCAGGATGTCGGTCTGGTTTTTCAGGTTGCCTGTCAGCGGCAGGGTATGCACCACATCTACATCAAAGGGGTTGGCTTGGTAGCCCACACTGCCCACAGCGCCGATACCATAGACATCGCCAAAAGCGTACTTGAGACCCGCGCCTACAGAGAAGGGAACAAAGTGATAATCGCCGCGCAGGGACACACTGCCGCCTTGCACGTCATTGGGGGTCAGGATATTGGTAACGCTGTTAATGGTCGGCGCATTGTGGTATTCGGCCTCGGCAATGGCGACCAGATGCTCACTGATACCGGCCGTATATCTGGCACTGAGGTTAAGGCCCTTGCTCAAGGGTGCCATGCCGTTGTACCCCGCCGCCTGATAACGCGCGGTGAGCAGCGCACTGTCTTTTTGGCCCCATCGGTTGACCCAGGTGGTGGTGTAATCAGCCCTGGCCTGCACGCCATTCGCGTAGGCCAGCGCAATTTGACCGTGGCTGACATCGCGGTCATAGGTAGCCCGCACACCAAAGGTCGTCTTTTCGTCCAGGTGAACCATGGCGGCCCCAACTGTATAATTGTTGCCCTTTTGCTGAATCTGCACGCCGTAAACCACCTGACGGGTCGCGTCAGAGCCGCTGAGGCGGTAACTTGCCAGCATACGCACGGTATTAAAGTCAAAGTCAATGGGATCAAGCGCCCTGACCAGCGTAATAATACCTGTGTTCTCGTCTAAAATATAATCAACGTTGCGAATCAGCAGCTTGCGGCTCAGTTCTCGGCCGCCGTTTTTGTCATAGGTTACGACTTCTAGCAGTTCACTGCCACCGGCAATATAGCCGTTTGGATTCAGGCGCAGAATACGGCTGCCGTTGGGCGTAAGGACTACACCGCTGACCAGATCACTAGGAATACCTGCCACAAAGCCAGAAACCACTGGATTAAACTTAGTGGTGGCCGTAAAGGCCGTAAACTGACTGCCCACAGGCAAGACATCGACCGGCATTTGCATTCGGCGGTACGCTACCTGATAGGAAGGGTGGTCGTAGACAGCGGCAATAGGGTCTATGCCTTGCAGCGGCACGCTTTCGGTGCTTGCGTCACCATACACTGAGTAGCGCTCTAGGGGCGACTTATCGTCGGTATAGGGCAGTCCATCTTTGTCGGCCGCCACATACAATTTGCCTGAGCCAACGCCAATTTCGCTGTAGGCGCGGGCCTGCCAGGTCAGGTCATTTTCAACAGAAAAGTCACTGTGAATGCCCAACGTGGCACTGACCACGCCCACACCTACTGTGTGCAGGTCGGGGGTTACTTGGTAGTGATAAACTTTTACTTCTTGGCCCAGTTCGGCGCTGAGGTCTAGCGTTACAGGTGCGCTCTGGGGCTGTAAGACCAGGGTACCTTCACCGTTTTTCAGCGCCAACTGATAGCCCGACTGACCTGTATCGCTGTCAGAGACATAGGGTTCCAGGCTGGGGTGCAGCGTTATGGCAGACAAGGTGGAAGGGTTGCCATACGCATCAGTGACACGGATTTTCAGGCGCACGGGCGTACTGCCGTCAGCGACTAAGCTTACGGGGGTCACTTCCATCTTTGCGGGCGCGCCGATACGTGTGACCTCTATGCTACTGCCGCCAAAGGTGATGGTATTGGGGCCGACTTCTATAGGTACGCCCACATAGGTCAGGCGCTCAATATTGCGCTGGCCATCTTGGGTATTTTCGCCGAGCATGCTGTCGCTGACCGCCTTGCCGTTGATCATCAGGGTGGGGTGAGGAGTACCCATAGGCGATTCAACCACTACCGTAATGCGGTCGCGAATACGAATCAGGCTCTTGTCGGTGGGCAGTTTGATAGCCCCTGTGTTTTCTGCACCCGACAGCACTTCTTGGTTCATGGCAACGGCTTGTTGTAAGTCGGCTTTATCCATCTTGCCCTGCAAGACTTCACTGCGGTCACCCGCCAGGCGAATCATGAGCGCGGGCTGTGGCAAGGTGCTTAGAGGGTTGTTGTGGCTTAGCTCGTAGCTCAGCGTACCCTTTTGCTGCGCAGCAACGGCCCAGTACAGCGTACCCTTACTGCTCAATAGAGGATCAGGCAAGGGTTTGCCGTCCAGCCTGCTGCTGCCCACAACGTACTGCGCGTCTTGGGGAGGTTGATGAGCAATGACCAACTCGGTGGCCTGCTTAGGCACGTCAAAAGGCAGGGTAACGGTGCTGCTGCGCGCCGCGCTAGGGCTGTTACGCACTTCGCTAGGCGGCTCACTAGGCGGCACAGGTGCGGCAACATTGAGGATGCCTTGCGACTGCTGAGGCTGCGGGCAGGTAGGACTATCAAGCTGGGCACTGAGTGCCAGAGCGCCGCTGGTGACCACTTTAGCCTGGTAGCTAAGGGTGCGAGTTTCGCCCTTTTTGAGAACGCCGCTAAAGCTGGTCGGCTCTATAGCCGTTAGGCCGCTGTCTACCTTGTCTGTGAGCGTAAAGGGCATATCTTGTTGTGCAGTGTTGGTCAGCGTCAGGCTTACCGTCACCGTATCCCCTATGCGGCTGTCAGGCAGGGTTTCGCGGCGCAGTTGCAGCGCGGTGGTGCTGGGCAATACGGTGATGTCGGCACTCTGGCTCTGCGCCCAGTCAGGCAAGTTGGCCTGCACCTGGTAGCTGCCCGCTTTGTCGGCGGTGGCCTCTAGGCGCCACTCGGCGTTCTCACCTGGTTTGTAGGTGAGTGGGCCCTGGTTGCCTTTCAGGGTCAGCCCCTGGGCCGCCAGTTGCAAGTTCAGGGGCAGTTCGCCCTGGTACTTGCTGGTAGCACGCACCACGATGCTCACCACGTCACCTATGCATGCCTGGGTTTTGTCGGCCTGAAGGCTAAGGGCCACTTGCGGGCGCACATGTACCAACAATTCACCGCTGCCGTCTTTGGGAACAGTCACTTCAGTTTTGTCACTGCTCACCTCAGCGCCGGCAATAGGCTGCACCTTCACGGCGTAGTTGCCCGCACGTACGCGGCGCTCTATGGTGTTGTCTACAGGCAGTTGCAGCACGCTTTCGCTGGTCTGGCCTGTATGTTGTAGCGTAACAGCCGCCTGAGTAGGCACATTGCCACTGGGCAGTACCAGTTGAGCGATCACCCTGAGCAGCCCCGTCTCATCTACTTTGCTCAGGGTAATAGGAGCGGCGACGCCCTGACGAATCAGCGCAAAGCCTACAGTGTTGCTGTACTGCTTTGTCTTACTAGGCTGGCGCAGCTCTAGGGTGTAGCGCCCGGCTTTTTCGGGCAGGGGAATGGTGGCCCATTGCAAGTCGCCGCTGACAGTAACGGGGTAAACGTTACCCGATTCGTCGCGCAGCCTAGCTTGCAACTCGCCCCCGCCGTCGCCGTCATACATCTTCAGCGCGTAGCCAGAGCCGTCAGTGGATACGTTGACGGCAGCGATCCACTCCTGCGTGTGAACATTGACCGTCAGATTTTCGGCATTGATAGCCGCGCTCATTCCTGACAAGCGCAGCGCAAAGGTATTTTTACCGTTACCCTGGGTGCTGGCCTTCACCTGGTATGTTCCAGCAGGCAAGTCCAGGTCAAAAAAGGTATCCCAGTTGTGTACGCCTGGCTGGTAGGTTTTGGTCTGCAAGACCTTGCCCTGCGCGTCCAGTAGGCTAAAGGTGGTGGCTACCTGTGATGTATTGCCGTCGTACTGCTCGTCGCCGTAATAGTTGTCACTGCGGTAATCTTTTTGGTCAAGGCGGGGGCTGTAGAGTTCTAAGCGGATATGACCAGACACGGGAACATCAAGCGTGAGGTTCTGGTCGCCCACCGTCCAAGCCAAGTCATTGCCAACACTCGTCAGGGGCAGGCTGGTTTTTATTTCCTGCGCTGACGCTATGCCCATCAGCAATAAGCTACTGATCACCAGTGCGCAGCCCTTAGGCAGTTTAAGTTTCACTTCAGTACCTCCAGACCACATCAGGGTCAGTTACGGCAGCTTCATCAGGCCCACTAAACCCAAACGAGTAGCTCAAATTGGTCTCGCCTGCTGGCAGTGTACCTTTCCAGATATTGCTTCCCTCTTGCAACGTGGCACCTGTAGGCAGTGGGTCAGTTAGTACAAAGTCGCTCAGGGGGGCGGGGCTATTGAGTTTGAGCACTACAGCGTATCCCTGGGTGGTGCGGTACACCACTTTGTCTAGGTGCATATCACCCATGACCAAGCTGGTGCGGCGAATAGCTGTAATGTCGCCGCCCACAGGCGCTAAGGGAAAGTCCACGCTGGTCAGGCCGCGCACAAACACCGTCTGTGTGCCGCTCAGGCCCTGGGACTGCGGGGTATTGAGCGGGTCGTAGGGGGTGGTAACGGGGTCAAGGCGCAGTGCCTGGGTACCCAGCGCTACATTGGCAAAGTGGTAGCGGCCATCCTTATCGGTAAGCGCCAAGCGTCCCCCCGCTAGGATGATGCGGGCACGCTCCACTGGGGTGTCAAGCGCCTTATCAAAGAGTCCGTTGCGGTTGCGGTCAACAAACACCGTGCCCACCAGGTCGTTATAGGGCGCGAAATTGCGCAGTTTAGGCCGCACCAGCGCCGTAGCGCGGTTACTCGCAACCTTACGTGTGGTCAGCGCGTCGCCTGTATAACCAGACACCTGAACAGTATTGATCAGGTCTCCACTTACTTTAGGTGTTACACGCATTTTGTAAATAATAGTGACATCTGTCTTGGGCAGCAGTGTTCCTACATTCCAATTCATAGAGCCATTAGCAATATCAGGGTCGCCCAGTGCTTTTCCGTCTATCGTTGTGGTTCCAGGAATATAGTCTAATCCTGATGCTGGCGTATCAGTCACTATAGAATTCTTAAGTGCGCCTTTTTCAGACGTGTTATGAATCACCAGTGTATAGGTTAAAGAGTCTCCGGGCGTTACTACGGGGGCATTTGCATTCTTCTCAATGCTGATATGTGCAGGCTCCCAAACGACAGCTTCGCTAGAGTTGCTGGGAAGGGGTTTGGTAAACTCTTTACTCCCCATATAAAAAGTATTGCTGATTTTTTCCCCGTCTTGTGCTTTATCATTGACCTTAACGGTCACAGTAAACACACGCGTCTCACCTGGAGCCAACACGGGCAAACGCCAAGTAAGCAACCCATCTTTGACTTCAGGAGCCTGACTTGAAGATACATAGTCGGTGCTGGCAGGAATTTGGTCGGTGACAACGACGTTATTTAGAGGAATAGTATAGGAGTTATGAACGCTAAGTGTATAGGTCAGTACGCTACCCAAAGAGAGCGGGTTATCTGTCGAAGCATTAGAATCTTTTTTGAGTTCAGGCAAACCCAACACAATGGTAGATATCAGATCACGTGTTGTATTGCTTGTTCCGCGCTCACCCTTTACCGTCAGGACAGCGTTGAGTGACCCGGCTGCCGTTGGCGTATAACATGCGTTGACCAACTGACTTGCACCTGGGGCCAAAGTCATAGGGACGGGCAAGGGATTACCGCTGGCATCTTTCAGCTGTACGGTGGCCTGGCCTGTAGTTAAGGCTACGTCAAAAGTAAAATTATCTGCGACGTCGCCCGTATTGGTAACGGTGTGTTCAAAACAAGCCTCGGAACCTACAGGTAAAAAAGGCTGGGTTTGAGTATCTTCAGGCGTGCCTTCTGGAGCCTGTGCATTGCCTTTGGGGCCAATAGCAACGTTTGGATTGTATTTTACTTTCAGTACGGCGTCACTATTGAGTGTGCTTGTAGAAGAGACAAGCTCCGCCCTATTAATAAAGTTTCTGTTCTCAGCTTGAGCAAGAGCTTTCATTTTAAAAGTCAGCTCTAAGACTGCGCCCGCAGCTACAGCACTCGCACGTACCCGAATACCTTCTACGCTATTGGGAGCAGTCGTTAGCCAATTTTGACCATCAAAATACTCTATAGTTCCTGACGCTCCCTTAAGGCCCGCGCTTCCGGGAACAAGCACCAAACCACTTTGCTGCTGCAACAACAGAGGATCACTAATGATCACTTCACCGCTGGTACCGCCGCTGTTGGTGGCGACAATCTTCACCGTCGTTTCTTCATTGGGGCGAATCTGTGGTGGTTCAAATGTTTTGGTTATAGACAAATTAGGCGACTCGGCCAGGGTAATCACACCAACATTGTTATTGTCAACCGAAGTGCCACAACTGCCTATCAGGTTTATAGGTAACGCACTAGAAGCACTTGGCGATGTTTTAACCAACACTATGATTTGGGCATCTTTCTGTGCATCCAGATTTACGCTGCTGACCTCGACTTCACCGCTATCCAAGAGGCCATTTTTGTTGGCATCCAGGTAGATTTTTATTGTATCTACGCCTGTCAGCTGAGCGGCGTCAATACTGAGATTGATACCACTGGTGATATTGCCTGTGTTGCTGACTGTGTAATGCAACGTGGCGGTTTCGCCTGCAAATATTGTTGCCGTTTGGCCTGGTTGCTCTACCGTACCATTGGGCGAGATGGTCACCTGGCACTGACCGGGTACAACATTGATAACAGTGTTAGAAACAGACTGTACTGGAGTCGTGGCTGCAGGAGGGGTATAGCTGGCTGTCGCCGAGTTGGGAATCTGGGTGCCGCCAGCCGTGGGATCAGCATGAGCCGTATTCGCAATCAGGAGCGCAGCCGAGCACAGTAGCCAGGGAAGGGTTAAAGGTAATTTCACAAATGCTCTCCTTGATACTAGCGGGCAGTGAATGCGCTGCCTGATACACGTAACGTACATAATCGGGCGTATAAAAGTAAGTTCTAGAAAGTATAGAAGCAACAATAAAACAGAATTCTTATTTTGAGATAACTCATTAAATAAAGCGCACCTTGCATGGTGCCAGAGGTACACTTTACTGATGAGTACGGGTTGGCAAAAGGAAGAAGCTTACTTAACGGTAACGGAGATGGTCAGGGTTTCGGTCGCACCAGCAGTGCCAGCAGCCGTTAAGGTGGTAGAGGGGCAAGATATTGTTTGGCCTGACACAGTAGGGGTATTGCCGTTGGAACAAGTAGCACTGTTGTAGGTCAGATTGGGACTCAAAGTATCAGAGAGCACAACGTTAGTGGCAGGCGAGTTGTAAGTGTTCTTAACGATAATCTGGTAGCTGTATGTGTCACCAGGCTTGTAACCTGTGGGGTTTAGACCATCATAGTTAGCAGGATTAAGGATGCCAGGAGTAGTATCTGCTGGAACAGTGCCAGAAACTACGGCTGGGTTGCCCACAGCGTACTGGCTGTCAGCCGCAGTACCAGTTTTCTCAGTAAACTTAGCAACGACCACTTTACCAAAAGGAGTAATGCGGATGATGTCGTTGGCGTCAGACATAGGGATCGTGCTGTACCTACCCGTGGCAGTTTGGTTTACGGTGTAGTCACCTATAGCAGTGCCCGCAGGGACATCAATAACAGCGTACACTTTAATTTCACTACCAGCAGCAACCACTGGGGTCAAGTAAGCGCCTGCATTATTGGGGTCTTTAGGTAATAGGGTGCCGTCACTAGCGTAGTATTTAACTGGTACTGTAATCGGATTACCGGTACTATTCATCATACTAACCGTACCTGTCAATCTAAAGTCATCCGGATACGTACCTGTATTGGCAAGGTCCATGGGGAATACCGCTGTGCTGTCGGTCGCATCAGGGCTGCCAGTACCAGCAAAAGTATTATTTGGAGTGACCAACTGCACAGGTGTAGGAGTAGAAACAGCGCCTAGAGCCGGAGTAGTGTCACCAAATTGTGCGGCGGCAGGATAAATAGTGTTCACGGCAGTAGAGTTAGAAACAACGCTACTGTCTTTTACTGAATCAGCACCGATATTGATGATAACAGTAGGCGTAGTTGCCGAGTCATCGGGGTCAGGGTAGGTGACTTTGGTTTTGTAGTATGCGGTGGCGCCAGCAGGAACAGTCAAGGTGGGGTAAGTTGCACTTAGTCCTGTACCTGGAGCAGCAGGGGGTGCCACAGGAATAGGAGCACCTGTAACGGGGTCAACGAACTGTACTGTTACTGCATTACCGTTAGGGTCTGTATAAGTAAAGGTAGCCGTGGCAGGGTCAAAGGTGGCGCCCGCTACAAGGCTTCCATCAGCGTTAACAGCGCCAACAGGGAAAAGTTGCACTTGATCCTGGTCAGTACCATTGTTTTTTAGGGTATTGGTGAAGGTGACGACATCAGCGTCGTTATTTGTATCGGCAACAGGATAAGCAGACTGATTATTTGCACCGACACCTGCGATGATTGGAACATTAGCGGGGTCTTTATAGCCTGTGGCCGGGTTAGTGGGTGGAGTGCCTGGAGTAGGATCAAATTGACCGCCAGGCAAATCAGGTATATAAACAGTAATAGGGGGATTAATAGGAGTAGTAATGGGGTTACCGTTAGGGTCTACTGGATTACTTGGGTTGCCAGGGGGGTTACCACCGTTGTCAATGTTCGGTGCATACAGAGTAATTCTGACAAACTGCCGGTCAGTGTCTACAGCCTTGTTGTCTTCATAGTGGGTGGTGCCGGTGTCATAACCATTTCCTGCTGTCAGGCCAGGTGGGGTACCGGTGGTCACTGTAGGGATGCCCGTACCCGTAACCGTGCCTTCGGGTGAAGCGCCGTAAATATCGGCCGGGTCGGCGGTGGTGGGTATGGTAATCACCTGGATAATATTGACTATGCCTTCATCAGCAGTGCTATTAGGGTCATCTACCGGCAGGGTGATAGGGCCAGTAATGGGAGTAGTATAAGTAGTATCAGTCGCATAGAAGTACTGCACGGTTTGAGTGCCGTTGGTGGTAATTGCGCCAGTAGTATCAGCAGCAATGTTAACGTCCAAAGCGATGTTACCCGTGTTTACCACACTGTATGGGGTAGTGACCTTACCACCAGGCACTTGATTGGTCGCTGTCTCCGTAGTCGAACTTAGGACATTCTGGGTGCCTGCATCAGCCGTACCACTGGTAAAGTGAATATCAAACCCGGGCTTGGGCAGCACCACGGTCGCTACTGTATTAGACGTTGAAGTAGCTGATGTGCCGCTAGGATTAGCGGTGGTAATGGTACTGGGGTCAGTGTATTCGGCGGTGGCCTTATTCTCAATATTGGTGCCAGATACGGTACCTGCAGCGCTTGCGGTCGCGACTGCCATAAGAGTCATAAGGGCCAAAATGTTTCTGTTTAATTTCATTACTTGCTCCTTGAGCGGTGAGAGGACGGTAAGTTTTCCGTTCCAGGGTAATGGTAATACATCACCTACAACATAGACACAAGTTGGCCCTGATATGAGCTCACCTAGCCTAATCATCAGTCTAAACAAATTTTGTCACGCTGGTCTGACATTTATTTTTACTTATATTGCACAACAATATGGTGAGCTTAAATTGCCGATCTATACTTTTTCGCGGCCCGCCGCACTAGAGGGTGTCAGGAAGCTAATCCAAAAAAATGTTGAGATTTGTTCAATAAC
>JAGLBF010000201.1 GCA_018260375.1 Deinococcus sp.
GCGTATAACCTGACCTTCTGCCCTGCACCACTCTGTTTATGCTGCTTTATACGGACTGCGCTAAATTCCACCACAGTCGGAAAAGCGCCGCCTGCGGCTCCATACCGCGCAGTCCGTATGCTGTTCCCACTCGCATCCGCTCGGATTGATTCGGAAGTACGCCAAATCAATCGGAATCCGTATTATTTATGCTGCTCTTGCAAATTGCGGATGTAGTCGCCCTGGCGGTCTAGCTGGCGCTCGAACACCTGCCGCCCAAAATCCAAAAACATGTATACATCGGGGTCTTCGTTGCGGTAAAAGGCCTGGGTGCCTTCTTTGCGAAAGGCCACAAAGTGATTGGTACGCAAAATGTTGAGGTGCTGGCTGATGGTGGCCTGGCCTGTGCCTGTGATTTCCTGAAGTTGGGTCACTGTTTTTTCGCCATCACGCAGCGCGTCTAGGATGGCTAGGCGCAGCGGATGGCTGAGCGCCTTAAAAATACGGGCTTTGTAAACATGGAGTTTTTGCTTCATAAATATAGCGCTGATTATAGTATAACAATGCCTTAATGTGTCTCTAGATCAGGGCTGTACGGCTGAGGTAACCTCGCCTTGCTGCTGTTGCCAAAAGGCGTAGGCTTCGGCAGCAGGCAGGGGGCGAGCAAAGTAGTAGCCCTGGGCATAATCGCACTGCAAGTCACGTAAGGCGGCGAGCTGTTCGGGCGTTTCTATGCCTTCAGCAGTGACGGTCATGTGCAGGTTTTTTGCCATATTGGTGATGGTTTTAACCAGTTCGGCGCTACTGCTCTGATCAGTAATGTGTTGGACAAACGAGCGGTCTATCTTCAGGTTACTCAGTGGGTAGGTCTGCAGGTAACTGAGCGACGAGTAGCCTGTGCCAAAGTCGTCAATGTGCAGATCGACGCCCAAACCACGAATCTGCCGCAGCACATGACCAATGCACTGCGGGTGGTCAAGAAATACACTTTCGGTGAGTTCTAGACACAGCTGTCCAGGGCGCAGGTCAAAGTCTGTGACCACTTTCGAGAGTTCTGGCAAGATGTTGCGCCGGACAAAGTGCCGGCCTGATACGTTGACACTCAGACTCAGTGGATGTGCCGAAGGGTGATAGGCCAGCCAGCTTGCAAACTCAGTAACGGCGGCGCGCAAAATCCAGCGGTCTAGCTCAGCGACCAGCCCCGAATCTTCGGCCACCGCCATAAAGTGATACGGCGTGAGCAGCCCCCGCGTGGGGTGTTGCCAGCGCGCCAGCGCCTCAAAGCCGCTGATCTGCATGGTGTCTAGATTGACAATCGGCTGAAAATAAGGCAGCAGCTCGCCGCGCTTTAGGGCTAGGCGCAGCTCTTTTTCGGTGTCTATCAGTTGCAGCGCTTCTTGGCGCATCTGCGGAGTAAACACCTGATAGCCGCCGCGCTCTGACGTCTTGGCACGGTACAGGGCAATGTCAGCGTCACGCATCACCTCGATGGCCTGTTGGTATTCGGGGCCGATAAACACCACGCCTAAGCTCGCCGAAATCAGCAACTCATGGTCTTCAATGATAAAAGGGCGCGCTATTTGTTGCAGCAACTTGTCTGCAAAGGCCAGGGCCTGTTGCTCTGACTGGATGAGGAACAGCACCCCAAATTCGTCACCGTCCAAGCGAGCCAGCGGCGCTTCTACGTCTGTTGCCTCCGCGCCCAGCAGCGCCACGACCTGCTCTAGCCGCCTGGCAAGCTCAATCAGTAACTGGTCGCCGACAGGATGACTCAGCGCCTCATTGACCGACTTGAAATGGTCGGCATCCACAAAAAAGAGCGCGTAGCGCACCGTTTTTGCACCGTCATCCACACTGCTGTTGGTTGTTTTGCCTAGCACAGTTGCCAGCGAGCGGCTAAACAGTACGCGGTTAGGCAGGCCCGTCAGCGCGTCGTGGAGGGTGTCATGTTGGAGGCGCTCGGTGACTTCTTTGAGCTCGGCGGTAAGCTCTTGCACACGGCTTTCAAGCTGCTCATTCAGCAGTTCTAACTCATCCTGGGCAGCCCTGAGCGCCGTGATATCTAATCCATAGCCCAAAAAATATTCCAGCTCGCCCGCTGGCGAATACAGCGGCGTGATGTAGCGTAGTTGCCGAAGTTGACCTTGCGGCGTGTCAAAGGTTTCTTCAAAGCTGACCGTAGCGCGGGTGGCTATGGCCTGGTCAAACTGCTGGTTGCGGCGGTAGCCCAGCGCCAGGTCAAAGCCACGGTACAGGCAGTATTCCAGGTCATTGTGTCCGATAATCCACTCGCGTATTTCTGGGTTTTGAATGGCCCATCTATTGCAATAAATGTATCGCCGCTGCGTATCAAAAATGACCAGCGGCACGGGAATGCCACTGAGTACTGCTTCCAAAAGAGCAGTAGAGGCCAGTTCAAAAAAAGGAGGAGTAGCCATGGCTCTACTACAATAAGGCTTAACTGGCCCGTGAACCTACACTTTTGTACAGATCGTATACGCTGACAAGGGGGCTAAGGTTTGGAACGCTGAGCATGTGGCGCTGAACGCCTGCTGTTCAGGTGGGCAATCTGCCGACAGGCCCAAAGCGGGTTTGCGGCGAAACCTGCTCAGAATAAGGCGCACAGGTGCACACACTTGGCTGATGGCTGATACGGATTTTGCTCCATTCCAGCACAGTCGAGAAGGCCCCCAGACATACAGGGCCGAGTTGCACCGATTTGGGCGTTCTAGCCTACAACGCCCCGCTGGTTGTATGATCATTCATGTTGGTGGCCACTACAGCAGTTCAACCTTGCAGGTATCATACGGACTGCCGCTAAATTCCACCACAGTCGGGAAGACACCGCCTGCGGCTC
>JAGLBF010000202.1 GCA_018260375.1 Deinococcus sp.
CGCATCCGCTCGGATTGATTCGGAAGTACGCCAAATCAATCGGAATCCGTATCAGTGCCGTAGCCAACTGCCTGTACGCTGAGTACACCCGCCCAACATCTGCTCTAAAAGGACGTTTGACATGACTGACCCCCGCAACCCCAATCTGCCCGAAGGCCTCACTTCTGAGCGCGTGGTGACTGCTGCCGACCCAGTGACTCCCGCCGCTGGCCCGATCACCGGTGAACGTGTGGTCACTGCCGCCCAGCCTGCTCACACTCAGTCTGCGGCGACTCCCCTGACCAACGAACGGGTCGTTCACGGCACTGCACCTGCTGCCAGCGAGCATCAAATTGCCGCTGCTAGTTACCAGGCCGCCGACGTGCATGATAAAGCCACGTTGTACCTCTATGAAGAGCGTGCCCGTGTGGATGTCAGCGTAGAGAGTCAGGGACAAGTTGTGTTTCGCAAAAAAATTGTGGAAAAAGAAGAGATGATTCCTGTCACCATTCACCGCGAAATCCTGGAAATCGTCACCGCCCCGGCCAGCGGCAGCGTACATATTGAAGGCATTACCCTCAACGGTCAGCCACTTGAAGCAGGCCGCAGCTACGAAGTGGTGCTCACCGAAGAGCGTGCCCACGTCACCAAGCAGGTGTTTCCCGTGCAGGAAGTGAGTGTGCGCAAGCAGCAAATCAGCGAGCAGCACACCGAGCAGGTCACCTTGCGCCGCGAAGTGCTGGAAGTGGACGGCCCCACCGAGCTGATTCACGAGCAAACCCGCCCCTAAGAACTTGCTCACGGCTTAACGCGCTGCTTGGCCTTGACTGTCAACCATGGCCTTGCCTGTGAACTATTAGTCCCGTTGACCGCTCGGCTATGACCGTGTAACATACATGCAAATGCAACACGCCCTGCTCCTTCTTCTTAGCGCTGTCCCGGTGGGAATCTAGCGTTAAGTTTGCTTGGCTACCCCCCCGTGACACAGTGCACGCGGGGGGGCTTTTGTATTTTGCTCCTATTCGCCCCCCACGACTCCGCCCAAATACCGCCCTTGAGGAGAAATGCCCATGACCCAGCCAGAGGCCCAGACCAAGCACACCACCGCCACACAGCCCGTTCCCATTCGCATTTTGGACACCACCTTGCGCGACGGCGAGCAGTCGCCTGGCGTGGCACTCAACCATGTGCAAAAGCTAGAGATTGCCCACCAACTGGTTCGTTTGGGTGTGGACATCATTGAGGCGGGCTTTCCCATCGCCAGCCCCGGCGACCTAGAAGGCGTTAGTCGCATCGCCCGCGAGGTGCGAGGCCCCGTGATCGCGGCCCTGGCCCGCGCAGGTCAGGCTGATATTGAAGCGGCGGCAAGGGGCGTAGAGCACGCCGACAAGCCCCGCATTCATATCTTTATCGCCACCAGCCCTATTCACATGCAAAAAAAGCTGAACCTAGAGCCTGACGCGGTGATAGAGCGGGCGGTGCAGGCGGTCACTTTGGCGCGTACCTTTGTTGACGATGTAGAATTTACCGCCGAAGACGCGACCCGCAGTGACTGGGAATTTTTAAGCCGCATCTTTAACGAGGTAGCAAAGGTGGGGGCCACCACCCTCAATGTGCCCGATACGGTGGGCTACACCACGCCCTACGAGATGCGCGAGTTGTTCGCCTTTTTGAAGGGCCGTTTGCCTGAGCATGTTATTTTTAGCAGCCATTGTCATGACGACCTGGGCCTGGCCGTCGCCAACTCTATTGCCGCTGTGCAGGGCGGAGCGCGGCAGATAGAATGTACCGTCAACGGCATTGGCGAGCGGGCGGGCAATGCGAGCCTCGAAGAACTGGTGATGGCCTTTCATACCCGTCAGGACGTATATGCCTACAGCACGGGGATACAGACCCGCGAACTGTACCGCTCTAGCCGCTTGGTGAGCCGCCTGAGCGGTATACCTGTACAGCCCAACAAAGCCATCGTAGGCGACAACGCCTTTGCCCATGAATCGGGCATTCACCAAGACGGCGTGATAAAGGCCCGCGAAACCTACGAGATTATGAACGCCGAACTGGTGGGCCGCGAAGCCGCCGTGCTGGTGATGGGCAAGCACTCAGGCCGCGCCGCCTTTCGCAAATCACTAAGCGACCTTGGCTATGACCTGAACGATGATCAGATCAAAGAGCTGTTTATCCGCTTTAAAGACCTAGCAGACCGCAAAGGTCAACTGTATGCGGACGACCTGCGCGCCCTGGTAGATGCCCATAGCGACACCCCCAGCCTCTTTAGCCTGATCAGCTACCAGATTGCTATGGGTAGTGGCATGCAGCCGATGGCCTTTGTGCGCCTCAACACCCCAGACGGGCAAAAGGAGGCCATAAACACCGGTGACGGCTCGGTGGAGGCTATTTTTCACGCACTGAACAGTGCCAGCGGCATTACCCCCCAGCTAGAAACCTACCGCGTACAGGCCGTGACCAGAGGCTCGGAGGCGCTGGGTGAGGTGAATGTCACCGCCCGCTACGGCGAAACGGTGGCCATGGGCAGCGGCGTATCGCCTGATGTGGTGGAAGCCTCGGCGCAGGCGTGGCTGGCAGTCATCAACCAAATTACGGCGGGGCTGGGTAAGAGCCGTGAAGTGAGCCAGACGACAGCGTAAGCCAGACAACAGCGTGTGCCAGATAACAGCGTGAGCCTGTGACGGGTTTGTTGTAGCTCATACGCGCAGACAGCCTTCAAAGCAGTTAACCCTCATACGGACTGCCGCTAAATTCCACCACAGTCGGGAAGACACCGCCTGCGGCT
>JAGLBF010000029.1 GCA_018260375.1 Deinococcus sp.
TTGGCTCGCTACTTCCGTTCTGTTATTTAATAAATCCAAAGAACTTTTAGTAATGGCTTCCTGACACCCTCTAGTTATCTCAGGAAGCGAGGAGCCTGAGCGTACAGAACCCTCAATTCAGGTACATCGCCTGCAGGTGGAGTTCGAGTCGTTCTAACATCTGCGGAACCTGCCCGACCTCCCGCATGAACCGCGCTCGACTCTCAGCGCACACGGCCCGCGCCGCATTGATGCTGCTCACTTCCACCGTCGCCCTAATCAGGAAGCTGTGCAGCCCCTCATCGAGCGGGTCGACCTCAATTAGACGCTCCGCGAGTTTTAAGCACTTGAGATAATCCCCGTTGCTATACCAGTTGTCCATGGTTTCCAGACCCACACGTATAATCCAGCGGCTCATATCCTCACGCTCCAGTTCGACCCATTCACTATCAACATTGTGCAAAAACTGTCTAACACGGACATTAACCGTCAGCATGACATTAGGAAGACCGTCTTGTAAAGCGTCCCTCACCTGCTGCAGGTCCCAAATTAGGCGCACTCCCTCACACTGAACACGGTACACTTTCTCAGCCGCGTCATACGGTACAGAAAGTCCGGGCACCAGCCGCCGGAGTTCCAGACGCACCTGATGAAAGTAATTCTTTGCCCGCGTCGGAGTGACTCCATCAAACACTTCCGATTGCAAGGTTGAGAGTGAACTCGGCCCATGCCTAAGCAGGTAAGCCAACACCTCAATCGTTTTTCGCATTTGCAAACGCACTCGCTGTCCGTTTACCACAATGGCCGACTGCTCCAACGTCACCAGACGTACTTCAGCAACTTCAGACTCATGTGGCGACGAAGTACACAGCACCCTCTCGTACTCTCTCTCCCCCAGCGAATCTAGTAACTTACGTGTCCGGCCCAGCCCACGCAGTTGTGAACCAAGGTATTGCTTAGCACCCAGCATCACGTGCGCGTCCGCCGCCTGTCCCAGACTCTCCCGCGCCGCTGACCCCAAGCCGAACGTCAACTGCCCCTCCGTTAGGTGTAGGAGAACCCACACCACCTCACGGGTACATCCCCCGGTCAGGAAGGCATCTCTGGCGCGTTCTAACTGTTCTAGACCAGCCTGATTTCCCTGACGAACCAGCGCCGAACCCTGCCGCCAGTCCAGGTAAGCCTGAGCCCTGGGAGTCCCCACCAGCACTGCCGCCCTAGTGAGAGACTGCCGTTCCAACGTTCGGTTCCCGGTCTCCGTCGCCAGGGACGCCAGTTCAACCTGTGCAAAGAACTCAATCTCAGGCTGCTGCTGTGCGCGAGCTAGAGCAATAGCCTGTTCGAACGCTTCATGCGCCTCTCTATCCCGACCTGTCACCCGAAACCACAAACCCCAGCCATAAGGCAACCTCGCCTTGACCAGTGGATAATCACTCACACTCTGCTGGGCGTAATCCAAATAACGATAAGCATCCTCAAACTTTCCCAGAAATGTCGCACCAGTCGCTCGCGCGAGATACAAATAAACCCGCCCTTCATGATCAGCGTGTGATTCCGCAAAACGGAGGTAACTCTCCGCCTTCACATCATTTCCCTGATGCGCCGCGACCAGCCCGATAGAGTGGGCAACTGCCGCCTGAGTCAGCAGACTTGCTCCGACCGCATGCCCCCAGGCCTCATCGAGCATAGTGGCTGACCGAGCAATCTGACCGAATTGTTGTTCCAGAATCGCCCCTTCACGCAACGCCAGCGCCGCGTCCCGCGAAGACAAACGTGCAATATCCAGTTTGGCGAGTTGGCGCCGAGCCGCCTCGAATTCCCCCTCAAATCGTAAACAGGTGGCCAGATCAATCCCCGCAGCCTCATCACCTGATTTCCAGGCCGTGAGCAAGCAACGACGCGCTTCTAGGAGATTTCCCAGATGCAGGTAACACATCCCTGCCCAGCGGTAATCCTGAACCCTGGGACTGGTCAATGCACGAAACACATGCACACCCTTCAGGTACTCACCCGCTACGACAGCTTGCTTGAGCTTCTGTGCCATAGCTCAATGATAGACTCAAACCGTTTGCTCAACACTCCAAAACTGGATACGCTCCCCCATTCCCTAAACGCAACCAAACCGCACGGTGCATACCCTCAGACGCGGGAGAGCATCATGAAAACTGCAAAGAAACTGCTGTCGATCCTCTTGTGTTTTTCCCTTCTCACCATAGGCCACGTCTATGCGCAGCCTACTTCAGATCACGGTCCGGGGCCAAGGGCCAAGTCTCGGCACAACCCCACCGCCTCACCCGGTCACCCTGAATACACCCTAACCCGCCATTCAACGGAATCCTTATTACACAGCCTGAAATTCAGGATGTAAGGCGAATCGCTTGCTTCTTGCCAGACTCAAATTGCGGAAGTCTGGTTTACCTGGCTTTGATTGGCTGGAACTGCCGTTCTGGTGGCCTAATTCCTCGGTCAGGAGTGGGACGCATTTGATGTTCCACTGGCGGAGAGTTTCGTAGCTGACGTGAATTTCTCATACGGACTGTGCGGTATGGAGCCGCAGGCGGTGTCTTCCCGACTGTGGTGGAATTTAGCGGCAGTCCGTATCAGGAGCCTATCAGCGTTAAGTTGCCAGAACCGCCGCAGGTCACGGTCACCCGGTCTTCGGCCCTAAACCGTTCCCTAAACGCCAGCAAACCGTCCCCCACCTAACATCACGTTCAGGAGGCTTTGCCTTCCGCTTCAAGGAGTTTACCCATGCCCACCTGGTTCAAATTCATCGTCATCTTCAACCTCATGCTCGGCGCGTCTAGCGCAAACGCCAGCACGAACACTTCCTACGACCCCTGGATGGATAAGCCCGTCCTCGGCTACCTGTACAGCCAGCCAAACCTACCTGCCATGGAAAAAGACATGGCTCGCCAGGTTCACCTGAGCAGCCAACAGCGCCGTGCCCTGGCCGGAATCGCCACGGCCGAACAGCAGGAACTGCGGCAACTGGACACCCGGCCATCTTCCAACGTTCGTGCAGATGTGTTCAACAAGAAAGTGCTGGCCATCGCCCGCCATACGGACAGCCAGGTTCGCAAAACACTCGGGGGGCAATACACCCCGTTTCGGGGCTGGTTGCGCTCCTGGTGGAACCGTCACTCTTAATGAACGACCTTCTACGTCCCCTCAAGGAGTCATTATGAACGCAAAGGTTTTCGGTCTCGGTCTGCTTGCTAGTCTCTCACTCCTCGTCGCCTGTGGCTCTCAGGGCAGCCAGTCTACCCCAGTTCAGATGAGCACCCAGACCCCCAGCGCTGATACGAGCAACAACGATCCATGGCTTCAAAAGCCCATCCTGAATTACCTGTGGCTCACTGCGGAACCGAGCTTCGCCGCTGAACGTCAATCCCTGACCGAACAACTCCACTTGACTCCGCAGGAACTGGACCAGATCGCCAAAATTGCCCAGGTTGAGGCTAAACAAACCAAGCAACTCGAACAGGCCCGTGGCACCGTTGATACCCGCCTCTCCGCCCAGGCAGTTCAGACCTTCAACGCCCAGGTGCTCGGCACGGCGGCCGCCACCGACCAGCAAATCAAAGACCTACTCGGTGACCGCTACGACGCTTTCCGTCAGAGCATTCGCACCTGGTGGGTAAGTGAACAGCAGCGGTACACCAGCGTCACCGAAAAATTCAAGGCGCAGTCCGCCGTCGACACCTGCTATGTCTACGCCACCCAGTATATCCCCGTTGCCGCGCACGGCGGCGCGAGTTCCCGTGAACTCTCCCTGCCCGACAAGAAGATCAAGTTCGCCAACGAAGGCTGGCCCGGCGGATACCCTAACCCGCCCTATTATGTCAACATCACCCGCAACAGCCTCTCGCTGACCAACGTGAAAGTACGCGAAGTCGGCCCCTGGAACGAGGACGACAACTACTGGGACGCACCCAGTAGCCGCCGCATCTTCAACCTGCCCACCTGCACCCCGGAAGCCCAGGCCGCCTTCCAAAACAAGTACAACGGTGGCAAAGACCAGTTCGGCCGCCTCGTAAGTAACCCTGCCGGCGTTGACCTCTCCCCCGCCGTCGCCAGCCAGATCGGCATGGGCACCAATGTCAGCAGTTGGGTGTATGTCAACTACAGCCGCCTGCCTTGAACTGTAGCAACGCATTGCCCTGAAGAAACCCTCCAACCTGATGGCAGTGGCAGTTGGCGGAAGCAGTCAGGCTTGCCTAGGCGAGTCCGTTCTGACTAAGAAGCTGTTCTGCCTAAGAGAGTTGAACGCAATAGGGTGAAGTTTCCCAGATGCGTATAATAAGCATTACGGAAAATTAGTTATAGGTATATCTTCTTAATTTACCATAGAGCAGGCAACTAGGACAATCAGAGTACAACGAATTAAACGGAATCCGTATCACAAGGCGGGGAAATTTATCATTGATCCTTGCTCGCCATGCTGGGCCGCACTGGAAAAACGGCGCGGCTGGTGGTGCAGTAAGTGCCAATGCCAGCCAAAGCCCAGAGCTGCAAGGCTGTTGGTCAGGGCGCGGTAGCTGCTGCGCTGGGCGCATTGACGAAGTACACTTGCCCTGGGGTAGGCATCAGGCTGCCACTCTGAATTTTCAGATACTCCAAGGGGTAAGAGCTTTACCCAGTGTAGTCAAGGTGGTGACCTACCGCCGTTTGTTTTCCAAGTTCGGCTTCTAACACGGCCTTTGAGGTGAGCTGAGCCACTTGTTCGAACACCATTCCAGATTTCCCAAAGTATTTGGGCTGATTTTGTGGAAGCGCCAGGAAGTCCACTGTCACCAGCGTATAGATCTTGCCATCTTCAGGAATCACCGCGTTGGTGTAGATAAAGTCTCCAGTCAATTTCTCAAAAGGGACTCCACGGTGTTGATTGGCTAGCGCGAGTAAATCCCTCAAGGTAGCAGCGTCAATTGTTGTTTTCACCAGCTTGTTATCAAAGCGCAGGAACTCGTTGAAATCTTTGCGCTGCACCGCGCCTGCCTTAAAGCCACGGCCAAAGGAGGTGTGGTTGATGGCAACGATGTCTGCTCCAGTCACGCGCCTGACCGTTTCCACCGCCCACTGCGCCGCTTCCTGCACGCTGTAGGCTTTCGACACTCGCCCCACGATAGCCGTATCCTCTGGCGTGAGATGTAGGCGCTGCTGGGCTGCAATCACGCCTGAAAGCACATTATCGCCTTTGAGAGTGTCCGTCACTGCATAATCCTGGCTGGTAAGGTTAACGCCTTTGTCCGTGAGTTTGACGTTCACAACGTTCAGTAGCTCACCCTTAAAGCCGTTGTGGAGATAAAGCGCCGTTTCAGTCTCGTGTTTCAGGTGTAAGTGGTCATGTCCACCAATCACCAGGTTTTGCCCTTTAAGCGCACCCAGAATAGCCTTATCCGGGACAACGCCTGCGTGTGACAAAATGATGCTGAAGGGCGCCCCCGCCGTAAGCGCTGGGTAGGTAGCTTGAAAGAATTCCACTGGGTCAGGCGGAAGGAGGGTGTCCCGTACAGCTTTGGGATATGTGGTCAGCGCATTGACGGCCAACCCCAGCACGGGCACCGCCCTTTCACCCAACTGAATGGTGGTGAAGGTGCGGGCATAAGGCAGACCGCTGCGCCGGTCATACAAGTTGGTGATCACACTGATACCCACACCACGAGCACGGCGTACGAACTCCTGGTGTTCCATAAAGTCAGATTCGTGATTACCGATGTTGAAGATGACTGGTATCTCTTTGCTTATCGCCCGAAGGAAGGAATAGTCGGCCGCTCCTTTGGAACGCTGCGCAACGACGTTACCAAGTTCAAAGATGTCACCATTAAACAGAAGCACGTGTGGCACCTGTGGCTGACGCTCTTTGATTTCCCGAATCAAGGTGAGGAGCTGAGGAAGACGGTCATAGGCCGAGTGGACATCCGCCAGATTCAGAAGAACCAAATCAGGTGCGCTGCTTTGCTGAGCGAGCGCTCGAAAACTAGGCCCAGCAGTAAGTACCGCGAGGGCTGTGCCACGCTGAAGAAGTTGACGACGGGAGATGTTTGCCTGATCGCTCATGGAGAAAAGATAGGTCAAGATTGTCACAAGGCGGTCAGTACGGCGACGGGGTAAGGCGGGAATGAATGTTAAGGGGTCACCCGACTCCATGACATCTTGGATTTCTTTTTCAAATTCAGTTTTAAATGCAGTGCTGCTTAGTTCTGCTCCTGACAGCGTTAGGCAAAATTTTTTAGGCTAAGCGGCGCCTTCTGGCAAATCACGCGTATTTTTGGGATACTACAGGAATGACTAAAGGAGAGCGCCGTGGCTTTGCCATATACCGCCTTGATGAGTTCCGGAAATATCCGTCCCATAAGGCACCTGCCGTTCACCAGCAAGCGGCGCTTAAAAAGTTGCACGCTTGGTTTAAAGACGCGCATGAAGTTAATGGTGGCATTCTCGTTTTGCCGACAGGCGGCGGAAAAACATTTACAGCCACGCGCTTTCTCACGCATGGGCCACTTACACAGGGTCATAAAGTTATCTGGCTGGCCCATACCCACCACCTTCTTGACCAGGCGTTTGGCAGTTTTGGTCAGGATTCCACCAACGGCTATGAGGTTGGAAATATTGGTGGTCAGCGCAGCAGTTTAACTGTTCGCACCGTTTCTGGCACCATTGGACACGGAAAAGTGGCCGAAATCCAGGCATCAGATGATGTCCTTATCATTACCCTGCAAACGTTAGTCAGGGCTATGGATACCGGTATCCATAAAGGCCTCAAGGGCTTTCTGAAATCGGCCCGGCAAACTGGTCTTACGGTGGTTTTTGATGAGTGTCACCACGCGCCAGCGCCGACTTTTCGCAAACTGATTGCCAGCCTGCGAGAAGCTGTGCCCAAACTCTATTTGCTGGGCCTTACCGCTACACCAACCTATACCAATGAGCGGCAAAAGGGTTATCTCCATCAACTCTTTCCGCAAGGCATTCTATCTGAAGCGCACACTCAGGAATTGATGCTCACGGGCGTTTTGGCTCAACCTTTTATCGAAGAACCAGCCACCAAGTTTAGCCCCGAATTTTCCGAAGAAGATTACCAAGAGTGGCTAGGCAGTTACCGCGATATTCCTGAAAAGGTAATTGAACATCTAGCCAGAAGCCGTGAACGTAACACGTTAATCGCTGAGCAGTATGACCGCAATAAGGAAAAATACGGCCAGACGATTATCTTTGCGCTGGTATCAGTGCGTGAGTCTGGTAGAACTCCTAAAAGAACGCGGGGTAAAGGCTGGCGCTGTCTTCAGTCATCAGGACGCCCGCCTCGGCTCTGCTGAGGAACGTAATGCCAGAAATAGTGACGAAAACGCAGCAGCCCTGGCAAAATTTAAACAGGGCGAACTCGACGTTCTGGTGAATATCCGCATGCTCACTGAAGGCACTGATGTGCCTAACGCTCAAACTGTCTTTCTGAGTCGGCAAACCACCAGCCGTATTCTGCTCACCCAAATGATTGGCCGTGCCCTGCGTGGACCCAAGTTTGGCGGAACAGAAAAAGCCTATATCGTGGCCTTTATTGATGACTGGAAGCAGCACATCAACTGGGCGCGCTGGGATGACCTTCTCCCGTTGGCAGTGAAAGACAATGACATGGCCCCCAGGCTGCGGCCACCGCTGGAATTTATCAGCATTGAACTTGTGAGCCTGCTTGCCCGCGAACTAGACGTCAAAGACACTGCCAGTATTCCCTTCCTCACTTTGCTGCCTGTAGGTTGGTACGCCGTCAGCTACGATACCAGCATTACCGCCAGAAGACACCCTCTGGGTGAGGCTACTCCCGAAGATAATGAAGTGGCCAATGATGATATTGAGATAGTGCATCAGCTTAGAGCCTATCCGGAAAATCGCCCCACTAGTCTCACGACTTTCCGGATAGGCTCTTAGCAGCTATACCGCCTAGTCCCAGTTAAGCTGACAGAAGCTCAAATCACTCCCAGCGCTTTACCCACCTCTTCATAGGCGCTGATAGCCTGCTCTAAGTCTGTGCGGGTATGCTCGGCGGTGACGATGTTGCGTATACGGGCCTGGCCTTTAGGGACGGTGGGAAAGCCCAGTCCAACGGCAAAAATGCCCTTTTGAAACAGCATGCGGCTGGCTTTAAAAGCGGTTTCGGTTTCGCCAAAGCGTACGGGGGTGATGGGGGTCTGGCTGCCCATCAGGTCAAAACCCAGACGGGTGAGTTCGGCCTTGAAAAAGCGGGTGTTGTCCCACAGACGTTCCATAAAGCTTGGATCGCTTTGCACCAGGTCCAGCGCGGCGCTCAGCGCACCCACCACAGCGGGAGGATGCGCGGTGCTAAAGAGGTAGGGGCGGGCGCGGTTAATGAGCAACTGGCGCAGGTCAGCGTGGCCCGCCGCGTAACCGCCCACCACCCCCCAGGCTTTGCTGAGGGTGCCGACTTGTATCACGTCGTCGGCATGTTCAAAGCCGAAGTGGTGCACCGTGCCGCGCCCCGCTTTGCCCAGCACACCTGAGCCGTGGGCATCGTCTACATAAACCACAGCGCCGTAGCGGCGGGCGAGGGGCACCAGCTGGTCAAGCGGAGCGATATCGCCGTCCATACTAAAAACGCCGTCTGTGACCACCATTTTTAGGCCGTCGGTGGGATTGTCGCGCAGGAGCTGTTCTAGCTCACCCAGATCGGCGTGGGCGTAGACTTTTTTGGTGGCCTTGACCAGCCGCAGCCCGTCAATGATGCTCGCGTGGTTGAGGGCGTCGCTGACCACCAAGTCGCCCGCCCGCAGCAGCGTACCCAGCACACCCTGATTGGTAGTAAAGCCGCTTTGTAACACCAGAGCGCTGCCCGTGTGCTTAAAGTGAGCCAGTTGTTCTTCAAAGTCTTCATGGATACGCAGCGTGCCTGCGATAGTGCGCACCGCCCCCGCGCCCGCGCCCCAGTCTTGCAGGAAGCGGGCAGCTTTTTCTTTGAGGGCGGGGTGGTCAGCAAAGCCCAGGTAGTTGTTGCTGGCGAGGTTGATCACCTCCTTCCCGTCTACGCGGGTTCGGGCGCGGTTGGGTGCGTCGAGTACACGGGGGTGAATCAGCAGGCCAGAGTCGCGCAGTTCGCTAAGATCTTGGCTAAGGCGCTGGCTTAGGGTGGTGTTGGTCATGCGTCACAGTGTAAGGTTTGAGCTAGTGTAAGGTTTGAGGTTCGGTCTATGAGTGAGGCGCTGCAGGATAGAAGCTGTGGGCCTTGAACGGCGGGCCTGTAATGAATGGCTTTGGACAGTGTTTGACAAAAAGGAGTAGACCTGCGGTGCTGGGTTGTGCACACCAAACCATGCGCGAGTCTACTGGGCAGGTGAGAGCAAGTGCTGCAAGGTGTGCTACGGCCTGCGCTTTTGCACTGCCGCCTGCGTACTGATTGCTTATCCCGCTTCCCGGATTTGCGTGTTCGGTAAGGTTCAAGTCTGAATTCATATACCGTGAGCTTTTGTTGAGCCTCCACTCATCTAATTAGTTGCAAAATGCAATAGGTTAGGTGGGCAGGAGAGATACTGACGATGCCTTCTTCCCCTTCTATTCAATTGCTCAGTGCCATCTGGAATTTGTGGCAGTCCCTGGCTGCCGATGGTGCGGCTCGTTTGCGCCAGGAATGCGGCATAGACCTCAAGGCCTTTATTGCCCTGGGCTACCTTAAGGTGCGGTCTTACCAGAGTGCCGAATTGGCTGACGCCATGCAGATGCCCCGCTATGAGGTAAGCCGGCTGCTGGGCACCCTTGAAGAGGCCGGGCTGATCAGCCGCGAACGCAGCAGCAGCGATGGCCGACAAGTAGAGATTCGCCTGACTCCTGTAGGTGAAGCGACTTGGCTGAGGGGCCTACAAACCGTAGAAGCCGTCACCGAGCCTTACCTGGCCGCTCTGGACAGCAGTAAGCGCGAAGACCTGATTCTGACGCTGGCGGGCCTCATTCCCGTCCGTGTCAAGGAGAATGCACATGACTGAACCCTCCCCCACTGGCTGCCCTTTTTCTGGCAAGACCGATTCACTGACCCGCCGCACAGAACTGTTAACAGACGGCTACGACATCACACCACGCGGCGAATTGCTGCAGGCGCAAAGCTACAGCGACAGCCGAACCATCCTCAAAGATACCAAAGTAAACCAGGCTGGCTTTCTGGCCGACCAGGCGAGCAACGCCCAGGGATCTGTGCATCCACCTGTGCTGTACATGAGCGGTGAGGAGCACACCGAGATGCGCCGCGCTACCGCCAGATACTTTACGCCCACAGCCGTCAACAGCTACGGCCCCATGATTGCCAAACTGGCCGACGATATGGTGGCCGAACTGGCGCACAAAGGTGAAATGACTCTGGATGACCTGAGCCTGCGACTGGCCGTGCAGGTGGCCTCCAACGTCGTGGGGCTGACCAGTAGCCGTCTGCCGGGCATGGAAAAACGCATTGAAGCTTTCGTCAGCACCGGTCTAGACGGCGCGCCAGATGCAAATAACCGGTTTACCCCGCTGCGTGATGTGACGATGGGCGGCGCGGTGGGGCTCTTTTTTATGCTGGACGTAAAACCCGCCATTGAAGCCCGCAAAAAAGCCCCCAAGGATGACCTGATCAGTTATTTGCTGGAACGTGACTACTCTGACCAGGACATCTTGACCGAGTGCATCACCTACGCCACAGCCGGCATGATCACCACCCGCGAATTCATCACGCTGGCGGCTTACCAGATGCTCAAAAATCCTGAGCTGCGCGCCGATTACGTGCACGGCACCGAGTCGGAGCGCCACGCCATCTTGCACGAATTGCTGCGGCTTGATCCGGTGGTCACCATGCTTTACCGCCACACCAACCAGGAGGTGAGTGTGGGCGAGCAGACCTTTCCTGCTGGCACCACCTTTGCCATCAACATCCAAACCGCCAATGTTGACCCTGCCGTGATGGGTGAGGACGCCGAGCAGCTGTGTCCGCACCGCCCATTGCCTAAAGGTGTACAGGCTCAGGGACTCGCTTTTGGAGACGGGCCACACCGTTGTCCCGGTGCTTTTTTGGCCATTAAGGAGTCAGACATCTTCCTGCGCCGATTGCTGATGTGGAATGACCTAGAGATTGTGCGTCATCCCAGCGTGGGCTACAACGAAATCGTGAAGGGCTATGAGCTGCGCGGTCTGCGCCTCAGGTTGGGCAGACCGCAAGACGCAAACCGTCAAGGAGCAACTGCATGAGCAAACCCCAATTGAACCAGCCGGCCCCAGATTTTTCTGGTGTCAGTGACGACGGCAAATCCATTTCTCTCAGCGCCCTGCGCGGTCAGTGGGTGGTGCTGTACTTCTATCCCAAGGCCAACAGCTACGGCTGCTCTATTGAGGCCCAGAAGTTTGAAGCCACCTTGCCAGAGTTTGAGGCGCTGGGCGCGCAGGTGATAGGCATCAGCACTGATTCAGAGGGCGGACAAGCGGCCTTCCGCGAAAAATGCCACCTGAGTTACCCTTTGCTTCCCGACCCTGACCAGACCATCTGCAAAGCGTATGGCGTTATGGGCGGCTTGACTTCGCTGATGGGTGTGTCCAACCGGGCGTCCTTTGTGATTGACCCAGAAGGCAAGCTGGTCTACGAGCTGCGCAACATGCTGCACACCGTACATGTGCCGGGTGCACTAGCTGAGATCAAAAAGTTGGCCCAGCAGCGCGGCACAGTTCAAGCCTAAGCGCACGTGTGTAGGTCAGGCGGTGTATATCACCTTACCCTCACTCTTTCCGATATACTTGCAAAAAGCAATCAACTGAGTGCACACTTAGTTAAAACCCATTCAATGTAAAGGAGCATCTACCATGACCCAGACAGATACCACGACCCAGGCAGATACTACGACCCAGACAGAAAGCAACCAGACCGCCATGAAAAAACTGTTCACCACCTCCTCTATCGCCACAGGTGGACGCAGCGGCGACGTGTACCTGGGTGAGCAGCGCCTTCACCTGAAAACGCGCCCTGCCCACTCTAACCGTGAAGGCACCGACCCCGAAGAGATGTTTGGCGCCGGGTTCGCTGCCTGCTACCTGTCAGCCCTGGGCGAAGTGGGCCGCCGTATGGGCCTAGACACCACGCAGGCGCAGGCCAAAGCCGTTGTGAGCCTGTATGCCAAAACAGAAACTGAGTACGTGTTGGGCATGGAGTTGCAGGTGTATATTCCTGGTCAGACTGAAGAAAAGAGCCTTGAACTGCTGCATATAGCGCACCAGGTCTGTCCCTATTCCAACGCCACGCGCGGAAACATGGACGTGAAGCTGGTCGCCCTGACGGAGCCTGTACTGTAAAGGCGGTGCGGTAAGGGTGAGGGCCTTGAACCGCAGGTCAATCGCCTCGCTGCGTATGGCCTTTCCCTGATCGTTTGAGTTGACGGTGTAGTCCCCCCGTCAACACATCTTGCTGCTACTCGCATCTGCTCGGAATGATATCAGGTCGTTTTTGATGTCATCCGTCTGAGTTTTTTGTACCGGAGGAACCCATGCCAGGACGAATCCTCCTCGCGCTCAGTCTGTTCTTTGGCAGCGCGTATGCCCAACTCTCGCTAACCCCGCCGCCGCCTGCACCTCTGGCCCAGAGTACCCGCGTTACGCCCCCGGCTGGCCCCCTGGTCGGGTCGCTGGATCACGGCCTGGCTGTCTGGGAAGGTATTCCTTATGCCAAGCCGCCCACCGGCGCGCTGCGCTGGCACTCTCCGCAGCCGCTGCCTGCGTGGACAGCACAGCGCCCGGCACTGCAACCGGGAATGGCCTGCCCGCAGGTGCTGAGCGCACCTGGTCAGACCAAGCCCATTGTGCGCGGCGCAGAAGATTGCCTCTCCCTGAACGTGTACGCGCCAGCAGGTGCCACAAACCTTCCGGTGATGGTCTGGATTCACGGAGGCAGCTATTCCAGCGGCGCGGGCAGCGATTATAACCCCCGAACCCTGGCCCGCGAGCAACACGTCGTGGTGGTCACCGTGAATTACCGCCTGGGCGCACTTGGTTTTCTGGCCCTGCCCGCGCTGGCGGAGGGAGATTCGGTGGGCAACTACGGCCTGCTTGACCAGCAACTTGCCCTGAAGTGGGTGCGTAACAACATCTCAGCGTTTGGTGGTGACGCGGCCAATGTGACCGCTTTTGGAGAGTCAGCAGGCGGCATGAGCCTGTGCCAGCACCTGCTGATGCCCGGCTCAAGGGGGCTATTTGACAAGGCCATCATTCAAAGTGGCCCCTGTACCGATCCCCAACTGACAGCGGGGCGTGACGCCACCGTCAACACAAGCAGCAGCGCGGCCCGGAGCATGGGCTGTGACCCGGCAGACGTGGCCTGCCTGCGCGCCCTGCCACTGGAAAAAGTGCTGGCTGCCAAGCCCGGCGGCCTGCCCTCCACCGTAACCTTCCCGCCGGTGTACGGCGTGCCTACCTTGCCCGTGTCTCCTGCTGCCGTACTGTTGCACCCTAGTAGTCAGGAGGCGGTGGCTGCGGTGCCGCTGCTGATCGGATCCAACAGCGATGAGGGCAGCATCTTCGCCTCGTTTATCAGCAAGCCGGGGCAGGACATGACCTTCGTAGAGTATCTGGGCATCAGCTACGCCTTCGGGGGCTTAAGCGGCACCTGGAAAACACTGATCCACTACCTGCCCTGGCACTATCCTACCCGCGCCCTAGCACTGGCGGCGTCCAGCACCGACGGCACCTTTGCCTGCCCCACCAGTGACTTCGCTCGCAACCGCGCCGCGCAGGTGCCGGTGTATAGCTACGAGTTCCGTGACCGCAATGTGCCGTACAGCAGTTACCTTAAGCCGGGGGTGGCCGTGCCGGAGTTTGGTGCGTATCACTCGGCAGAAGTGGCGAGCATCATGGGCGCGTCGGCGGCCCTGGGCGACTACAGCCGTTTTTCGCCCGCCCAACTGGAACTGGCCCGGAGCATGCGAACCTACTGGGCCAACTTTGCCCGCACGGGAAACCCTAACGGCGCGGGGCTGGTGACCTGGCCACGCCTGGACACCGCCGGGCTGAACGTGCTGGCTTTTAGCCCTGAAGCTACACACGTGGTGGACGACTTTCGTAAGCTGCACCGGTGCGGGACTGTGTGGTAACGCGTGGCTGTGTGATAAAGCAGGGTTGTGTGGTCATGCGGACTGCGCTTGTATACCGCGAAGTTTGTGCTGTTGCTTGCACCTTTCCTACACCCGCTGCCTTTCTTTCGTCGCGTGTTCAACACGGTTCACGTCAGAATCTTTATAAGAGGAACTAGACTTCTTTCATGCGCTCCCAAACCAATTTAACTCAGCCTCAACAGGCGTCCCGTAGGCCGCGTGACCCCCGGCAGCTTGTGCGTCTGCTGTACTACGCCCGCCCTTACCGCGCTTTGTTTACCCTGGGCGTGGTGGCTTCGCTGCTTTCTAGCGGCCTCAACCTGATTTTCCCCAAATTTCTGGGACAACTTATCGACGCCTCTTTTCTCAGGGTAGGCAGCACCGACACCGGGCCGCTTGACCGCACCGTGCTGGGTCTACTGGGCATCTTCGCACTCTCGGCCCTGTTTGGCGCGGCGCAGTCCTACCTGCTGTCACGGGTGGGGGCCAGCGTGGTCGCCGACCTGCGGCGCAGCCTATTCTCGCACCTGTTGACGCTTTCGCCGCGCTTTTTTGGCGACCACAAGACGGGCGATCTCACCAGCCGACTGACATCCGACGTGGGTACGGTTCAAACCGTCACCAGTACGGCACTGGCCCAACTGGCGGCGCAGGGATTTACCCTCATCGGCTCCCTTATTTTGCTGGTGACTACCAGCCCGCGCCTGAGTCTCCTGACCCTGGCGGTTATTCCGCTAGTGATCGGCACGGCGTTTGCCATTGGCTTTCGCATCCGGAAGGTGAGCCGCGAGGTACAAGACGCCGTAGCCGCTGCCAACGCTGACGCTGAGGAAGCCATCAGCGGCGTGCAAGTGGTGCAGAGTTTCACCGCCGAAGACCTGGAGCGCGGGCGGTACAGCAGCGGGGTGGAGCTTTCCTTTCTGGCTGGCCTTCGCCGCGCCGGGTTACAGGCCCTGATGTCAGGTACCATGAGCTTTCTGACTTTCGGGGCGCTGGCGCTGGTGCTGTGGTACGGTGGGCGGTTGGTGATGAGCGGGGCCATGACGCCGGGCAACCTCGTCACTTTTCTGTTCTATGCCATGCAGGTGGGCGGTACGGTGGCGGGCCTGACAGGGATCTTTAACCAGTTTCAAGAGGCCCTGGGGGCGTCTAGTCGCATTTTTGAACTGCTCGACGAGCACAGTGACCTGCCTGAGGCTGCCGTGCCTGTGCCTCTAGTCCGCGCCGAGGGCCGTGTGCGCTTTGACAACGTTCGCTTTGACTACGGCGGGCAGCCTGTCCTCTCCGGCCTTAACTTTGAGGTAGAAGCCGGACAGGTGGTGGCGCTGGTGGGGCCAAGCGGGGCGGGCAAATCCACCTTGGTCAACCTGATTCCGCGCTTTTGGGACGTAACAGAAGGGGTTTTGCGGGTAGACGGGCGCGATGTGCGCGACTACCCACTGGCCGACTTGCGCCGTCAGGTGGGGCTGGTGCCGCAAGAAACCCTGCTCTTTTCCGGCACGGTGGCCGAGAACATCCGCTATGGCCGTCCCGACGCGACGTGGCCGGAGATAGAAGCCGCCGCCCAGGCCGCCAACGCCCACGCCTTTATCAGCGCCTTTGAGCACGGCTATGAAACGGTGGTGGGGGAGCGCGGGGTGAAGCTCTCAGGCGGGCAGCGTCAGCGCATCGCTATTGCCCGCGCCATCTTAAAAAACCCGCGCATCCTCCTTTTAGATGAAGCGACCAGCGCCCTGGACAATGAATCTGAGGTGCTGGTGCAGTCGGCCCTGGAGCGGCTGATGGTGGGCCGCACCACCTTTGTGATCGCCCACCGCCTGAGCACCATTCGCCACGCTGACCGCATTCTGGTGATGGACAGCGGCCGCGTGGTGGCTGAAGGCACTCATGAGCAACTACTGGCGGCTGGGGGCCTGTACCGCGACTTGTACGACTTACAATTTCGCGATTCGCAGGTGTCTCAGTCTGCCTATCACTCCACACCCCAGGAGGTTTCTGTATGATCAAACAACGCCCTTTTCAGTCTTTGCCCTATCCGTCTATGTTGGGCGGCACACGGTTGTTGCGCCCGGACGTGGCGCAGATCCGCTTGCCTATCGTGAATGCCTACCTGTTGGGTCAGCCCGGCGGCAAGTGGGTGCTGGTGGATACCGGCACGCCACTTGACGCCGCAATGATCCGGCGGGCGGCGCAAAAGATTCACGGAAAGCGCCCGCCCAGCGCTATCATCCTGACGCACGGCCATGTTGACCATGCGGGCAGCGTAAAAAAGCTTCTTGAACAGTGGCCGGTGCCGGTCTATGCTCACGCGAATGAACTGCCGTTTCTGACGGCTCAGCGCAAGTACCAAATGGGCCGCCGTACCAGCGCCGCGCCTGACCTGCGGCCCCATATACAGGCGCTGCCCGCCGACGGCACAGTGCCGCACGCTGCAGGCTGGCACACGATTCCCTCGCCGGGGCACACACCAGGGCACGTTTCGCTGTGGCGCGAGTCAGACCGCACGCTGATTGTAGGCGACGCCTTTTCTACAGCCAATGCTCGCAGTCCGCTCACGCTGCTGACAGGTGAACCGGCACAGGTTGGGCACGCTTTTGTGTACATGAGCCGCTCGGACGGACGTGAGACGGTGCGCCGCCTAGCTGACCTAGCGCCAGAACTGGCATCCGTCGGCCACGGTAAAGCCCTCAGTGGCCAAGGGCTGCCAGAGGCCATCCAAGAACATTTCAGACATTTTGATGACCCGGCGCCCACGTCGCCAAGTCCCTTAGCCCTGCCTCTGCTGACGCTGGCAGCCGTGGCGGTAGGGCTGGTGTGGTGGCGTAGAAACCGTTTTATCACTCATACGGACTGCCGCTAAATTCCACCACAGTCGGAAAAGCGCCGCCTGCGGCTCCATACCGCACAGTCCGTATGCTGTTCCCACTCGCATCCGCCCTGATTGATTCGGAAATACGCCAAATCAATCGGAAGCCGTATCAGCAGCCGACCAACCCTCTCAAGGAGAACTCATGACCAACTGGACAGTAGAAAACATCCCCGATCAGACAGGCCGCATGGCCATCGTAACCGGGGCCAACTCTGGCCTGGGCTTTGAAACAGCCCTTGCCCTCGCCGCCAAGGGGGCCACCGTCATTATGGCCTGCCGCAATCAACAAAAAGCACAAAAAGCCCTAGAGGACATAAAGCAGGCCGTTCCAAACGCCGACATTGAGGTGATGCCGCTTGACCTGGCTGACCTGTCTTCAGTGCGGACTTTTGCGGAGGCGTTTCAGGCCAAATACGACCACCTGAATATTCTGGTCAACAACGCAGGCGTGATGTCAACGCCCCAGGGCAAGACCAAAGACGGTTTTGAAACGCAGTTCGGTGCCAATCACCTGGGACACTTTGCGCTGACGGGGCTGCTGCTGCCAGCGCTGCGCGCTACTCCCCGCGCCCGCGTGGTGAACGTGAGCAGCATGATGCACCGCTTTGGCAAGATGAACTTTGATGACCTTCAGTCTGAAAAAAGGTACAACCCTTCGCAGGCCTACGGACAGAGTAAGCTCGCTAATCTGCTGTTTATGCGCGGCCTCAATGAATACTTTGCCCGTCAGGGAATGTCAGCCCTCGCCACCGCCGCTCACCCGGGCTGGGCTGCCACCAATTTGCAAGCTGACGACATCTATACACGGCTCAACCCCTACTTTGCCCAGAGTGCGGCGCATGGAGCGCTGCCAACCCTCTATGCCGCCACCATGAGCGCACAGGCCAATGACTTTGCAGGCCCTGGGGGATTTCTGGAGCTGCGCGGCGCACCCAAACTGGTGAGCATGAGCAAAGCCGCACAGCGCATGGCCGACGTGCAGCGGCTGTGGAAGGTATCACAGGAGTTGACAGGGGTGACGTACTGAGGAGCGTGCTCTCAATAGCCTTCTGAAAGACAGGGCTAAACCCGCACTCGCTGAGATTTGCTCGGGCGAACGAACGAAAATTACTATGACTCTTCTAGTTTTAGGCGCAGTGACTCAGGCATACTCTGTATCCACGATTGTAGTGCCTCAGCTTCATCAAGGGTTAACTGGGCGCGCCACTTGCGGTTTTTGAGCAAAGTGGCGAGACGCTCTTCTACCACAACACCACGTTCAGGGGCAAGCCGCTGCACTTCTACGGCCAAGGCAGCGCGGCTTGCCCCTGAACGCCATAGTTCGATCAGATGCTGCTGGTGCTGCTCATCTGCTTTGGCAATCAGGGTAGCTGTGCCCATCAACATGCCTTCGCCCAGAGCGGCGACCAGAGCGCTAGGCCAGTTATACACACGCAACTTATTCTTGGCATAGCTTTGCCAGCTTTCTTTGCCTAGAGCGCTAAACAGCGCGTCCAAGAGTTGTACGTCCGCTTCTTGGGGATGACGTAACAGCTCATTCAGACGCGTTCTGGCCTCACCTGGCGTGATACCCCAGGCCAGCGCCACCAGAGATAATTTGCCGTCAATCTCTTCAAAGGCGTTTAAGTCTTTTCGCTGCAAATTTTCGATCAAGGCGGCCTCGGCAGCTTCCTGGTCAGTCATGTTTTTTTCAATCACGGGCACTTCAAGTAAGCCAGCGATTTGGGCCGCTCGCCAGCGGCGTTCGCCTGCCACAATCTCATAACCGTCTGCAACAGGGCGTACCAGGAGTGGCTGCTGTATCCCTTTCGCCTTAATACTCTGGGCCAGCGCATCTAGAGCCTTTTGGTCAAAGGTTTTACGGGGCTGACGGCTGCCAGGGCGCAACTGACTTACTGCCAGGGTAGTCATCCGCCCAGCATGGGCCTGTACCAGGCGTGCAGCTTCTCCAAAAATTCCGCTTAGGCGGTTGGTGGTTTTACTGTCCACGGCTGACCTCCGGGGCGTTCGTAAATGTACGAACGGGTGGTAACTCCAGAAGTTGTATTAACTCTCTTGTGACCTTACGTACGTCTTCAGCAGCGTCTGAACGCGGCGCGGAGAGGGTCACCGGTTTGCCTGAGCTGGCGGCTCTGTTCCATTCGGCGGCCCGCTCAGGCACTGGCAGGGTGATTTTAGGAAGGGTGTGACGCATCTGCTCAAGAATTTGGTTGTCTTCGCGGCGGCGCGCATCATACATAGTTGGAATATAAGCCGCCACCCGCAAGTCAGACTGAAATTCCTGATAGTTCTTGAGGGCGATGTGCAGCCCGTGCAGTGCTTCTACTCCTTTGGCGCGTGTGCTGATAGGCACCAAAAACACGTCTGAAGCCAGCGCACCTAGCCCGGCGAGCTGTCCCAAGCTGGGCGGGCCATCAATTAACACCACATCCCAGCGCTGCGGCTCAGCGCGTAGCACCTTTCGCAAGGAAAGGATCGCTGGAAATCGTGCGGGGATTATAGACTCAGCAACTGCCAAATCAATCGTTGAAGGAATCAGGTCGAGGCCAAACACCCGGCGCGGCGTAGGCAATGGTGCATTTTCGGTGGCCGTAAAGTACACCGTCTCTTCTTGCCTGGCATCATGCACCCCCAGCCAACTGGTTAAATTGGCCTGAGGGTCAAGGTCAATGAGAAGCACCCGGTAGCCCAGGCGGGCCAGCTCATGGCCTGTGTTGAGGACAATGCTGGTTTTCCCCACACCCCCCGCGTGGTTAAAAGTGGTTGCAATCATACCTCAGTTTAGTCCAACTCAGCGGCAATAAGAACTGATAGGGATCGCGTAGGGGCTCCTACAATTTTTTAGAGCTTGCACAACCTAATGGCTATTCATTTTTGTTGGGCGCTACAGAGTTGCAACGCGAGGAGGAGATTTAATAGAAACGATAATCCATACAAACGACAATGCCTGGTACGGCATTCTGCCCGTCTTTGACACGTACTACAGCAAAAGCTACACGCCGTCAGATTGTTAAACGCCAACCTCAAGCATAAGCATAAGCAAGAAAATCTTTGTCTAGGACAGAGACAATCCGCGCAGCTTGTCGCCCAGGCGGTACAGGAGTGCCGCCCGGCTGCCGAAATCTACGCGGTGGATGTCCATCAACAGGAGGGGGGAATATCCATGTCCACGTCTGCTTTGGCACAGATACGACGCTCAGAAGGGGCGCTGAAGGCGACCTGGTTCACTTCCAGCACCAGGCGTACCAGCTAGAGCAGCAGCTAGGCCGCGAACTGGGCCTGACCCATGACCGCGACGATGACCAGCAGCAACAAAAACACCCCAGCGGAAAACCGCTGGAGCTTGACCCGGAGGACGCTAAAACCGCCCGTGAAAGGCAGAGGGAGAGGAATTATGGAATAGACTATTAGTAGATTGGTGGGGATTAAATTCAGTTGAAAAAATCATTTGTTTTTTCGTCTCAGAATTATCTTATCCTTACTGTAAATATCTATGGATACTTCGCCTTTGATGCCTCTGTATAAATAAAAATTCATATCTTTATTTATTTCATATTTGCTATTTTTGATAATTAAAAGAAGTGAGGAATCTCCATTTGGCGATAAATAAGTGGAGCTAGAATGATTTTTTTCTAGATAGCCCACATCTTTTTCAATATAATCATTTTCATTTCTTTGACTTCTTATATAGATACTACTGCTGATATCTGAATGATTCGCCACAGTTATTTTTAACCCACTGTTTGACGATATAATTCGGGGATAAAGAAATAGAGCTACAAGTGCGATTAATCCTAAAACTGTTATTGTCTGTGTCTTTCTCATATTTTTTGTCTATCAGATTAGAAGCATGGATAGTTATTGGTTGCTTTTAGAGGAGCAGTTTCATATGCTCCGTTCTGACATACTAGTTGCTGATTGAGTAACTTTTGCTTAATAGTTGTGGATAGACTGTATCTAGATGCGCCAGACCAACTTGCTGAGCGGCCCACTGAATTGTTATAGTAATCCATTTCGCGCTCGTTGTTGTTTGGCGCATCAGACTCATGGGCATTTGACCAGTGTTCAGCCCACCAGTATGATATTTCGGTCGTCATAACTGCATTCCATAGTGCATGCCTGAAAGCGTCCTGCCTTCCGTGTCTGGCCCCATCGGGAAAAACATTAAATGCTTCATTTTCTGCATAAGTTGCTGCACTTCTGATTTTTAGACATGCACTAGGATTTCCTACACACAGTAATCTTTCCTCATTGCTGAGACTTGCCCAATCTGATATAGAATCACGATACCCTTGAGACTTAATTTTTTGACTTTCAGTTACTACCTTTTCCTTTTCTAGAGCTGCCAGAACGAAAGCATCTTGCTCTGAAGCAGGAATAGATTTCATTTTTTCAATCAAAGTATCAACTTTACTGCTTTCCATGTACCAAATTTTGTCAACAATTTGATTATCCTCTGCGGATAGTCGTGAAGATTGAGTTTCTGGTTTTTTGACAGTCTCATTTGATATTTCACTTTGACTACCACATGCTACTAAAGATAAAGTTATTATTGCTGCCAAGATTTTCTTCATAAGACTCCTTTCCAGCTCAGAAATTTTTGTTGCGGCCTACATGACACACCTGCTTGGTCAGCTTTCTGTGAGCTATAGTGGCTCAACTGGGTTTTTTGCTTCCCCCAAAGCAAAAAAGAAGAAGCGGACTCCCCAGTCCACTTCCCCAGAAATCTCCTCCAGCCAGA
>JAGLBF010000030.1 GCA_018260375.1 Deinococcus sp.
AAAGCACGTCTCAGACGTGTTTATTAGGACTATTCACCCAATGCAACTCATGAGTCATACGGATTTCTGCTTCATTCCAGCACAATCAGGAGCACAGCTAGGAAAGCACAGGCGGCACTTGATACCGCGAAACCCGTATCAGATTGCTCTGCTACCCCGCAGTCTGTGCGGCCTGTACCCAGCACTCAGGCCACTGCTTTTGCAGGAGCTGGGCGGCGGCTTGTGCCTGAGCTTGATCGCGGGCTAACCCAAAGCAGGTTGAACCTGAGCCGCTTATCATCACCGAGTGCAAACCGGCGTCCCCCAGTGCGCCGAGCACGGCATGGAGTTCGGGGTGGCGGGCCAGCACACCCGGTTGCAGCGAGTTAAAATAAGGCACTTCCAGGCCCTTATCCAGCGCCAGGCGCAGCGCGTCTAGTCTGAGTGGAGGACCAAACTCGCCCGATTCGTCGAGCCAGTGGTACGCATCGGCGGCACTCACTGCCACACCAGGATTGAGCAAGACCAGATGCACGGGGGGCAAGGCGAGCGGGGTCAACCGCTCACCCACACCTTCTACCAGCGCCGCGCCGCCCAGCAAAAAGAACGGCACATCTGCACCAAGTTGCAGCGCCAGAGCAGGTAAATCTGCGTCTGATGGGTACAGTTTCGCCAGTGCCAGCAGGGTGGTCGCTGCGTCGCTGCTGCCCCCGCCGAGGCCAGAAGCCAGCGGTAGGCGCTTATAGAGGGTGATGCTTGCGCCCCTACTCACGCCTGCTGCGTCTAGGTAGGCGCGGGCCGCGCGGTAGACCAGGTTGCGCGAGTCAGTCGGCAGGTCTGCGCCCCTTACTCCGAGTGTCAGCGTGTCGGCGGGCAAAATCTCTAGCGTGTCGCCCACGTTCAGCGGGACAAATAGGCTGTGCAGGTCGTGGTAGCCGTCAGGCCGGAGGCCCAGCACCGACAGGCCGAGGTTGATTTTGGCGGGGGCAAAGTAGGTCAGGGGCTGTAGTGGCAGACGGGTCACACAGCTACCACCAGCACTGCCACCAGAACCGCCACAGCCCCAACCAGTCGGCACAAACCTTTGGGCTTGAGGGCGGCGGCGTAGTCGGTTGGGGTAAGGGTCATTTGGTGTGGGGGATGAGTGGTCAACACTGTATAGAGATAGAGTTCAGCCGCATAAAGTTCAAGCATATAGAGTACACCTGCATAGAGTTTAATCAGTGAAGGGGCACTGATGACAAACTCTACTTCCATGCCGCCGCAACCATCTGGGCCAAAGCCAAATCACCTGCCCGCGTCACCTTGAACAGGTGAGCGTCACCCTCTACCAGCGTCACCGCGTGGCCCAATCTGGCGACCAGGCCTGCGTCATCGGTCGCCGCGTAGCCCTCGGCCTGAGCCTGTACATGGGCTTGTAGCAGCAGCGTGCGCCGAAAGCCCTGCGGGGTTTGCACGGCCCACAGATTCTCGCGTGGCACGGCTTGGGCCCAATGGTCATTGTTGCCGCGCACCAGCGAGTCGGCCACCGGCAAGGCCACCGTTGCCGCGCCCATTTGCTGCACGGCGGCTTGTATAGCCTGAACCGTCGTGGCGCTCAAAAAGGGACGGGCCGCGTCATGAATCAGCACATAGTCTGCGTCTGTGGCTTCTAGCAGCAGGCGCACACTGCCTTGTCGCGTCTGACTGCCTGTGATGGTGCGCACACCTACGGGCAGATCTGTGCGGACATCGGCGGGAAGGCTGAGGCCAGCGGGGAGAGCCACCACCACCTGCGCCACGTGCGGGGCCAGCGCCTCTACTGCCCACGCCAGCAGTGACCGGCCACCCACGGTAACAGCCGCTTTAGGGCCAAGCCCCAAACGAGTGCCTAAGCCAGCAGCGGGGATAAGGGCGGAAAATGCTTGGGGCTCTAGGCTGCGGATTGCCGGGTGTGCAACAGGGTCAGTAAGGGAAGTCCCGGTTAGGTCAGTGTACTCAGCCTGTTGTGGAGTTAACCCGGCATACTCACGGCGCTGCCACTCTGGCTCACGCTGTTTTTCTATGACCCCTTTTTGTATGCCCCCTTCCCTGCTCTCTGTACCCCGTTCTCTTGTCACTCTGTCTCCCCCCAGCGTCTCATCCCGCCCGCTTCCAGCCCAAACTGATCCAGCACCCGCACCGTTACAAAGTGCAGCAGTTCTTCTACACTGCCCGGTGCATGATAAAAGCCCGGTGAAGCCGACATCACCGTGGCCCCAGCGTCGTGCACAGCGAGCATATTCACCAGCACCGGCCTTGGAAGCGGGTCTTCGCGCAGCACCAGCACCAGCGGGCGGCGTTCCTTGAGGGTCACATGAGCGGCGCGGGCCAGCAGATTGTCGGCAAAACCGTGTGCTACCTTTGCTAGAGTGCCCGCGCTGCACGGCACGATCACCATGCCGTCCGTGCGAAAGCTGCCGCTAGAAATACTGGCGGCGAGGTCACGGTCATCATGAACGTGGGTTGCAGACGCGGTCAACTCTTCTAAGCGTACACCGCCCTCTGCCCCCATCACCCGCTTGGCTCCGCTGCTGACCACCAGGTGCGTTTCTATATTCAAGTGCTGAAGTGTGCGCAATATACTCAGCGCATAAGGAATGCCGCTGCCACCAGATACGCCGACCACCAGTTTCATGTGCTCAGGCTAGCAGATCATCACAAGTTCTGCGCTCTTGCTGCGAGCAGGCCCTATAGACCTATGTTATGACCATAATATAAAGAATTTCATATCTTTTGGTTCGCCCTCAGTGACCTAGCTACAATACAAAATCCCCCACCAACCAGGCAGGGGAATAAGGGGTATGCTAAAGAGCTTCAGCGCTTACTTACGCGAGCCACGGGCGCGTGATTTGCCCAGTGACTGGCCTTTGTTGTAGCTGGCCTGCATTTTTTGGCGGGTGGCTTTGGCCAGTTCGCTGAAATCAACCAAACCTGCTTCAATGGTTTCGATGGTAGGCTTAATGCTACCGCCACGGCGTGACGCAGCCAGTTCACGGTTCTTTTCTTCAAACCAGTTTTCAAAGGCGGGGGTCACTTCAAAAATCATTTCGCGCATGCTACGGTTGTAGGTCGCGTCGCTGCCACGGCGGGTAAAGGCTTTGGGAAGTTGAAAGCGCTCATTGCTGAGGTAGGCGGCTTCAAATTCGCCTTCACGTACAGCATTTTTGAAATCTTTCACAAAGGTATCGCTACGCTGAGGGTTAGTGAGAAGTTGTACCTGTTCGCTGAGTTTACGGTATGTCATAAAAGTTGCTCCTCCATATTAAATAGCTATAACAAGTGTTCTGGGTCACTTACTATATGTTTAACGTCCTAGAGTATGGGGCGTAACTACGTCATTTGTCAAATCTTTTGATAACTCATCTATTCTTCACCTGTACACTTGACTTGTAAGGGCCATAACGTTTTAGCCTTGAGCGGGTTGTTATCCATACCGTACAGATGCTCGCGGCGTTTGAGCCAATATCAACAATTACGGGCCATAGCCCTCATGCGACACAGGACAAACAGGCGCAGGGGCCTTATACACTACGGGCTATGAACCATTTCCGTTATGGCCTACTTGGTGTAGGACTTCTGAGCTTATTGTTGGCGGGGCAGGTGCAAGCCGCGCCCCAGACTGTACGCATTGGCCTAGGCTACGTGCCGAATGTACAATTTACGCCCTTTTATGTGGCAAATAAACTGGGTTATTTTAAAGCTGAAGGCCTCAATGTAACGTATCAGCACGGCTACGTCACCGCACTGATACCGCTACTGCTACAAGGCAAGCTTGACTTTGTGGTGGGTGACCCCGAAGATGTCATCTTTGCCCGCGTACAGGGTGCACCCCTAAAATACACGCTGGCCCTGTATCAGCGCTCACCCGTCACAGTATTTAGCCTCAAAAACAAAAATATCCGTACGGCGAGCGACCTGAGGGGTAAAACGGTAGGCATTCCTGGGCCTTATGGCAGCTCTTACCTGGCTTTGCAAGCCGTACTTGCGAGCGCAAAACTCAAAGAAAGTGATATTCGGCTGAGCAACATCGGCTTTACCCAGCAACAAGCGGTACGCGGCGGTCAAGTCGACGCGGCAGTCGGCTACCTCAATAACGATGTGGTGGCGCTGCAAAAGTCGGGTGTGGCGGTCAACATGCTGGATGTCAGCGCGGCCTATCCAGCGGTGGGCGTGGGACTGATCACCACCGACAAAACCCTGGTTGGCCCTCTGGGACGCGGCACGGCGCGCGCTATTCAGCGTGGGATGCAACTGACCATGCAAGACCCCGCCCGCGCCTACGCATTGGCCCAGCCTGTGTTCGGGGCGGGCGGCGGCTCTATCAACGTGCTCAGGGCTAGCTTGCCGCTGATGCGCTCTTCGATGACCAACCAGTTTGGGCTGGGCTATAACAACCCGGCCAACTGGCAAAAAACGGTAAAGTTTTTGCAACAACTGGGCAAAGTAAAGCCTGACGCCAAAGCTACAGATTTTTATAGCAATGTACTGGTGAGTAAGACCTTGCGCTAAAAGATAAATGATAGAGAGATAGAGCAAAGGTGCAATTGAAGCGGGAAGCGAGCAGGCTTATTCGTCAGCACTTTTGCCAGCTGCGCAGTTGGGTCAGCATACGGACTGCCGCTAAATTCCACCACAGTCGGAAAAGCGCCGCCTGCGGCTCCATACCGCACAGTCCGTATGCTGTTCCCACTCGCATCCGCCCTGATTGATTCGGAAGTACGCCAAATCAATCGGAATCCGTATCAGTGGCTTTTTGGCTTCACTGCCCCCTACCTATCCCCCTGGCCCGTTACACTGGGGCGCATGTCTGATGCTGCATTATCTGAAGTAGTGGCACTCCCCTACCGCGTGGGTTACGGTGAAGACGCGCACCGCCTGGCGGTAGGTCGCCCGCTGATGCTGGGCGGAGTATTGGTACCTTCTGCGCGTGGAGCGGTGGCCCACAGTGACGGCGACGCAGCACTGCACGCCGTGGCTGACGCGCTGCTGTCGGGTCTTGCGCTGGGCGATATAGGGCAGTATTTCCCCGACACTGACCCGCAGTGGCGCGGCCTAGACTCGGCTCAGATTGTGCGGCGCTGTCTGCAGCTGGTCGCTCAGGCGGGCTATACACTCGGCAATGTGGCGCTGGTTATTACCCTTGATACGCCCAAGTTGGGGCCGCTGCGCCGTGACATTTCCAGCAGTATAGCCGCGCTGCTTGAGTTGCCGCAAAGCCGCGTGGGGGTTAGTTTTAAGACCAGTGAGGGCTTGGCTCCTGACCATGTTCAGACCCGCGTCACCGTACTGCTGGTGCAGCGATGAGCCAACTGGCGCGCGCTGATGGCCCGCTGTGCCATGTGGTGCTCTACTCGCCCGAAAAGGCGGGCAACGTGGGCAACATTGCCCGCACCTGCGCTGTGTTGCGGGCCGAGCTGCACCTGATACGGCCCTACGGCTTTCACCTCACAGACCGTGAATATCAGCGGGCGGTGATGGATTACTTTACAGGCGTAACGGTGCATGAACACACGTCTTGGACGGCCTTTCAGGGCAGTATTGAGGGCGATCCGGCACGGGTGTGGGCCTTTTCCACCCATGCCAGCGAGCTGTACACCAGCGCCCAGTTTCGGCGCGGCGATTACCTACTGTTTGGCTCAGAGTCGCGCGGCTTACCCACTTGGCTGCGTGACGCGCTGCCCAAGCTGAGGCTACCTCAACCAGGCACAGGCCGCAGCCTCAACCTCAGCGTAGCGGTGGGGGTCGCCGCCTTTGAAGTGCAGCGGCAAATAGGATGATGGGCGGTGATACGGGTGTACTGGAATGGAGCGGAATCCGTATCAGACTGTGTTCTCAGCGCCGTTGTCCAGCACGCTGTTGGTTGGTGCGCCCGCTTTGGTGTCTTGTCCTTCGTCCGTGTCAGTGGTGACTCTTTCCCCTTCGGTGGTGTTGGGCTGGGTCAGTATGGCTTCTACCGCTTCTGGAATGGGGGGCTCTTCGGGGCTGAGGGTATAGGTTAGGGCCACGCCGCTGTGTAGCTGAGGCCAGGCTAGGGCCGACACGCCCGCGTGCAGATACAGCTGAGTGGTGGAGGTATACAGGCGCTGCCACAGGTGTTGTACAGCGCCGCTGAGCAGCGGTTGCAGCACTTTTTCGGCGGCAAAGCGGCTGGCTTCGGGGTTGGCACCGGCAAAGCGGTCTTCAAGCTGCGGGCGCACGCTGGTTTGGTACAGGCCGTCACTGACCAAGCGGGCAAAGAGGGCTGAGCGGTGAATGTCCGGCACAGTGATGCGGCGGCTCAACTTGCCAAAGGCAATCGCTGTACCCAGGCTGCTGCCCGCCGTACCCCAAGCGGCGTACCCGCTGAGGCCCGCAAGCGGCAGGTGCTGCATCATGTTCCACAGCCGCTGCTCGGCTCCGCCCAGATAGGCGATATCGGCCAGCACCACGGGCTTGTCATGGTTCAGATAGTCTTGCAGGTTGTCGACAAAGGCAGGAAGGTTGCGCTGCACAGTGTCTACAGTGGTGTGATTAGGCTGAACAAGGCCCTGGCGCACTCCTGGTGTGTTAACCAGCAGTACAAAATCCGCCTCTTGCACGCTGCTTGCGAGCATACAGTTGGCGGCCCGCAACTGCGCGAGCAGCACCTCGGCGGTCACCCGGTCGGCATTAAGCAGCTCGGTTGAGCCGCCGTATGCGCCGCTATAGCGCACCCACACCAGCTGGCGGCGAGTTTCTAGGGCGCGGGCCATCAGGGTACAAACCACCTCGCCGCCGCCCGGGTAGATATCCACCTGAGGCCACAGCTGCATTTGGTCGGTGCGCTCCTCTAGCAAGCGGCGCTCTACTGCGTCTAGGCCGTAGACTTCGCTGCTCTCTAAGGTCAGTGACAGGCGGTCAATAACGCCACCTTGCACCATATTCAGTGCGTGAAGGTGCAGCTGCAAATGGCGCTCGCGCACTGTCAGCCAGTCGCGCAACACCTCAGGCGGCAGGGCTTCGCGGGCGGCATCTAGCGCCGCTTGCTCGGCTTGCCCATAACGGCTGTGCCGGTCAGCGGCGACACTATAGGCCCGCAGTTGATCGCCCCACTCGGCAAAGTAGGGCTGCTCTAGGGCGCTTTGGTGATAGCCATCTTGCGATACGTGCAGCAGCGTCCCGTACGCAAAAATTTTGAGGTGAGGGTGGCGGCGGCGCAGTTCGCGCAGTACCTCTAACCGTCTGAGCACAGTCTCCAGCGTTTCATTACTGCCCAGCGCAGGCAGTACGCCTCCTAGCGTCAGGGTTTCTAGGCTGACAATCAGTATGTCGGCTTCTTCCGCTTCCTCATAAAGCCAGTAGCGCTGCGCCGAAGTCTCACCCGCAACCTTATAATTCGGCAGCGAGTTGAGCGGCGGAGTACGCACCTGTGCCCCGACCATTTGGGCAAGTTGCAAGGGTAATTCGTAGGTCTGCGGACGGGTATCAGGTGGAATAACAAGAATACGGCTCACATGTTTATTAAACTACACTTTTATCATTCTGAACAGACCAATAATAAAAAACTTCTTTTTTGTAAGAATTTTGTTATTTTAGGGGCATACCTGGCTGGGCCGAGCTTCTGCGCTATGAAGCGGCAGCGCGCCATTCGTATTACACTGGCACTTATGGTTAGAGGGATGCGATGGCGCAGCGCGTAAAAAGACCCACCACCCCTAGGGGTTTGCGGGCCAAGCTAGCCTGGCGCTGGCTGGGCCGTCTGCTGCTAACGCTATTAGCGCTGGCCTGCGCGGCGCTGGCCCTGGGCGCCTTTGCCAGCCTGAATGCGGGTGCTCCCTTGTGGCTGCGTACCCTCAGCCTGCCAGAGAGCCTGCTGGGGGCTTACCTACCCTTTGCCCCTTTTGAGCGCGCCCTGGCAGAGTCGCTGCTGGCGGCCTTGCTTGTGTACTGGGCAGCAGAGTGGCCCAGGCCTGTGGCCTAGCTCGTGGTGCGCACCGCGCGTTTAGTGCAGTTGAATATCGGCCAGAATGCGTTTGGCGGCAGGATTGATGGTGTACAGGGCGCTTTTGTACAAAATTTTACCGCTGGCACTGGCAACGACAGCCTGTACAGCGTAATGCCCAGCGTCAGTAAAGTGGCGCGGACTAGCAACCACCTGGTAGCTCGCAGGCAGCACGCGGGCGCCAAATTTGGCACTGACCAGTGGGCTCGTGAGGCGGCTGGTATTCACCAGGTTCACGCTGACTTTTGAACCGCTGGGCAGGGACGTGCGGCCATGACCCAGGCTGATGCGCCCGCGAATGTCTACCCAGTCAGCAGGCACAGCGTCATCTACAAAAGCAGGCACGGTACGCTTACCGTTGGCGGGCACAGTGGTGGTGGGGGTAACCGGCACGGCAACATGCACAGGTGTGGTCACGGGCTTTTGTCCAGGATGCGAAATAACCACGCCGTTAATCACAGTTTGGGCCGAAGCAGTACCCAACAAAGTAGCGGCGACAATCAGTGAAAGGGCAATTCTCTTCATAGGCCGTATTGTAGCGTCTAGGGCCACTGGGCAGGTCTTGAGTGTTTCTTGGGCCTCTGCTTGGGGGCGCGTCAGGTAATACGGATTCCGATTGATTTGGCGTACTTCCGAATCAATCAGGGCGGATGCGAGTGGGAACAGCATACGGACTGTGCGGTATGGAGCCGCAGGCGGCGCTTTTCCGACTGTGGTGGAATGGAGCGCAGTCCGTATAAGACAATAAACGTGGCAGGGTGAAGGTGGTACGGTGAAGATGATGAAGGGCGCCTAGCCTGTTCGGGCGTGTACAGTCTCACGTTTCCGAGATGAGCGACGACGTGTCACACTGCCTTCTATGACTTCTGACAAGACTTCTGACAAGCCCGAACTTTCTCACAGGCCGCTGATGCACTTGCAGCAAGACCCCGTGTTGGCGCAGTTATTGCTTCGTCACCCGCTCGCCCAGGTAAAGGCCGCCGAGAGTGCGTTTCAGACGCTGGTGCGCAGCATTGTGGGCCAACAACTGTCGGTCAAAGTGGCGCGAACCATTAGCGACCGGGTGGGGGCTGCAACGGCGCAATTTGACCCCGCGCAGCTTGCCGCCCTTGACCCTGCCGACTTGCGTGCGCTGGGAATGTCGTGGTCCAAAGTGCGCACCGTGCAGGCCCTAGCCGCCGCTCAGCTGAGCGGTCAGCTGGATGTTGAGCACCTGCAACAGCTGGATGACGAAGCGGTGATCACCGCGCTGGTGCAGTTTCCGGGCATAGGTCGCTGGACAGCTGAGATGTTTCTGATGTCGGGGCTGGGGCGCGCCGACGTGTTTAGTTTTGGCGACCTGGGCCTGCGCCGCGCCCTAGAGCGCCTCTACCCAGACCAGGATCACGCGGCAGTGGTGGCGCGCTGGCGGCCCTACCGCACCTACGCGGCCCGCTTGCTGTGGAACAGCTTGGATACTACGGACTGCGACCTGAACCTTGTTCAAAACGCGGTGAAAGAAGGCCAGCAGGGGTAGCAACAGGTACGCATTTCACGGTATGAAAGCGCAGTCTGTATAACAGTCCTATAGCTTGAGGTCTCCCCCTTTGTCTACCTGCGCGCCGATATTCAGCTTATCGATCACTTCTTGGCTGGTTTGTTGGCGCTCCTGGTCAAGGTAGTGCTGGGCACGTTCCACTTCGCGGGCAAGTACCTGGGTGGTTTGGGCGAGGTTGGTCAGGGCCTGTTGTTTGTACTCGCTCACGGCGTCCATAGCGGCGTATACACTCTCAAAGGCCCGCTGAATCTGTTCGGGGTTCACAGTAGCGCTGCCTGCTCCCTGATGTATACGCGCTGACTGAGTTTTCAGCATGGCACCGGTATTCTCTATCATGTTGCCCGTGGTGGTATTGAGAGCGCTCACCTGGTCAAGCACCAGTTGCTGCGTACCCAGAGCCTGTGAAACCAGTACGGCGGTGCGCAGGGCACTGACGGTCGTGGTGGTGGCGCGGTCTACGCCTTTGATCAGCTCCAGGTTGTTTTTTCGTATCAGGTCAAGGGCCAAGTAACCTTGCACGCTCAGCGCAAGCTGGGTGAGCAGGTCAGTGACGCGCTGGCGCACCCCGAAGAGCAATTCTTCTCGCACAATGCGGGCTTTGTCGGGGTCTTTTTGTTCCAGCACACTCAGCTGGGCACTCAGCGCGTCATCTACCGCCTGGCCCACGTAGGCGTACTGGCGCAGCTTTTGCATCACGCTCCACAAGGCTACTTTTTCGGTTTCTAGGGCGGCGTTGTCTTTGCGCAGTTCGTCTTGCGAGCGGTAGAGCGTGTCTAGAATGGCGTTGAGGTGGTCTTGGGCGCTGGTGTAGCGCTCCATATAGCTCTGGATTTTCTTGCTCGCAGGCGCAGGCAGCAGCCCAAAAAGCCGCTTGCTGGTGCTGGGGCGCGAGGGGTCAAGGTCTTCTACCGTGCGGCGCAGTTCACTGAGGCCCTGCATCACCGCTGAGCTTTCTTCGGTGTTGGCTTTGCTGTTGCGCAGTGGGCGCTCAAGCAGGCGACTGCTCACCTGCGCGGCCTGGCGCTGTTCACTGAGGCCTAGGTCGTGCGCGGCGTTGAGTTTTTGAGCAAAAGTAGAGGAGGTGGCCGCCGACTGCAACACCTCTTGCACAAAGGCGCGGGCCATGTCGTCCAGACGCTTTTGGTCTTCGCTGCTCAGCGGGGTCATGTTGCGGCCCTGCTCAGGTTTTACAGCGGGCACAGCGGCGGGCGCTTGCAAACTTTCAGGCGGGGTCAGCGGCGTAAGGGGGTCGGTCATGTCCCAAGATACGCCCCCAGCAGGCTATAAGTTGCCTTGACCAAGGGTTTATACACGTTTCAAGGTGTGGAGGCGTAGGCGGCACCCCTAGGACGATGCTCTGCTGACTGTACTCTCCCAACTGTACTTTCCCGATTGTGCTGGAATGAAATAAAATCCGTATTATACGGATTCCGATTGATTTGGCGTACTTCCGAATCAATCCGAGCGGATGCGAGTGGGAACAGCATACGGATTCCGCTAAATTCCACCACAGTCGGAAAAGCGCCGCCTGCGGCTCCATACCGCGGAATCCGTATTACTCAATTGGTTCGGGGTCGCCTAAGAACCTCGGTTGCACACCCAGTACCACGTCCATCACAGCGGCGACACGGGCCAGGTATTCGCGCAGTTGGACGCGTCTGCCGCCTGCACCGCCTACGTCAGCGGCATTAAACCCGATCACATCTTGCCCTCGGCTGCGTGCCAGATAAATGGCCCTTTCGTTATGAAACGGCTGCGAAATGACCGTGTACTTGTTTTGCCCAAAGACTTTCTGGGCACGTACCACGCTGTCAAGCGTTCTAAAGCCCGCGTAATCGCGCCGCAGATGCTCTTTGGGAATGCCCAGGGCCAGCAGGTCGGCACGCATGGTGCTGGGTTCGTCATAGTGGGTGGTGGAATTATCACCCGACAAGATGAGGTAGTCCACCTTACCTGCACGGTAGAGCGCTGCCGCCGCGTCAATACGGTTTTGATAAAAGGCGTTGATGCGCCCCTGAGAAGTATATTTGCTGGTACCCAGTACCATACCCACGCGGCGACCGGGGATAGCCTGCACGTCGCTGTATAGACGGCCCCGTGCGCTCGCGGCGACCAGTAGATTTGCCCCTACGATGCCCAGCAGCAGCACCAACACCAATGTACCGAGGCCGCGCAGCAAGGAGCCTAAGCGGCGCTGCACAGGAGACTTGTTGGGCCCGGCGTGTGGCAGAGCAGTGGGTTTGATGGCGGGTAAGGGTTCAGATGGGCGCGGTGAGCAGGCGGGCGAGTGCGTCATCAGTCAGCGGCTCCTGATTGTGGCGCTTGCTCAGAGGGTTGTGCCGCGCTCACTACAGCAAAAGGCAGCCCCAACAGCGCGTACACCGCCAGCCCAAAACCCTGATCGTCCAGCACCTGGTAAAGCTGCGCCCACTGCCAGCGCCAGTAACCTGTAAGGTCGCTCAGCGCCCCGGCCTGTAACTCGCTGAGGGTGGGTTGCCCCCAAGCAAAGGTGAGCTGCGGCGCGGGTGTTTGGCTCAGCCAGTGGCGCAGCAGGTGTTCGGGTGGCAGGGCGCACAACAGTACCTCGGTGGATGCCGGCACGGTGTTATCTATCACTGTGTCATCCAGCACGGTGTTACCTACCACTGTGTTATCTAGCGCCGTGTCATCCAGCAACGTGATATGCGGGAAATTGCTCTGCCACCACGCACGCGCCTTGCCCGTAGCGTACACGCTCAGCGTTTGTGGGCCTTTGGCAGCGACATAAGCGCGTACCTCCTGGACGGCGAGGCGCTTGGGAAGGGGCGAACGAGCAGCAAGTTCAGCAGCGCCCAACAGCGTCACCGGACTGACGGGGCGCAGGGCATTGACCCGCAGTTGCACGCTGGTGTTGCCGCCATACTCATTGAGGTCTAGCGCGGCGGCGATGTCTTGCGGGCCTTGCGGCACCTGCCTTTGTCCAAACTGCACGGCCCTCACGCCAGGCAGCCCAAAGGCGAGGGTGGACTTGGGGACTTGCTGGCCGATCAACTTGGGGACTTGCAAGTCGGCGCGCAGGTGCCACTGAGCGGGCCGCCAGCCTTCACCGTAAGGTTCAAAGGTGGTCAGCTCGGCGTACATCTGCGCCGTGATTTGACTGGGGGCTACCAGCGCGTCTAGCTCTACGGTGGGTACAGGCGCGGGGAATTGCTGAGCGTACTCGTAGATTTTGTGCTGCAAGGCCGCAAAGTTATGTTCTGGCATGGCAAAGCCCGCCGCGCCAGGGTGCCCGCCAAAGCGCTGCAACAATTCTGCCGAGTAGCGCAGGCCACCCACCGCCGAAATACCAGGCGTACTGCGTACTGAGCCTTTGCCCTGCGCCACGATGTATACGGGCTTGTAGTAGTGCTCTAGCAATTTGCTCGCCACAATGCCCATCACGCCCGCGTGCCAGTGGGGGGCGGTAATCACCAGGGCGGGGGTGGTGGGGTCGGCGATGCTCAGGGCCTCTTCAAACATCTGGTCTTGGATGACGCGGCGCTCTTTGTTTTTGATCTCCAAAAAAGTCGCCAGTTCACGCGCCCGCTGCGCCGAGTTGGTGGTGAGCAGCTCTAGCGCGGCCTCCGCTTCGCCCATACGCCCAGCGGCGTTGATGCGCGGCGCAAGTTGAAAGGCCACGTCGCGGGCGCTGACGCTCTGGCGCTCACCCATCAGTGCGCGTACACCCGGCAGCGCGGTGCGGGCAAACTCTGGCAGGCCAGCGGCGACCAGTGCGCGGTTTTCGCCAATCAGCGGGGCCACGTCTGCTACCGTGCCCAGCGTCGCCAGCGGGCTGAGGTGGCGCGGCTCGGCCTCGGTTTCAGCCAGCCCCAATTCTAGCCGCACAGCCCACAGCAGATGGTAGGCCACGCCCGCACCTGTAAGGTTGTGGAGGTTGTGGTCGTAGTCGGCCGTCAGGTGTGGGTGAACCACCAGCGTGCTGGGAAAGGTCTCACCAGGCGAGTGGTGGTCAGTGACTATCACCTCTAATCCCTTATCAAGCAGACTCTGCACCTCGGCGTGGTTGCTGACCCCGCAGTCAACCGTGACCAACAAGTCGGCGGCCTCGGCGTGCTCATCTACGCGGCTAGGGTGGATGCCGTAGCCTTCATTCAGGCGGTGGGGGATGAAGCCGTGTACGTTTGCCCCCAGTTCGCGCAGGCCCCACACCAGCGTGGCGGTGGCGCTTACCCCGTCTGCGTCGTAGTCGCCGTGTATGCGTATGCGCTTATGGGCATGAATGGCACTGACCACGCGCCGAGCGGCCTCGCGCAGCCCCGAATTGGGGGTCAGTCGCAGCTCAGGTTGCAAGGCGGCGCGTCCCAGTCCTCTGGCATGCAGCATCTGGGCCACGGGCGCAGACACGCCGTATTCAGCCATCAGCCCCGCTAACGTGTCGCGGCTGGCGGGTAGGTGCAGGCCCCACTGCTGCGCGGGCCGTACAAAAGAGGTGGTTGCGGTCATACTTGGGCCTCAGTAGGTACGGGAGAAACGGGCTGAATGGGCTGGATTGGGGCAGACGGCGCTGGGGTAGACGGGGTGCCTACCGTTGCCAGGCGTGCACGCAGGGCGGCTTGCAACTGGGCTTCGGCTTGGCGGCGGCGTTGTTGGTCGTGGCGGCGGCGCTGCTGGCCTTGCCACAGCAGCGGCAGCGTGAGCAGCGCTCCGTAGCTGATGCCCAGCAGCAAGGTGAGCAGCAACACCGCGCCCGAACTAAGCAGCAATTCGCGCCCCACCAGCGGAACGGGCAGATGAATCACCACGGGGTTATTGAGGGCCACCAGCAGCAGATAGCCCATCAGCAAAAAGAGCACCATCACCTGTAAAAACTGCACCACACGCATAGCGAGCAGTGTAGCGCCTGCGGATGAGGTGGGAGTCAGCCCAGGCGTAGTCAGTGGACGGCAGGAGGGTAGAGCGTGGCCCGGAGCATAGACGAAGGTAGCTGATGAGCGCCCCAAGCAATACACCCCGAGCAATACATCCCAAACAATACACCGTTAAATGAGCTGCACTGAGGCCAGGACTGCCCGCCCAGCAGAAGCCCAGAAACCTATACCAGCTTTCTTTTGCACGGCCCTGACACGCTAGACTGTAGGCGATGAAGCGTACTGCCCTCTACTTACTCTTGTTGCTCAGCGTAGCGCTCCCCAGCGGGGCGCAGGCCGGCCTAGCACAGGATTTGTTTGATAATGCCAGTACGCTCTTTAAGCAAAATTATTACGGCTGGCAAGAGACCAACCGCGTCACCCTGGTTGATCGCTACCGCCAGCAGCTCGCCCAGCAGTGCGAACCTGCGCCCGATACTTGCAGCTATGACACGGCCCGTAAGGTACTGAAGGCCATGTTTGATGAATTCCGCGATGAACACACCAATGTGCGCGACCCCGAAGCGGCGGCGCGGCTGCGTGAGATACAGAATAACCTCAGCGTGCCGCGCACCGGCCTCAAACTGGTCAAAAGGGCGCAGGGTTTGCTGGTGGTCGGCGTGCAGCTTGGCAGTCCTGCCGCCGCGCTGGGCTTGCAGCCAGGCGACTTGTTGCTGCGCGTAGGCGGGCAAACAGCCGGCACGGATCAGCCTATAGACACGGCGGCTTTTGTGCATTTAGAGCGTCAAAACGCGCCTTTGGAGGTGGTGTACCAGCGGCGTGATCAGCAACTGTATGCCACCATTCAGCCAGCGGTGATGCAGGCCCGTGACCTGCCGCAGCTCAGCTATCTTGAGCCTACTCAGCCCCAGCTTACCCGGGACCAATCAGCACCACTTTCAGTAAGTCAGCAGCACAAAGTGGCGCTGATCACCTTGCCCAGTTTTTTGCCTGCTGACAGCGCCGCGCTCTTTTTGGACAGGGTAGAGCAAGCCCTGCATGAGGGAGCGGGGGCGCTGATCGTTGACCTGCGCTACAACTCAGGCGGACGGCTAGACCAGTGCGTGGCGGCGGCGAGCATCTTTCACCGCGTGGTGTATCAGGCCAAATTTCAGGTGGGCGGTTGGACCTTTGCCGGATCGCAGGGTGAGCAGGCACTTCCCCTTGCCAATCTCGATCACACCCCACCTATATGGACAGGCCCTGCCGCCGTACTGGTGGGTGAAGACACCGCTTCTTGCGCCGAGGTCTTTGCCTACTACGCCCATCAGAACGGGGTTAAAATCATCGGTGAACACACCAAGGGCGTTGCCAACAGCGGTATCAACTTCTTTCCTCTGCCTGATAACGGCGTGCTGAGTCTCACCACCCTGCGCGCCTATGATGAACAGGGTCATGCCCTGCCAGGGTATATCACCCCCGATGTGGTGGCTCCCACCGATACCCTCAAACTGGTACAAGCGGGCGAAGACACCACGCTACAAGCGGCCTTGCAAGTGCTTGAAGCCGCGCAGCCTGCCCTGCCTCTGGCAACCAAGCCTACGCCGTAAAAAGCGGGTGGTTGGGTTGTTGCAGCCACTCAGCGCAAAAATGCCACAGGGTCACGTTGCCCGTGTCTTTGACCCCGTTATCGCCACAACTGCCAGGCCAGCGGCAAGATCAACAGCGCCACAAGCGCCAGTACAGCGCTGCAAAGGGCGACCTTATGAACAATAGACAGTCGGCCCAGCTTGAGTCGGTCCAGCTTGCGGCGCGAGTCCTGTAGTACGGGCGCGGGCAGACTGCGGACGGCAAATGCCAGTAGCGCTGGCACAACCAGCAAGTCGTCGCCAAAGCCCAGCAGCGGCAAACCGTCAGGCAGCAGGTCAACGGGGCTGACCAGGTACAGCAGCGCCGCGAGGGCTATCAGTCGGCTTTGGGTGCTCAGGCGCGGGTTAGGCAAGGACAGCAGCAAAGCCGCCGCGTCGCGCCACACCAGCCGTATACGGGTAAAGGGGCCAGTAGCGCGGCGAGCAGTCAGGCGGTGAGAAGCGTTCACAATACCAGGTACGCGGCCAGAGGGTACAAAGTTGCCCACACCGTGACAACGTGAGGGTCGAGATAAGGCCACTTCATCCACATTGTCCTGGTCAAAAAAGCGCCACCACTTGAGCGCTGAGCATACGTATTCCGCCTCATTCCAGCATAGTCGCAAAGGAGCCGCCTGCACCATCACAAAACGGCGTCCTTTTGAACAAGGGTTAAGTCGGGGTAATGGCCTTAATGACGGGGTAGGTTATATGGAAAGCGGTGGTGGGTGCATCTTACCGCATTCGCATTTCCACTGATGTTGAGCACGAAAGCACTTTTTATACAAGACGAGCCAAACGCTTTGGCATGACCTTATTCACTATCAACCTACTTAGGGCTAATAGTCGTCTTGGTGGTAATGTCCAGCATCACTTCCATCTGGTAAGGCGATCTGGGTACTTCAATGGTCATGCCCATACGCAGGTTCTGGATGCTGCGCGACTGTTCTAGTAGACCGCTGGGCAAGTAGGTTTGGGTTATCTGGCCCGTCAAGTGATCGGTGGTCAGGCGCATCTGGCTGCTGTCTTTTCCTTCGCCCAGATGAACAGTCATGGCCCAGGGCTGGGCGCGGTAGGTTTGCTGGTACTCGCGGCCCTGGTCGCTCAGCCGTGTGATTTGTACCTGCATGTTGAGCGGCCGGGCCTTCAAGCTTTGAGTGGTGCCCAGTGCGCCGAGCACGTTGCCAAATACACTTTGTACGTCTACGGTGTAGTTTTGGCTTACGGGCTGATTAAGCGCTAGAGGCAGACCATATAGCCGCGTGCCTTCTAACCCCTGACTGCCCAGCAGCGACTGCATATCTAGTCCGTCATACACCTTTTGCAACTTGGCATCTGAGGTGTTGATCTTCAAGTCCAGTAATTTGCCGCTGGGTGACAGCGTTTGGGTAGAAGTCACCGTGACGGTTTGGGTGGTGGCGGGGGTGGCCCTGCGCCCCTTGCTCGCGGGCGTAGCGGGCACAGGCACGGTGGTGATAGTGGTGGTGGCCAGCACGCGGTTACCCTCTGCGTCGTTGGGCAGCATGCGCATAAACATTTTGCTGCTTACGGCGTTGGCAGACTTGCTAAAAAGCGCCGCCATCTGCTGCTTTTGTGCGTCTAGCCGGGTATTAAGCTTGCTCAGCTCGGTGGCACTCACCTTTTTACCTGGTTGAGCCGCAAACCGCAGCTGGGTGATGTTGATGGTAGACGTGTTGCTCACCACATGTTCAACCGCTGCACCTACTGGAGCACTGAGCAGCAAGGGCGGCAGTGCATTAGGCGGTGCAGCGATGCCAGGCAGCGGCGCCCCGGATGTAGTAGGTGCCGGCACTGTGACAGGCAGTGTGGGTGCGCTCTGATTGCTAAGAGGCGTGGCAGGAATGGCAGGCATGGTGGTCGCCTGGGCCTGAACTTGACTCTGGGTAGACCATACACCCAGGGACAAGGTAAGCAGCGCTGGAGCAAGGACTTGTAACTTCATAAGCATAGTTTAGTGCAGTCTTATTAGTGACAAATGGTGAATAGGTAATGTTATTTGCCACAACCTAAACACGTAACCTTAACATGGAACCTCAAGACGGGACTTAGGACTTGGCAAGGTGACCACCTGCGCTTCCATAGCACTATGCTTTTATATCCTTATTCTTTCATGTCACTTTGCTTCTATACTAGGGAACCCGTATAACCCCTAATCGCCGGAACAAGTTGTTTGTGATCAGAGGCGTGGCCTGACATGAGGCTGCTCACGCTGAGTAGAGGCGGCTTGATACTGACAGCTTGATAGGAGCAGTGCGCCTGTCTGCCCGAGCACATTATTGCGCCAACTTGCTACACTAACCCCTATGAGACTCGCCGTTATCGCTGACCTCCATGCCAATTTGGAGGCCACGTTAGCGGTGCACCGGGACATTCAGGAGCGCAGCATCAGCGATATCTGGGTGCTAGGCGACCTAGTCGGCAAGGGGCCGCGCCCCCGCGAAGTGGTGCAGTGGGTGCAGGCCCACGCGCAGCGGGTGGTGCAGGGCAACTGGGACGTGCGCGTGGCAGGGGCTACCAACCGTCCGCAAGACCTGTGGCCCCGCACCCAACTCAGCCGCACCGAGCTAGATTACCTGGCTAATATGCCCTTTGGCATAGATGAGCAGTTTGGTGGGGCGTGGTGGCGCTTTGTACACGCCAGCGCACGCGGGGTATTTCACCGCCTGTACGCCCACAGTTCGCTGTCTGAGCAGCTAGAGAGCTACGCGCCGCAGCCTGCCCTTGGCCTGTATGAATACGCCGACGCGCTGGTGTTTGCTGACATTCACCAAGCCCTGCTGCTTGATGTAGAAGGCCGCCCGCTGCTCAACTGCGGCTCAGTAGGCAACCCGCTTGATTCCACCCTGCCCAGTTACCTGATACTTGACTTTGCGGGGCGCGGGCCGCGCTACAGCGCCCAGTTTGTCCGCGTCATCTACAACCGCGAGGCCGAAATAGCCGCCGCCGAAGCCAGCAACATGCCCTTTATCCGCGAATACATCGCTGAATTGCAAACAGGGTCGTACCACAAGCGGCGAGCGCGCTAGCAAGCTAAAGCTCGCCTGTGACAAGTGACAAGGTGAACTGTTCTACTACGGACTGCACTTCCATACCGTGAAACCCGCATTTTTCCTCACTGGTTTTTCTCACTGGTTTTTTCGCACGGGTATCCGCCCTAGTTCAAGCAGAAACGACCTGATTTAATCGGCAGTCGGTAGTAGGATGGGGAAAATCACGCCGCCCAGTTACTCACCCAGCTTGCGGTGCAGGTAGGCTGACAGTGCGGCGACTTCCTGACGAAGCTGAGCCGCGTCACTACTGCTGGGCAGAGCGTGGGATGCCGAATCTGGCAGTGCGCCTGCTGGGGACTCAGGGTTATCAGACTTATCCAGTCGCATTCTGTGTACCAACTGACCCAACGTGCCGGATCCTAAACCCGTGCTACGGGTAAGCGGCGGCATAATTTCTACAGGAATATCCACCACCGGGCGCGCTGTCTGGGTCACAACCTGCTGGGTTTGGCTGAGTTGGGTCGCCAGGCCGCTCAGCTGGCTTTCAGTGCCGCTCAGGTGCTGCTCTAGCTCACCAAAGCGGGTATCCATCACCGCTTGTAGCTGGGCAAAGCGGCTGGCCTCCTGAGTGTCTAGGCTCTGACGCAGTGAGTCCATATCGCGCAGCAACTTGGCGTAACCCGCCTCGCTCCGCAGACCACTGAGGCTCAGCCACAGGTAACTAAGCACCCATACCAGCGCACTGGTCGCCAGCAGCAGCAGCCCCAGCGGGCCAGTGTACTGAGCAAACCCCAAGTTGATGTCTTGGGGATACATCAGCGCGGTGCTGTTGAACACCCCAAACAGCGCGTGTAGCACCAAAACCAGAATAAAGACAAGAAGCCGCATATAAAACCATCATAAACCCTTTAAGGGCGAGCAGGTGCTAGCCAGGCAACCGCCAAGTCAGCTCAGCAACTTGTACACATCGTTTATGCCCAAGGCTGCCTTGCACGGACTGCCAATTGAATCTGAAATAACCAGATTCAATCCGAGCGGATGCGAGTGGGAACAGCATACGGACTGTGCGGTATGGAGCCGCAGGCGGCGCTTTTCCGACTGTGGTGGAATTTAGCGGCAGTCCCGTATCAGGTGGCGCTGTCCTGACTGTGCTCAAACGGAGCGCTGTCTGTATTACATCTCTACGACCGCTTCCAGATCTGCCGTACTGTAGCGCCCTGCCCGCAACCGCTCGGCACGTTGTATGGCGTGCAGGTCAGCCACGGCACGGTCTAAGGCGTCATTGAGCACCACATACTTAAAGTGCCGCGCTTCCAGTATTTCTTCGTGGGCGCGGGCCAGTCGGCGCTCTATTTGCTCTGGGGTTTCGGTGGCGCGCTCTTGCAGGCGGCGGCGCAGCTCGGTGAGGCTGGGCGGCATGATAAAAATCAGTATGGCTTCGGGACTTTGGGCAGCAACTTGCATAGCCCCCTGCACCTCAATTTCCAAAATCACATCTTGTCCGCGCTCTAGGGCCGCTTCGATTGGGCCGCGGGGCGTGCCGTAGCGGTTGCCGGCAAACTCGGCATGCTCCAAAAAGCCCCCCTTTTGCACGTGCTCTTCAAAGGTTTCGGGTGGAACAAAATAGTAGTGAATGCCGTGCTTTTCACCCATTCTGGCACTGCGGGTTGTCCAAGACATCGAATAAAACACATCCTGCTCTGCCAACCACTTTTCGCGCAGCGTACCTTTGCCCACGCCCGAAGCGCCTGTAATCACCAGCAATAACCCGCGCTGCGGCGGGGTCACGTGGTCGCTGGGCTTAGAAGAGTTGTCACTGGACAGTGAAGAATTGGGCTGGGCAATAGCTGACATAGGCCCCAGCATAATGCCTCAGGCGGCTGAAGTGGCACATCCTGTCCCAGCTACAAGCCAGCGCTCTCTTTGGCTCAAAAGGCATGGCTGAGGGCTGGCTGAACAGTGCCCTTTCTCAGTCACTCCGTTGGTCATCAACGCCACTTGTAGCAGGAATATGGGGGCGCATAAAGTGAAAATAATCAAGCCAGGGCGGGGTATGACCCTGTTGCCGGGCCAGCAAAGCTATCTGGGCAGTGTGGCGCACTTCATGCGTCATCACATGCCACAGCAGTTGCTCCAAGCTCACATGCACCGAGGTAGGGTCGTGTTTAACCAGCTTTATCTGTGCTTGCATATCGGGCTGGGTATCTAAAAACTGCAAGGTCATCCCCTGTACTGCGCGGCCATAGTCAATAATCCAGGCGACTGGGTACTGCTCGGCGTGTGGATGAACCCAGTTATGCGCAAACTGCTGGGCGATTGTACTATCATTGCGCGCCACAGCGTGAATCCAGTGGTCTTCTACATCAGTGATGTGAAGCAGCAAATCTTTGATGTTATGAAAACGGTCTCCCTCAAGCAACGTGGCGTTTAGGTCGCTGTCTGGCAAAGCGCGTAAAAAGCCCCACAATTCCTTGCGCACACCAACCAAGTAAGTGTAATAGTCACGGACATACATTGTATAAAATGTAGCACGTTTTCCATTCTCTCGTCTTTTGCCAAGTCTACACTGTATAATAGGGTTACATTATGTAATAAGACTACGCCGTGTACTTGCTCCACCACTAGAGGGTGTCAGGAAGCTAATCCAAAAAAATGTTGAGATTTGTTCAATAAC
>JAGLBF010000203.1 GCA_018260375.1 Deinococcus sp.
TATCAGACATCTGGACATTCAGCTAAGCCGGTATTTAGACACATCTCCCGCAGCGGCTTCGCCCCGCTTGCGTGCGCTACACTGCCCTTTACTTGAAATCCAAATATAAGGTGGCCTTTGAAGCCACGTGAGGTTTTGTATGACACAGTCCTATCCTATTGTTTTGCCCGCCGAGCTGATTGCTCTGGGCGCAGCCCCTATCAGCAAAGACGCGGCGATTGCCCAGGTTGCTCAGCTTCTGGCAGACGCAGGTAAAATTGACATCGCGTATTTAGAAGGCATGTATGAGCGCGAGCAGCAGGCCAATACGTACCTGGGCAATGACATCGCCATACCGCACGGCGTACCCGAAATGCGCCACCTGATTCATGAAACCGCCATTGCCGTGCTGCAGATTCCGGCAGGCATCCCTTGGGGCGAAGACAATGAACCCGCTAAACTGCTGATCGGTATTGCCGCCAAAGGTGACGAGCACCTGGCACTCCTTCGCAGCCTGATGGGGGTGCTGGGTGACGAAGACCTGGTGGCCCAACTGGTTCAGACAGACAACAAAGCCGATATTATCCGCGCCTTAACCGGGCAAGATGTCACTGAACAAGACACTGCCGAAGTAAACGCTGATACTGCCTCTGGTACAGCTACCAGCACTGACCCACTGCCTTTTTACACCACAGTTATCTTGCCTAACCCGATGGGCATGCATGCCCGCCCCGCTACTGCACTGGCGACTTTGGTCAAGGGGCGCGGCGCTACGGTACAGCTAGAATCGGGCGGCAAAAGCGCCGACGCGACTAAGCTGATGCAACTGCTGTCTATGGGCCTCACCCAGGGCAGTGAAATCACCGTGCGGGCCAGTAGCGAAACTGCCTTGCAAGCGGTACGTGACGGCATTCTCAGCGGCCTGGGCGACGACCTGAGCCTCAAGCCGCAGCCGCAGCAAGCTGGCCTGACCAAAGTCCCCGACTGGCGACCTTTGGCGGCAGGCACCACAGTAGAGGGCGTTGGCGCCTCTAACGGCCTGGTGGTGGGTGTGACCCAGCGCTACCACAGTGGCGAACTCGTTGTGACAGACGAGCCGGGTGACCCCGCCGCCGAGTCAGCTAGGCTAGACAGCGCTATCGCTGCCGCCCACGCCGAGCTCAACCAGCTTGCCGGGGACGTACTTGCCAAGTTTGGCAAAGACAAGGCCGCCATTTTTGCCGCCCACCAGGAACTGCTGGCTGACCCCGAAACGCTGCAAGAGGCCGCAGGTCTTATTTCAGGCGGACACGGCGCGGCCTGGGCCTACCGCGAGGCCACCCAGAAGCGTGTACAACAGCTAAAGAAGCTGGATGACCCCAACTTGGCGGCCCGCGCCGTAGATTTGAGCGACGTGCAGCGCCGCGTGCTGGCGCAGTTGCTGGGCGTGCGCGATCAGGTGTTTAGCAGTGAGCACCCCGTGGTGCTTCTGGCCCAAGACCTCACCCCGTCTGACACAGCGCGTATGGATACACAGGCGGTGCTGGGTTTTGTCACGGCAGCAGGCGGCCCCACCAGCCACACCGCCATTATCGCGCGTGGCCTGGGTTTGCCAGCAGTGGTGGCAGCAGGCGAGGGCCTTTTGGATATTCCAGACGGCACCCCCTGTATCCTGGACGGCGCGGGCTGGTTGTACCTCAACCCCTCACCAGCCGATATAGACTCAGCCGCCGAGCGCATGAAGACCCTCAGGCTAGCCGATGAAGCCGCCCGCGCTCAGCGCCACGCCTCGGCTACCACCCAGGACGGGCATACGGTAGAGATTTCTGCCAACATCAATAGGGCCACTGACGCGCCCAGTGCCTTAGCGGCGGGTGCAGACGGCGTGGGGCTGATGCGTACCGAGTTTTTGTTTTTAGAGCGCACCTTGGCTCCTAGCGAAGACGAGCAGTACCGCGAGTATGCCAGTATGGCCGCAGGGTTGCAGGGCCGCCCGCTGATTATCCGCACGCTGGACATTGGTGGTGACAAAGAGGTGGACTATCTGGGCCTTGCCAAAGAGGACAACAGCTTTTTGGGGATACGCGGCATACGCCTGTGTTTTGAGCGGCCTGACCTCTTTTTGCCGCAACTGCGCGCCATTTACAGGGCCGCTCAGGAGCACAGCAACATCAAGGTGATGTTTCCGATGATCGCCACCCTGGAAGACTTTCGCAAAGCCCGTGACATGGCCGAGCGGGTACGTGCCGACCTGGGTGCGCCCCAAATCCCCCTGGGTATCATGATTGAGGTGCCGTCAGCGGCGATGATGGCGGGTGAATTTGCGACCGAAGTGGACTTTTTCTCGGTGGGTACCAATGACCTAACCAGCTATACCCTGGCGATGGACCGACTACACCCCGTGCTGGCCCGCCAGGCCGATGCCATGCACCCTGCCGTGCTGCGCCTCATCGCGGCTACCGTGCACGCCGCCAACCAACAGGGCAAGTGGGTAGGCGTGTGTGGCGGCGCTGCTGGCGAAGACCTAGGTGCGCTGGTGCTCAGCGGCATCGGCGTACATGAGCTGAGCGTCGCCGCCCCCCTGGTGCCTGGTGTCAAGGCGGCCCTGCGGAGTTACCGCTACGCCGACCTAAAAGCCTTTGCCGATAAAGCCCTGGCCTGCTCTACCGCATTAGAAGTTCGCAATCTGCCATTGCCCGATAGAATCTGATACGGATTATTAGTACATCATACGGATTCCGATTGATTTGGCGTACTTCCGAATCAATCAGGGCGGATGCGA
>JAGLBF010000204.1 GCA_018260375.1 Deinococcus sp.
ACTCGCATCCGCTCGGATTGATTCGGAAGTACACCAAATCAATCGGAATCCGTATTACTGGCTACTTATCAAATGTTAGGCAGTTTCTAACTTTGTGGTTGACCTGTTCCCACATAGAGAAGCCAGGTCAGCGCATAACACTCCACCATTTTTTTATATGACGGCCTCTTCAGGCATCAACGGGTATCAGAGGCGCCGCCTGCACCACTACAAAAACCGTACCTGTTGCTACGTCCGCTGGCCTTCTTCCACCGCGTTTTTAATACGGCTCAAGTCGCAGGCCGTATGACATGCTCTAGATCCTAGGTCAGCAGAAGGCGGCAAAAGGGAGCGGGGTAGTGCAGGCAGAGCAATCAACCGTCAACGTTACTCTTCGTGGTAGGTCTTTTCAATCGGCATGCCGACAGCATTGCCCCACTCTGTCCACGAGCCGTCATAGTTACTGACACTGGGGTAGCCCAGCAGTTCGCGGAGCACAAACCAACTGTGGCTGCTGCGCTCAGCGATGCGGCAGTAGGCAATCACTTCTTTGTCGGGGGTCACGCCTTCGGCTTCATACAGCGCCTTGAGCTCGTCGGCTGACTTGAAGGTGCCGTCTTCGTTGGTGGCTTTAGCCCAGGGAATGCTGCGTGCGCCGGGAATGTGACCGCCGCGCAACACCCCTTCTTGGGGATAATTGGCCATGTGGGTCACTTTGCCACTGAATTCGTCGGGGCTGCGCACATCCACCAGCGCACCTCTGCCGCTTTTGACCTTGTCAAGGTGGGCCTTGACCTCATCACGGTAAGTGCGCAGTGAGTCGTCCCGCTGGAGGGCGGGGTAGTGGCTGGGTGTCACAGCTGGCACTTCGGTGGTCATTTCGCGGCCTTCAGCAGCCCACTTCTGGCGGCCCCCGTTCATAATTTTCAGGTTTTTGACACCGCTGTAGCTCAAAAACCAGTAGGCGTAGCTGGCCCACCAGTTGCTTTTGTCTCCGTACAAAATCACCGTGTCGGTGGGCAAAATACCCAGTCGGCTTAGCAGCGCCTGTGCGCCTGCAGCGTCAATAAAGTCGCGCTCTACGGGGTGCCACAGGTCTTGTTGCCAGTCTAACTTTACGGCGCCGGGAATGTGGCCCGTGTCATACAGCAAAATATCTTCGTCTACTTCTATCAGGCGTACGCCCTCATCTTGGCGGTGGGCCGCGACCCAGTCGGTGCTGACCAGTACATCTTTGGCGTAGTCCATGTGCGTTGCTCCTTTATGTGTGGTGGGTTTAGGCTAAACAGGCAGTACGCCCAGCAGTCTAGCGCAAAACCCCAATAGATTACAAATGTTGTCAACTAGGCAAGCCACCCGCTGGGCGCTATCTTCTAGCTATGACCGAACCCCGCACTGACCAGCCCCAATTGCCCACCAAGCTGCAAGAAATTGTAACGATGTTCAAGTCCTTGCCCAAAGGTATGCGCCTGCAAGCGCTGCTTGACTACAGCAAGCGCCTGCCCGCTTTGCCTGCCAAGTACACCGAACACCCCGAATTTATGCAGCCTGTGCCCGAATGCACCTCGCCCTTTTTTCTGGTGACTGAGCCGGCAGGTACAGGCATCAACATGTACTTCAAAGTGCCCGAAGAGGCCCCCACCGTGCGCGGCTATGCGGGTATTCTCAGCGAAGGACTACAAGGCGCTACCCGCCAGGAGATTTTGAGTATTCCTGACCAGTTTTATATGGATATGGGGCTCAATGAATTGATAACGCCCATGCGTCTCAGGGGCATGGGCGCGATATTGATGCGGCTAAAGAATGAAATACGTGATGAGGCATACGACGTTTGAAGTATATGAATATCTAACGTTATCCCTCTAAGGCCGCCTTATCTACAAACCAGTGCGGGGTTTCTACACTTTGTACGGGGTAATGGCCTTGTCCCTGGGCAATCTGTTGAAAGACGGGGGCTTTGCTGGCGCCCGTAACCAGCAACCAGCGCTCACGGGCGGCATTTATTTCGGCAAAGGTAAAGCTGATGCGCCACGTTTGCTGCTGCGGCACTTCATTGGCGATAACGCGGCCCGTGCCTTGCAATCCTGCCGTGCCAGGAAAAAGGCTAGCGGTGTGCCCGTCATCGCCCATACCCAGCAGCACCAGGTCAAGCTGCACAGGCAGTAGCGCGGCGTAGTCGGCAGCGGCCTGTGCAGGGTCGCGCTCGCCTTCCATGCGGTGTATTTGTGATTGAGGTACAGGCACATGGTCAAGCAGTCCCACTTGGGCGGTGTGGTAGTTGCTCTGCTCATCATTAGGGCCTACGGTGCGCTCGTCACTGAAATAGATGTGTACGGCTTTCCAGGGAACCTCAAGGTGGCGCAGTTCGGTGTACATCAGCTTGGGCGTAGAGCCGCCCGACAGCGCCACATGAAAAGCCCCGCGCGTGGTCACCGCTTCGCGGGCCGCCTGAGCAAAAGCCCGTGCAGCAGCGGCGGCCGCGGCCTGGGGAGTATCAAAAACTTCTAGGATTCCAGCAAGGTTGTGGGTGGTCATGGGGCACTCCTTTGGGGGTTGTCACCAGATCTCTAGGGTAAAACCAGGCCCAGGTGTAGGCACTTTGTGCTGACATCATAAAAAGCAGCACAGTGTCTGGGCCCTGAGGTCTTGAGCTGTTCAGTTAGTTTCCTGCCCGTCTACGCACTTGTACAGTGCTCCATTGCCGCGTTGTTATACAGACTTCGCTTTATTCCACACAGAAGGTGCCACCTTTGCCTG
>JAGLBF010000031.1 GCA_018260375.1 Deinococcus sp.
TTATAGGTATATCTTCTTAGTTTGCCATAGGTCAGGCAACTAGGGCAATCAGAGTGCAATGAATTAAACGGAATCCGTATCAATAGTTAAGCGTGAGCTGTTTTGAGCAAGACCGTACAGCGGATTGTGGCATTTTTTCTAGGTACACCTTAGGATAGACCGCCCGTAACTGTCGAGCTGCTTTGTCTACCCTCCGCCCACAACTTTCAAATCCGGCCGCGTTACAATGCCCCGCATGACTGAGCTATTTCCCCCCACCCTCGCGCAGCTGGGGCCAGACGGCGCACTCGGGGCCGCCCAGCACCCCAGGGCCGAGGCTGCGCTGCTGGTTACGCTGGCGGGCTATCCCGACCTACGGGTACGTGCGGCAGTAGCACGCCACCCTAATACGCCGCTGGCAACGCTGGCGCTGCTCGCTGAGCGCTGGCCCAGCGAGGTGCTGCAAAACCCTGCTTTGCCCTTGCTGCGCCTGGCCCGTCCCCATGTGCTCAGTGAATTTCCGGAAGAGAGCGTAGCAGCGATGGCTCGCCTAAGCGACGCGCCCAGTTGGGTGCTGGACGCGGCTCTGCTACATGGCAGCGTGGGCGCGGTGCTGGCGTTGGTGCAGCGGCCCAACTTGCCCAGGCACTATCTGCCCCGTTTGGCGGCGTCTGAGTTCTGGCAGGTGCGCGAGGTGGTTGCTGCCCGCCCCGACCTAGACGCCGACCTCCTGAGTCTGCTTGCCGATGACCCCGACTACGACGTTCGCAAAGCAGTGGCCCTGCGTGAAGACCTGCCGCCTGCGCTGTTGACTGCCCTGGCAGATGACGGCCACAGCATGGTGCGCGCGTATGTGGCCCGCCGCCTGGACCTGCCGCTGGGCATCATGCTCAAGATGAGCCAGGATGCTGACGCCGAAGTGCTTACCTCGCTGGCCCGCCGCCTAGACCTGACCAGTGAACTGCGCGAGCAGCTGTTTCATCACCCACTTGAAGAGGTGCGTGCCGCTGCCTTACAGGCCTGGGCCGTGCCGCAAAGCTGGCTGAGCCAGGCCGAACAAGATGAAAGCCCTGCGGTGCGCGCCGCCCTGGCCCGCCGTCCCCACCTACAGACTGACCTGCTGCTGCGCCTAGCGTGTGATGCGAGCGAGCTGGTACGCCGCACACTGCTTGACCGCGACGATTTACCGCCTGAGGCCATCAACGCGCTGGCGCAGTCGCCTGAGCCCGATATTCAGCTTCACGTGGCGAGCGCCGCTGAGTTGCCTGGTGAGGCCCTCACCCACCTGATGTCCAGCAATGACAGCGCCATCAAAACCGTGCTGGCCGTGCGCCCCGACTTGTCGGATGCCCAGCGTTTAGCGCTGGCGAGCGACTCTAGTGCCGAAGTGCGCCGCGCCATTGCCCTCAGTGACCAGTTGCCTACTGAGGCACTGGTCACTTTGGCCCGCGACACCAATGCAGGTGTGCGCCGCACCGCCGCTCTTCACCCGGCCCTGGGCGCACATGAGCAGGCCCTGCTGAGCCGAGACAGCGATACGGGTGTGCGCCTGAACCTGGCCCAGCGCCCTGATTTGCCGGCTGACCTGCGCCAGCATCTACAACAAGACCCTCAACCCGTAGTCGCCCAGGAAGCGAACCGACCTCAGACAGATAGACAGCATTATTTGCGTGTGTAATTACGGATTCTGATGAAATCAGGGCGGATGCGATTGAGCAAAGATACGGGTTTCCTGGTATAGCAAGACAGTTGGCGCTTGCCTGAATGTGCTTTCCTGGCTATGCTGGGCTGAATCTGCTGGCCCGACTGTACTACCCCGACTGTACTGGAATGGAGCGCAGTCCGTATGCTGTTCCCACTCGCATCCGCTCGGATTGATTCGGAAGTACGCCAAATCAATCGGAATCCGTATTATAGCCTACTCAGGTAGCCACACCTGCGCACTTCTGGCTTCTAGGCTAAAGCAGCTTTCGGCTTCTAGTGGGCGGCTATGTTGGCTCAGCGCGTCGCGGTATTGGCCTGCCTGTAGCCCGCTGAGGCTCACCTCTTGGGGCGTCAGGGCGGTGTTGATCAGCACATACACACTTAGCTCCTGGTAGCGGCGCAGGTAGGCCACGACTTCGTCCTGCGCGTACAGCACCTCAAACGTGCCGCGTTGTAAGGCCAGGTTTTGGCGGCGGGCCGCAGTCAGCTTGCGCAGGTATTCCAGGGTGACATAGTCCCAGCTTCCGGGGTTGTCCCAGGGAAAGGCGCGGCGGCAGTCCGGGTCAGGGCCGCCAGGCAGGCCAATTTCATTGCCATAATAGATGCAGGGCGCACCCCTGTACGTCATCTGAAAGGCGGAAGCCAACCGAAAAGCCGTAGCGTCACCCCCCGCCGCCGTCAAAAATCGGGCGGTGTCGTGGCTGTCAAGCAGATTAAGCTGTGCGCTGACAATCTCTGGGTCGTAGAGTGTGGTGACAGCCTGCATGCGGGCGGCAAAAGCGGACGCGTCTAGCGGCTCTACATGCCCTGTGCCTGATACCTCATTGACGGCGTTGTCTAACGTACGCGCCGCAAAAAAGCCCAGGCAGGGGCGAGTAAAGTGATAATTCATCACCGCATCAAACTGGTCACCCGACAGCCAGCGGTGTGCATCGCCCCAGATTTCGCCTACGATGTACGCCTCGGGGTTGATGGCCTTAACGCGGCGGCGGAATTCTTGCCAAAAGAGGTCGTCATCTATCTCGTTGGGCACATCAAGCCGCCAACCGTCTATGCCAAAGTGCAGCCAGAACTCGGCCACGCTCCACAAAAACTCGCGCACGTCGGGGTTGTTGGTGTTGAATTTGGGCAGTGCGCGGTTGCCCCACCAGCCTGCGTAGCCTGCGGCGTGTTGTTGCTCGTAGGGGTACAGGGGCCAGGACTCCACATGAAACCAGTCGCGGTAGGCGCTGTGTTCGCCTTGCTCAAGCAGGTCATTAAACTGAAAAAACCCGCGTGAGGCGTGGTTAAACACTCCGTCTAGCACAATACGCATGCCTCGGGCGTGCAGCGCGTCAATGAGGGTGCGCAGCGCCGCATTGCCGCCGAGCATGGGGTCTACCTGAAAGTAATCGTGGGTGTGGTAGCGGTGATTGCTCGCCGACTGAAACACGGGACAAAAGTACACCGCGTTGATGCCCAGGGCTTGCAGGTGGTCAAGATGCTCGATGACACCCCACAAATCGCCACCCATGTACTGGTGAAAGGTGGGTTTGTCGCCCCAGGCTTGCAAGTTGAGTCCTGAATGAGCGCGGCCCCCGCGTGCAAAGCGGTCAGGAAAAATCTGGTAAAAGATGGCCTCTTTGACCCACTGGGGGGTTTTTATGGAGGACACTGAAGTAGGGCTGATCACAGGGAACAGTGTAACGTGGAACGGTGGGGGGGAGTGTATGGGAAAGGCAGGTGAACGCCCAGAGGATGAGCCTGGCCTGCCGCTCAGCCGGGCTTGCCACTCAACTCGGCCCACCGCCGCACAAACGCCTGCGCTTGCTCTGGCGTCTGCACCTGCTCTAGCGCCTGCGCCTCGGCCAGGGCGCGGGTCACCGCCCCCACCTGCGGCCCAGGGGTCAGGTTCAGCAGCGCCATAATGTCGTAACCGCTCAGCAGGGGCGCGGGCGCGGTAGGCTGGTCTTCCAAGGCCGCCAGTACGCGCTCAAATCCCAGCATGTAGGCGTAGCGGCTGGCGGGCGTGCTGGCAGGGCCACGAGCGGCCTCGCGGTCAGCCAAAAAGAGCCACAGCAAATCGGGCAGCAGCAGGCGGCGGCGGTGTACAAAATGCCTGGCTTCCCGCTCATTTTGCGGCAGCGGCAGCATATGATACTTAACCAGTTGTGCGGCTCGCTCGGTCAGGTCACGGCTTTGCTTAAGACGCTCCAGAATCTGTGTGGTCAGGTGTGCGCCTTGCTCGGCGTGACCATAAAAATGGACGCGGCCCGCCTCATCTACGCTGTAGCAGCGCGGCTTAGCTACGTCGTGCAGCAGCGCGGCCCAGCGCAGGGCCAGGGTCGCTTGAGGCTGACGGGTGATCAGTTGATGCAGGACTTCTAAGTTGTGCTGCAGCACATCAAGGTGGTGATAGCCCCCCTGAACCAAGCCGTCCCCTTCGGTCAGTTCGGGGATATACAGCGGCAGCAGTTCCAGCTTGTGCAGTTGCTCAACCCCCAGCGCGGCGTTGGGCAGCGTGAGCAACTGGTTGAGTTCGGCCCCAATACGCTCGGCGGCGGGCAGGGGTAAGTGTTCGCGTGCCAGCTGGGTGATGGCGGCGCGGGTACGGGCCTCAAGCGCAAAGCTCAGCGTCGCCGAGAGCCGCACGCCGCGCAACAGCCGCAGTGGGTCGTCGCGCAGATTGCTGAGGCTCACCATACGCAGCTGCCGCCGCCTGAGGTCACGCAGGCCTCCTGTGGGGTCGGTGACTTGTCCGCGTGCATTGAGCGCCAGGGCGTTGACGGTGTAGTCGCGCCGGCTCAGCTCGGCAAGCAGCGCCTCACCTGAGGGGAGCGGGGTAAAATCGTGCTGCACGCCGCCCACCACCGCCCGCCAGTAACCGCGCTCACCGTCAAGCACAAAGGCCGCGCCGTCCTCGCCTGCACACCGCGTGGCCGCCTGCTGCGGGTCGGGGGCCAGCCAGTCATAATCTTTGGGCGTACGTCCCAATAGCAAATCGCGTGCCGCGCCCCCCACCAGATACAGTTGCGGGATTTGGGCAAAGAGTTGGTGTACAGCAGGGGGCATGTGCATAGACGCGAGGATAAATGATGAGGCGATGAGGTGAATAGGCAGGGCGAGTTGAACCGTGTTGAACACGCGAGGAAATTCGGGAGGCTCAGGGAGGCGAAAGCAGAAAAAAGTACGGACTTCGCTAGATAAAAGCGCAGGCTATATTAAAGTGCAGGCCGTATCATCTTCTTTACTGCCGAACCACCTCTGCATCTTTGGGCAGGCTCCGCAGCTTAGCGGCGCTGAGGCCGCTATTGAGTTTGTAGTTGCTGACATTCAAATCAGCCTGCACTTTGCCCGCGTTGTTCAGTATCTGAAAGCGGGTGGGTTGCCAGGCTTTTTCACTCACCCACACCAGGGTTTTGCTGCTGCCCGTCTTGGGTGTGGCCTGGAGTTGGTACACGCGGTTACCCGACGCGCCGCTGCTGCCCAGCAGTTTAAGGTCGTAGCGGTTTTTGAGGGCCGAGGCATTAAACTGGCTTACATCCAGCCCAGAGAGGTCGGGGCCTTTGTTTTGGCTGGGTTTACCTAGTGTCGTCACGGTGACTTGGTTGGTGAGGTATAGGTACTGGCGCACTTCTTTGCCGTCGAGCACGACAATATTGTCGGCCAGCACGTCAGGAGCATTAAATACCAGGCGCGTCACGTTGCTGTCGGGTACGCTCTGCACCATCATGTCAATGTTCTGGGGCTGTTGAGCTTGTACCAATACAGTGCCGCTGAGCCGAAAAGAGACATCACGGGCGGCTTTTTGGGTGGCCTCTACTTTGGTTAAAATGCTGTCTGCGTCTTGTGCCTGAGCAGTAGCCAGCAGGCTGATAAGGGCTATAACAAAGGGCTTTTTCATTAGCATGTACTATCGCGTAGCCTAAGATGAGAAGGGCGGTGCGCAAGCTGACCGGCCATTTAGGGAAATGGGGGAGAGGGGGGGAGGACGATGACTGGGTAGCCTCACGGTATACTGACCCCTAACGTGGATACTTCTCAAACGACCCCCTCCCCCCAGCAACCTCTCAAAACCTACCATGTACACGTGGGCGGCGTGGCCCGTGACCTGCCTGTGGTAGAAGTGTCACCTGGCACCAGTGTGGCCCTCTTTAATATGCTGGGCGACACCGAAGTGACCGAGGCCGCTGGTAAGGCCCTGGCCCGTTTGCTGCCCCCCGAAGTCACTGTGCTGGTCACGCCTGAGGTCAAGGCACTGAGCTTGGCGCATGTGCTCAGCCGCGAGGCGGGCTTGCCGTACATCGTCATTCGCAAAACGGTAAAGCCATACATGATCAGTCCGGTTGCCCGTGAAGTGGTCAGCATCACCACGGGCAAGCCGCAACTGCTGGTGCTTGACGGCCTGGATGTGGGGCGCATTCGGGGTCACAAAGTCGCCATCGTGGATGATGTGGTCTCAAGCGGCGGTACCCTGCACAGCCTCACTGAAATCATTCAAGAAGTGGGCGGTGAGGTGGCGGCGGTAATGGCAGTCTTTACTGAAGGCCAGGAGCGCCCCGAAGTGACGGCGCTGGGGCATTTGCCGCTCTTTCACTAAGCTTGCCCCAGCATCAGTCCCCCCCCCGCAGATTAAGGCCTTGGCCAACAAATATTTACAGATGGCCACTTGAACCGTGTTGAACACGCAAGAAAAAAGTCCAGCAGGCGCAGAAACGGACTTCGCGGTCGTGCAGGCCGCACCCTTCCGGCGGTGTTGGAATTACGGTGCTGGTACGAAATACAAGGCGTATCAAGCCCACACGCTCAACACCTACAGCGTTTCGCTAGTTACCCAGCCAATCTATTTATCTAGCCAATCCAGTTGCCGCAGTAGCGTGCCTGAAAAAAGCAGCATGACGCGGTAGTCGCCTGGGTCGGCGTTGGGCAGCACAAAGCGGGCCTGGCGCTGTTTTTGGTCAAGGTATACGCTGTCGCGGCCTACTTCATGATCGCCGCGCAGCCACACCACGCTCAGGTAGTCCCCCTGAAGTTGCCCGTCTAGGCGTGCTGTTGCCACCAGCCGCGTGCCCTCGCGTATCAGCGTGGTGTTTGTAAGGCGCACGGGCAACGCTAAAGGTACCTCACGCGGTATGATAGGTGCGAAATTATAACGGCAGCTTCCCAGTGCGGGCGGCAGCACAAGCAGTAAAACAAAGCAAAGAGAGCGGCGCATCTTGTGCCCAGCATACTCGCAAAGGGGCTTGTAGGGGGGCGCAGCATACGGGTGAGAGGTGGGCAACAAGGCAAACAATGGCTCATGAGAATGGCCCAGTGATGAGACTCTATATGCCTTGTACTTCATGCCAACACCGTCAGAAGGGCGCGGCCTGCACGACCACAAAGTCCGTTTCTGCGCCCGCTGGCCTTTTTTTCTTGGGTGTTCAACACGGTTCAAGTGGCCATCTGTAGTGAGCCGGGGTAAAGAAAGTTGACACTGAAACGCCTATTTAGCCCCCCACCAAGCGCCGCCGCTGCCACCTGCAAACATAAGAACAAGGTAAGCCAAACTTTTTTCCGTATACTGAACACGTTGAACGTTCCCTACCCCCGTTTTGGGCTTGCCTTTACCAACTGGTAGGCGTAAGCGAGATGTAAGAGCAAAAAGTGTCATATGAGGCCAGATTAGCGATGACTCCAGAAACTGTGTCCAAAAATTTAGCCCATGCCAATACTTGGCTTCCTATACCTGCCAAACAGGTGATCTATGCCCTCTCTACTGATCATTATCCCTGGAGTGAGGTGTGGCAAGACCTGGCTTTGCGCCGCGACTTTACCGGCGTGCTTGAGGCCCGCGAGGGTGACAGGCGTGCTCAGGCGCTGTGGCTGTCGGGCGAGCTGGTCGGGGCATACGGTCAGCGCGACAAAACCCTGCAAGAATTCTCGCAGCGCATGCCACGTGCCCTGCTCAAGCTCTACGAAGCCGACCCTGCTCTGATCCAACTGTCGTGGCAGGCGCGCAACCAAAGCGCCCAGGTACTGCCCCAAGCTTGGCCTGAGGCGGGGCAGTACATCGCTCACGGCGGATTTACGGGTGTGCTGCTGGGCGGCAAACAGCGTGAGGCCGTAAGCTACTGGCAAAGCGGCGCCCCCGTAGGTGGTAAGCCACCAGGCGCTGGCATGCCAGTGGCCATCATTGGTAAATTAATGCCTGTGACCCCCGCAGCCCTGGCCGAGTTCTGGAATCAGGTGCTTGGTTACGCCGTGCGTGCTGAGCCTGCTCTACCGCGTGCCTGGGAGAGCAGTGCCAAGGCTCTGGTTGACCAGCACCCCTGCCTTGACCCCTTTATTCACGAAGTTTGGCTGGAAGGTGGGCGTATCCAGGTAGCTGAGGAGGGCGACCCAACCGAACTGGCCCCAGCCCTCAAAGACGTATTTTTGACGGCGGCCCAGAAGGTACGCTTCCCAGTAGCGACCCTTAGAGACACGCCGCTCAGCGCTCAGCCGCTGTGGGCCTCTTCGGGCCTAGCCCATCAGGCGGGTGAGCTGCAGTGAGCTGGCCCGCTGGCGTCAATGAAAACACGCCCTTGCCCTACGCGGTGTGGCAAGTGCTGGATACCCTAGCCCATCACAGCCCCGCTGATACCGCCAAGATGCTGAACCTTACCCCTGAGCAGGTGCAGCAGGCGGTCGCCTTTGCCAGCGAAATGGGCCAGCGCCAAGAGCGCCAAGAGCAGGTGCTTAACCGCCAGCTGATCCACGATGTCAGCCAAGCACTGATGGCGGTTGTGGGGCCGATTGGCAGCATCATGGTCGACGATAGTCTCGACGAATTGCCGCAAAACCCCCGTATGGGCCAGTTGCTGCGCCAGCTTTCTACCGAACTTGCAGATAATCAGCGCCAAGCATTTTTTAGGCAGCTTCAGACCAAAGGACTGCTATGAATGCTATTAACATCACTTCACACACTCACCTTTACTTTCTCTTTTACCTTTGCTACAGGGAGCAACTATGAAATACACCGTTGTCATTGAACAACCCATACCAGAAGACGTGCGCCCCCAGTTGCAACAGTTGCTCGCTGAGCGGTTTTCACTCACCCCTGAACAAGCCCAAAAGTTAGCAGCGCGTAAGGGGGGGCGCCTGATGAAGCCGACCAATGAGGCCCGCGCTAATGTGCTGCTGCAAATCTACACAGAAATCGGCGGACACGTTCACCTAGAAGAAATTCCTGATGAGCCGCAGACCTCTGCTGACGTGCCTACTGCTATACCCGCTGTGCCGGTGATGCCGCGCTCGCCGCTGCACGCCACCGAGTTTGACCAGGGCGCACTGGTGGTGGGGCAAGGTAGTGCCCCTCAGGAAGCAGATCAGGGTGTCAACCAGATTGTGGCAACAGCGGCCCCTGATGCGGGGTTGATAGGCAGTAACGCGGCGGTTAGTCAAAATAACAGCACGAGCAGCAATGATGACTTCTGGGCCTCTATGGCTAAGGGTCAGGACAGCGGCCTTACCGGTGTCGGCAGCGACGCCAGCAGCGCACCAGCAGTAGAGTTGGGGGGCAGCCCCCTGCCGCAGATAACGACCGAGCCAGCAGCCAGTACGGCGACCAAGCCTGCTTCCTCTATGAGCGATTTGGCCAGCAGCAATCTGGATACGGGTTGGGCTGACTTTAGTTCGCTGTCTGTAGGGACTAACACCGGAAATGCCAACCCTGCGGCTGAACCTGAGCCAGCGCCTGATATGGTCATTCAGAGCTCTACCCTAACGACAGCGGCCGTTACCAATGACGCGCCCGACGTGCACCAAGCGCAGCGTCAGCCTTTGGCCCAGCGCCTGACCCTGCCTGTCATGGTGCCGCTGGCTTTGCTGACGTTGCTGTCATTGCTCACCGCAGGTCTGGGTCTGAACCAAACGCACCAAAATACCCTGAAAGCCAACTCGCTGGCGGTGGCGGGTACAGTGGCGCAGACCCTTAGCAGTGACCGCACCGCCGCCGCACAGCAACTGAGCAACCTGGTGAGTGGCAACGGTGCGGGCTTTGTGCAGGTGGCTTATGCTGACGGCACCACGCTGTTTAGGGCCAAAGACAGTACGCTGGGCACCGAGGCGACCAAGTGGCTTAGCGGCAACGCTACAGGCGGCACCTTTAGTGGCAACAAGGGCAATTACCAGGTAGAGCGGGTCAATGTGTACAACAATGCGGGAAGCCGCGTGGTCAAGCCCGCCAACGAAAGTAGCAAAGACAATCTGTCTTACCGTGTGGCGGTGGGTACACCGGTGCCCAGCAATAACTCGCTGATGCTGTTGTTGCCGCTGCTGTTGGGCGGCTTGCTGGCGATGGCCCTGGGCTACTGGCTGGTACAACAAGCTGCGCAGCGCATTGTGCAGCCGATTAACCGGCTGGTACAAGCCGCCGACGCGATTTCTATGGGCGACTTACGCCAAAGTGTTACCGCTGAGGCCAATGACGAAGTGGGCGACCTGGCCCAGGCCCTGGAGCGCATGCGCCTGAGCCTGGACGCCGCAATGGAGCGCCTGCGCCGCCGCCGCGCCAAAGGGTGAGGCGATAAGGCGACAGGGTAGGCAAGCAGGGCGCTCAAGAGATTTGGGCGCTCTTTTTTGCGCTATAGAACTACAGTCCGTATAAACCTCTGCTCAGCGTTGGCCTTGTTCAGCCTTTCTCCCGGCGCCTCTACCTTTCCCTGAGCTTCCCTATACACTGTCCCTCATGACTGCCCCGACTCCTGCCCACACCACCGCCGTGCTGATTGACGGTCATGCACTGGCTTACCGTTCGTACTTTGCCCTGCCGCCGCTGACGGGGCCAAGCGGTGAAACCACCCAGGCCATCTTGGGCTTTATGCGCCAGACCCTGCGGCTGATGCGCCAGCGCGGCAACCAGGTGATTGTAGTGTTTGACCCGCCTGTAAAAACCTTTCGGCATGAACAGTACGCCGATTACAAGGCGGGCCGCGCCAAGACGCCTGACGACCTCAAGGTACAAATCAACCACCTGCGCGAGCTGGTAGACGCGCTGGGCTTGCCGCGCCTAGAGGTAGACGGCTACGAGGCCGATGACGTGATTGCTACCCTGACCAAACGCGCTGAGCAAGCGGGGATGAACGCCGTGATTGTCACCTCTGACCGCGACAGTTACCAACTGCTTGACGACCATGTCAGGGTGCTGAGCGGCGACAAACTGCTGGGCGCTCAGGATATCCTAGACAAATACGGCGTAACGATAGCGCAGTGGGTAGATTACCGCGCCCTGACAGGAGACAGCAGCGACAATATCCCCGGGGCCAGAGGCATTGGGCCCAAGACCGCTGCTAAGCTGCTGCAAGACTACGGTAGCCTGGATGCTATTTTGGCGCAGGCTCAGGCAGGTACGCTAGAGCCCAAGAGCGCCGAGAAAAAAGTGCTGGCGAGCCTGGAAGACATTCACAAAAGCCGTGATCTGTCGCGCATGGTCACTGACTTGCCACTTGATATTGAGATGGGGGCGCTGCGGGCTACGGGCAACCTCAAAAGGCTTTATGAACTGCTGCAACAACTGGGCTTGCAGAGCATTCAGCGCGACATCACCAGCCTGAATTTGGCCCAGAGCAGCCCGCCTGAACCTGAGCCTACGGCGCCACGGCCTCCTGCCATCACCTCACTGCCTACGGCTGCGTGGCAGCCTCCCCAGGGCGGAGAAATGTGGGGTTACGCCCTGTCACGTGAAGATGATCTGCAGGCCCAGTTGCTCGGCGCGGCGACTTGTGACGGCACAGTGGTGCGCGTTGCGCCCAGCCAGTTGCCCGCTGCTGAAGTGGGGTTATTTGAGGCACCCGCCGAAGTTGCTGAGGCTCAGGGTGATACCGCTGAAGCCGCCAAACCCAGGCGCAAGAAAAAGCCCGCCGAGCCACTGCCCACTGTAGACGAGCAACAAGTGTTTGCAGGCGTGCAGGAGGTCAGCGCTGCCTGGGCCAAAGCGCTCGCCAGCCACCTACAGGTGCGCGGTTTGAGCGCCGAGCCTGCGGATGACCCTTTGCTGCTGGCCTACTTGCTAGACCCTAACAACACCGCCATGCCTGCGGTGGCTCAGCGCTACCTGGGGCAAAGCTGGCCCGAAGACGTGGCTGACCGCGCGGTGATGTCGGCCCACCTTCAAACGTTGCTGTGGCCTCAGCTTGACGAAGAACAACAGGTTTTGTACACCAACATAGAAAAACCGCTCTCCAAGGTGCTGTCGCGTATGGAAGTGCGCGGCGTGCGGTTAGACAGCAACTACCTGCATGGCCTGAGCCTCAGTATGGGAGCGCGGTTACAGACACTTGAAGCGCAGATACATGAGGCAGCGGGGCGTGAATTTGCCATCAGCAGCCGCGACCAACTAGAAACTGTGCTGTATGACGAGTTACAACTCGCCAGCGGCAAAAAAACCAAGTTGACGGGCAAGCGCTCTACGGCAGTAGCAGCCTTAGAGCCGCTGATAGATGAACACGCCATCATCCCGCTGCTGCTCGAGTACCGCGAACTCGCCAAGCTGCGCGGCACCTACCTTGACCCACTGCCCAGTTTGGTCAACCCAAAGACGGGCCGGCTGCACACTACCTTTGCCCAAACGGCGGTGGCGACGGGCCGCCTGAGCAGCCTTAACCCCAATCTTCAGAACATCCCTATTCGTAGTGAGACGGGACGCGACATCCGCAAAGGGTTTATTGCCGATCCGGGGTATGTGTTGGTCAGCGCTGACTATTCGCAAATTGAGCTGCGGCTCTTGGCTGAAATTTCGGGCGATAAGCTGATGCAAGAGGCTTTTGCCAGTGGGGCTGATATTCACCGCCGCACCGCCGCCGAGGTGCTCGGACTAGACGAGGCCAACATCACTGCTGAGCAGCGCCGCGCCGCTAAAACTGTGAACTTTGGCGTGCTATACGGCATGAGCGCCCACCGTCTCAGCCGCGACCTGGGCATCAGCTACGAAGAAGCCAGCGGGTTTATCGAGCGCTACTTTGCTACCTATCCCAATATCAGAGCGTACATTGATACTACCCTAGCGTTTGGGCGCACCCACGGCTATGTCCGTACCTTGTACGGGCGGCGGCGCTATACACCTGAGCTGCTGAGCAACAACCGCAACGTACGCGAGGCGGGCGAGCGCCTGGCCTACAATATGCCCATTCAGGGTACTGCCGCCGACATCATCAAAATCGCCATGATTGAGGTAGATCAGCAGCTCAGCGACCTGGGTGCGCGGCTGCTGTTGCAAGTCCATGACGAACTGTTGGTAGAAGCCCCTGCTGACCAAGCCCAGCACACCGCCCAGTTGCTGCGCAGCACCATGATGCAGGCCGCCAGTGATAAGTTGCAGGTACCGCTAGAGGTAGAGGTAGGCATTGGGGAGAACTGGCTAGAGACAAAGTAGTGGATATAAGACGAAGTAGTGCAGACAACAGGCAGCGGATGCAAGTAGGAAAAGATACGGACTGCGTCGGTGAGCCCGTTGCCCGACTACGTTTGCCTATTGCAAAGTCAGTACGTTTTGCTGCTTCTGTCTCTGAGGGTTCATGGCGTTTGTAACACGGTTCAGCACGGAATCATACGGATTCCGCTAAATTCCACCACAGTCGGAAAAGCGCCGCCTGCGGCTCCATACCGCGGAATCCGTATGCTGTTCCCACTCGCATCCGCTCGGATTGATTTGGCGTACTTCCGAATCAATCGGAATCCATATCAGTCGTATCAGTCAGAGTCAACAATGACGTCACGTTCGCCGCCTGCGAGTTGGGTCACTTCTTCGGCGCTTAGGGCGGGCTGAGTGGGATCAGGAGCAGGTGACACTGGCTCAGGGCGAAAAGCAGCTTCAGCAGGCTCAGGCCCTTGCTCTGACGCGATGATGTTTGCATCCTCAGTGGAGTCGACGGGCGCGGGATGTATGATGCTCGCTTCAGGCAGCAGGGGCAAAATCTCGCGTTGAGTATCAGTATGGTCAGACATAGCTTAGTGTGCCGTGAAACTGTCAGGGTTTTATCTGTTGATACCGCCTGCGTTTGCCTATCGCCAAGTCGGTACATTGTGCTGCTCCCGCCTCTCAGCGTTTACCGCGTGTTCAACACGGTTCAAGTCGGAATCTGTATTGGTTTTTCTAGCTTCAGCCTATACGCTCTCATAAGCATTACGGAAAATTAGTTATAAGTATATCTTCTTAGTTTACCATAGGGCAGGCAACTAGGGGCAATCAGAGTACAACGAATTAAACGGAATCCGTATCATACGGACTGCCGCTCCATTCCACCACAGTCGGAAAAGCGCCGCCTGCGGCTCCATACCGCGAAACCCGTATGCTGTTCCCACTCGCATCCGCTCGGATTGATTCGGAAGTACGCCAAATCAATCGGAATCCGTATCAGGCATGTCCACCTGCTTGCCCAAAAGCTCTATGCTACCCGCCATGTCTGACCCACTTTTTTGCCTCTTATGAGTGTCCGCATTCTGGGCGGCAGCGCACAGGGCCGCGCCCTCAAGGTGCCCGAATCAGCCCGGCCCAGCACCGCGCGGCTGCGTAAAAGCCTCTTTGATCTGCTGTCTTCGCGCCGCCCGTACGGGTCTTTTATTGACCTGCACGGCGGCTCAGGGGCCATTGGGCTTGAGGCTGCCAGCCGGGGCTACCAGGTGACGCTGATAGAAAAAGATGCCCGCGCCATCCGCCACCTTGAGCAGTCAGCGCGCGACCTAGGGCTAGGTGTGACTGTTCGGCGCGGTGACACGGTGGCGCTGCTCAGCACTTTACCTGCTCATGACATCATCTTTTCTGACCCGCCCTACGCTCAGGACATCCCCAAGCTGACGCAGCAAATACTGCACAGTCCACTGATGACTCCCGGTTCGCTGCTGATTGTGCAGCACCCGACCCAGATAGAGGTCACGGCCCCCCCCGGCTACCAGGCCGAGCGGCGCGTGTACGGCAGCAACGTGCTGACCCTGATAACCCCGGCAGATGAAGGCCCAGAACCCGCTACACTGCAAGACAAATGAAAGCCGTTTTCCCAGGAAGCTTTGACCCCATCACCAGCGGACATATGGACGTGCTAACCCGCGCCTCACGCATCTTTGAACATGTGAATATTACCGTCATGCACAATGCCCGTAAGCAAGGTCAGCACCTTTTCACGCTAGAAGAGCGTATGAACATACTAGAAAGCGCCACCGCACACCTATCAAATATCAGTATAGATAGTTTTAGTGGCCTACTAGTAGATTATATGCACCTGCAAAAGCGCTCTATCATTGTGCGCGGCCTAAGAGCTGTGTCTGACTATGAATATGAATTGCAAATCGCTCACTTAAACAGGCAACTGGGAGATGTAGAAACAGTATTTATTATGGCTGCTACCCGTTGGAGCTTTGTTAGCAGCAGCATGGTACGAGAAATTGCCTCATATGGTGGCGACGTGACCGAGATTGTGCCGCTTGCCAGTGCTGAAGCGCTAAAGATCAAGTTTGCGGGGGTCGCAAGGCCGTAAGAAAATAGCGCATGAGGTAATTGAATCTAACGTATGCTGCTGTTTAATCCGAATTAGATAAAATAAACAAGCGGGCCAACTGAAACTTGTTAGCCCGCTTGCTCATTTACAGAGAAATGTAATTGTTTGGGCGCAAAAGCAGCTTCTTCGCTAACCTCATTACATTATTCCTCATCGCCTAGTTCTTCGGCGGCGCGTTTGCCCGCCATCCACTCTAAGCCTGCCCACATATACTCATCTAGGTCGCCATCTAAGATAGCGGCTGAATCATGGCGCATTACACCAGTACGGTGGTCTTTGATATACTGTTTGTCTAACACGTAGCTGCGAATCTGCGAACCCCATTCAATTTTCTTTTGTTCACCGCGCGCTTTCATATCTTCCTCTTCGCGCTTACGCATTTCTATATCATATAAGCGCTGTTTGAGGATTTGCAGAGCCAAATCATGGTTTTTGATTTGAGAACGGGTGATCTGACAGGCCACCGCAATGCCTGTAGGGATGTGGGTCAGGCGCACGGCCGAGTCAGTGGTATTTACGCCCTGCCCACCCGCGCCCTGGGAGCGGAATACGTCGCGCCGCAGGTCAGAGTCGGGGATGTGAATGTCAATCTCTTCCTCGGGGACTTCAGGCACCACTTCTACACTGGCAAAACTGGTATGGCGGCGGTTGTTGCTGTCAAAGGGCGACACCCGCACCAAGCGGTGTACGCCCGCTTCGGGGGCCATCATGCCGTAGGCTTTTTCGCCGCGAATGATAAATTCAGCGCTGGTAATGCCCGCTTGGTCACCGTCTTGCTGATCAATCAGCTCTACTTTGTAGCCTCTGCGCTCGGCCCAGCGCATAAACATCCGCTCTAGCATGCCCGCCCAGTCTTGTGACTCGGTGCCGCCGGCGCCCGACTTAACGCGCACAATGGCAGGGGTGTCAGCGTGCTTCATGGTAAAGAGGGTTTCACGGTACAGCTCATCAACATCGGCCTGTATGCGCTGCTGCTCTTCGGCGAGCATCTCGCGCTCGTCTTCGGCAGCCACGTCTTGCATTTCCTTCAGGCCGTCCGCTTCTGATTGCAGGCGGCTGTAGCTGTCGACAATTTTACGCAGGCTGCCCGCTTCCTGGTTGACCTTCCTAGCCCGCTCTGGATTGTTCCACAAGTCAGGATTGGCGAGGTCGCGGTCTAATTCGCTTAGACGACGCGTTTTTCCAGGAATGTCAAAGATACTCCCGGAGCGAGGCCAGTTTTTCTAGCAGTTCTTGCATGGCGTACTCCTTATTATCCTGGCCCTCTACAGGCCAGGGGCAAGCAGACAGTATAGCATCTTGGGCGGGCGGGTGGACTGTGCCGTCCACATCGCAACGTCTACATCGCAACGTCTACATTCCGGCACTCAGGGTGCAGCCTGCTTAGCCTCACCTTTGCCTCTGCGCGCTCAGGAGTACACTGAACGTATGACCAATACCAGTGCAGAACAGCAAGTGTTGCTCCCCCTGACCACCCCCGAAGAAGTGGATACCTTTTTGGCGCAGTACCCCCAGGCCGCTATCTTTAAGGCGGGAACTTGCCACAAAACCATGCAGGGCTTTGGAGTATTAGAGACTTTCCTAGCTCGCTATCAGCTACCCGTGGGTTTTATTCGGGTGGTAGACTGGCGGCCTGCCAGCAACCATGTTACGGAGCTCAGCGGCCTGACTCACCACTCACCACAGTTTATTTTGTTTGAACACGGCCAGCCCAGCTTTGAGGTCAACAACTGGGACATCACCCCCGACGCGTTGCTGCCCGTATTTGAAGATAAAGTGCCGCGCCGCAGCAGTGAGGCCACCATCACAGGCAAAGGCCATGTAGAGCCGTACAAGCAACTGATGCAGGCCTATTTGCAGGGCCAGATGCCCGACTGGGAATTTCAGGAGCGCTACGTCAATATGTTCCGTGACGACGCTAGCTTGCGCTCACAGCAAGAATTTGACATGCTGTCACGGCTTTTTGGTGACCCCGACGCGTATCACGGTGGCCTACACCAACTGGGTGCACCACAAGAGCGCGGCGACCTGAAAAGCCGCGTGCAGGAATTGCTGACACAACTAGGCTGAACGGTCAAAGCTTTGGTAAAACAGTCAGTCTCAGCGTAAAAGGTTTCTTCAAAGGCCACAGGTGACTGGCTAGTTAGACTAGCTAGTCAGCCTGGTTAGCCAAGGGCCGAGTGACGGTGGATACAGTTTACAGACGCCGCTCCATACCAGGCATTCCGTATCTTTTCCCACTTGCACCGCCCTCATTGACTCAGAAACGACCTGATTTAATCGGAATTCATGTCAGTAGGAATGGGGGCAGGCCCAGCAGACGGTAAAAAGCCAGCGCCCGCTCCATATCGCTCACGGCGACACTGAGATAGTTATTGAGATAGTTCGGGCTAGGCATGGCCTTACCCCTCGCCTTGCCAGAAGCCCAGCCACTGACCGTCTGGGGTGGCGACCGTGAATGTTGAGCCGAAAGGCATTTCATGCATGGATTCGATGAGTTCTACACCTGCGGCTGTCAGTTGGTCGTGGTATGCCTGTAAGTCTGGAACAGTGAAAAAGACGGTGACTCCCTGTCCCAGTGGGGTTTTAAGCGCCTTGTTCTCGCGCAAGGCCAGACCCGCACCGCTCGTGGACACAAAGGCATTCGCACCAGGACGTTCTTCAGTGGGTTCAAAGCCCAGGATGTCCACGAAGAAGGCTCGGGCGCGGTCATAATCGGCGGTGTGCAGGGTGACAAAACTGAGATTACTTTTCATTGCTGTTCTCCCTCATGACAAACCAGTTTGTGACCATCAGGCGTAAAGGTTTCAATGACTTCTCTAGAGGGCGTAGTGTGCGGCGCGTTGAGTTGCAGGTTATAAGCGTGCAGGTGGGGAACGGTGAACCAGTATTCAGCCCCGGCTGCTCGGAAAGGTTCCCTGGCGGGCATCAGCGCAACTTCTGCGCCGCCTGCGCTGGCGTACTGGACTACGCTGTTGGACTGCTCTTGTATGCTGCTGGGGTGCTCCTGTGAAACCTCGAAGCCCAGCACCCCTTCAAAAAACTGGCGGGTCTTGGCGATGTCGTTGGCATACAGCACGTTCACGTTATGGTGCGTTGTTATCAGCTTGGACATGATTGTTCCTCCTGACACCAGCTTGCTGCCCGCCAGTGACAGCCCTATGTCAGGAGGATTTTCCGGGCTTCCTCATGTACCAGTTCATGGAGTTCGGCTGGTTCTAGCACCTGCACGCCCGCGCCCCACGACAAGACCCAGGGCAGTACCTCGCGCAGGTCACGCACTGTGAGCGTCACCTCGGTACCGCCTGAAACTTCGCTTTGCTCGGTCTGGAAATAGCTGGGCCGCTCCCTGAGTGGGCGCTTCAGGTCAGCATCAAAGAGGAGCCGGACGGTGACATTTCGGCCGTTTTCCTCACTCTCACGACGTTGCGTCCACTCCGGGTTGAGCGTAAATGTGGTGCCCAAAACGCGCAAATTGTCCATACGGCTGAGGCGGAAGATACGCTGCGCCCGCTTAAACGGTTCGAAGCCCCCCAGGAGCCACGCGCCGTAAAGCTGTACCAGTCGCAGCGGATAAACCTCACGCGACTCAGCTTCTGCTCCAGGTTTGTGATACTCAAACTGCACGACCTTATGCCCCAGGACGGCGCTTCGTAGTTCACGTAGTCTCCCTGACTCCTGTTCATGATGGGACACGATACGGACTGCACGCCTCAACTCTTGCAACTCAGCGCGTTGTTCATCCGGCAAGGCGGCTTCCAGCTTTTGTAGGGCGCTGGCGGCGGCCTGGGCATACTCGGTATCAAAGGCTCCATTTATGGCGTCTGCCCCCAGCATCAGCAGGAGGGCTTCAGCTGCTGTAAAGTGCAGGGCCGGCAGAAAGTAACCCTCCAGCAGGCGGTACCCTTTACCCGCCAGACTGACCACAGGGACGCCCGATTCATTTAGGGCCGCGATGTCGCGGTACACCGTTCGCAGGCTGATGCCAAACATCCGGGCGACTTGCTCGGCTTGCACCCAGCCGCCGTCTTGACCACTATTACGCAGTTCCAACAAGAGAGCAAAAAGGCGGTCAGTCCGGTTCACAGGCCTTATTATGCCGAGTTTTAGAGCAAATAAAAAGCTTTTCAGTTAATCAGATACTCTTTTAATATACAGTAGCTACTTAAAAACGCGATGAAAGAAGTCCAGCAGAAGTAGAAAAAAGTACAGATTCTGCTTAATTCCAGCACAATCTGCATGAAGCTGCTTTTTTAGTGGTATATACGTCCAAAAGGCAAGGGCTGCCACTCTACCTCTATCTTATCCTTGCATTTAGATTATTTTAATTTTATATTATTACAATTCTCATTGTAAAGGATTCTTCAAGCAAGCTGTCACTCATTAGAGAGAGTATGGTTTTACTGTAAAGCTCATGATGGCGATAGTCTTCAGATTACTCCTGAGTGCGCTTGCACTTTATCTGATGACTCAGGTGTACGGCGGCGTGTATTTCGAACCCGGCAGCACTTGGGTTAATGTGCTGCTCACAGCGTTGGTGATGGGCATAGTCAATACCCTGGTGCGACCTATTTTGCTGCTACTCACCTTGCCCATCAACGTGCTCACGCTGGGCCTCTTTACGCTGGTGGTCAATGCGTTGGTGCTGATGATTGTAGCAGCCCTGACTACGCTAAATGTGACCAACTTTAGCGCGGCGCTGGTCGGTGGTTTGGTGTTGGCCTTTATTAATTGGCTGATAGAACTGATAGTTCCATCGCCGCTCGCTGAGTAACTGGTCATCACGGTGCAGCGTATAGGTATGGCAAAATTCATAAAAAACCTCCCTTTTCCGCATGCTTATACGGTATTCAGTAGGCCAGACGGTACTTCAGTGATGTGAGGCGCTTTAAGCAAAGGTGGCGTGAAGATTACCACACAACATTATGCAAGAGGATTGAAACCGTCTTTTCCTCATTGGTGGCAGAGGGTAGATGCACGGCGCAGACAAAAACCCTACGCTCACTTCCAGTCCGTGTCGTGCTGCTCCCACTCAAGTCTCATACCGTTCTGTACCCTATAACCGGCATTCTGCACCCTGTGAATTCCCCACGCTATGCTGTGTGGCATGCCCAATACGGCCTTACCAGACACCGTGTACCAGAATGTGATTAAACCCGTGCTTTTCCGGCTAGATGCTGAGCAAGTTCACCACTTTGTGCTGAGCGCCCTTCAGCGGGCAGGTCAGGTGCCAGGGCTTCACCGCGCCGTAGCCCACTATGCCATGCCTACTGAAGCGGCGCTGCGCCAGCGGATCTGGGGTCAGCGCTTTGTCTCGCCACTGGGTCTGGCGGCTGGACTCGATAAAAACGGTGAAGCTATCACCATGTTTTCTGCGCTGGGCTTCGGGTTTATAGAGGTCGGCACCGTGACCCCAAAGCCGCAGCCAGGCAACACCCTGCCGCGCCTCTTTCGGCTGCCCTCTGACCAGGCTCTGATCAACCGCATGGGCTTTAATAACCGTGGTGTAGCGGCGCTGGCCAAGCAGTTGCAGGGTGATCACCGTGTGCCGATTTGGACCAACATTGGCAAAAATAAAGATACCCCCAACGAACAGGCTGTAGATGATTACCGCGCCGCTATTCGTGCTCTGTACCCGCAAGCAGACGGCTTTGTGGTCAATGTCAGCAGCCCCAACACGCCTCATTTGCGGGCTCTGCAACAGGCCGATGAACTGAACGACTTGCTGCGTGCCGTGCTGCACGAAGCCGAGATGCTGAGGGTAGAGTCTCTGCGCCCCGCCTTGCCTGTGCTGGTCAAACTGGCTCCTGACCTGAGTGACACCGACTTTGCCGCCAGTGTCGCCGCTGCCCAAAGTGCAGGCGTGTCGGGCCTGATCATTGCCAATACCACCCTCAGCCGCGAGGGGTTACGCAGCCCTGAGCGCCGGCAAGCGGGCGGCCTGAGCGGTAAACCTCTGGCACAGCGCAGCACCGAGCTGGTACGCCGCGCCTACAACCAGACGGGCGGCAAGCTACCGATTGTGGGCGTAGGCGGCATTTTTAGCGCACAAGATGCCTACATCAAAATCAAAGCGGGGGCCAGCTTGATCGAGCTGTACACCGCCCTCATTTACCAGGGGCCAGGGCTGCCCAGCCGCATCAACGCCGAGCTGGTCAAGCTGCTGCATGCCGATGGGCTGGGCCACATCAGCCAGGCGATTGGCGCAGAAGCCTGATACAGATTCCAACTTGAACCTTCTTAAAAACACGGTGAAATCCGGAAGGCGGGTGTAGGAAAAAGTATGCATGTCGTGGTAGAGAAGCGCAGGTGGCGCTTTCCTAACTGTGTTTCTCTACTAATAAGAATTACGGAAAATTAGTTATAAGTATATCTTCTTAGTTTGCCATAGGGCA
>JAGLBF010000205.1 GCA_018260375.1 Deinococcus sp.
CATCTTGTTCGCTCATGCCCTATTCTCCTTTACCCCGAAATTTAGAGATGCACCCCGATGAAAGCAGGTGAGCGGGTGCAAAAACAAGTGCGCTGTTTCGCCCTATAGAAGCGCAGTCGGTACCTTCCCGCCTGTGCTGGGATGAAGCGGAATGTGTATCCGTGCTGCTTTGACCCAAAAAGGGGTGCCTGAGTAAGACAGCGCTCAGTGGGCTTAGACACCCTGGCCCTGTTGCGCCGCTACACTAACGCTTGTGACTTCCTTGCCCCCCACATCTGCCTCTACACGCCCCAAGTTGCCGCCTATCCCGGCGCTGCTGGCGAGCATGGTCAGTTTGCAGTTTGGAGCGTCGCTGGCCAAGGGGCTTTTTCCTGTGCTGGGCGCGGCAGGGTCAACATTTATTCGGGTGGGCTTTAGCGCCCTGATTATGCTAGTGGTGTTTAAGCCGCCACTTCAGCGCCTGAGTGCCGTACAGTGGCGGGCGGCGGGGCTGTACGGCCTGGCCCTGGGGCTGATGAATCTTAGTTTTTACCTCTCAATACAAACGCTGCCGCTGGGCTTAGCGGTGGCCGTGGAATTTTTGGGGCCGCTCGCTATCGCTGTGTGGTCGTCGCGCCGCGCCGCCGATCTGCTGTGGGTGGCCCTCGCCGGGCTGGGCGTTGTGCTGATTACTCCGCTGAGTCAGGTATTTGGGCTGGGCGCACATACCGCCGTACCCTGGGTAGGACTGGGGCTGGCGACTATGGCGGCAGCGTGCTGGGCGGCTTACATTATCATCGGCGGCAGGGTGTCACGTCTTTTTGAGGGCATGGTGGGCGTCAGTACGGGCATGCTGTGCGCGGCAGTGGTGGTGGGCACTGGCGCACTGCTGCTGGGCGTGCAGCTTCCCCACCTGACGCCTGGGCTGCTGCTTACGGGGCTGCTGGTGGCTCTGCTTTCTAGCGTCATCCCTTATAGCCTAGAGATGATCGCCATGCGCGGGCTACCTCGGCGGGTATTTTCTATCCTGCTCAGCCTTGAGCCTGCTGTCGCCGCGCTGATGGGGTTTACGGTGCTGGGCGAAACACTCAGCCTGCTACAGCTACTTGCCATCGCCTGCATCATCGCCGCTAGTGCTGGGGCCACCTGGAGCGGACGCACAGCAAAAGGCTGACGCGGATTCCTGTCCTTGCTCAGCATAAGCACGCCGGGGCCGCAGGGACTGCACTCTATCTGATACAGGTTCCGTTTAATTCGTTGTACTCTGTTTGCCCTAGTTGCTCGACATATGGCAAACTAAGAAGACATACTTATAACTAATTTTACAGAATACTTATGATACGGATTCTGGTTAACTCACAAACCGACTGATTGAATCAGGTCAGGGGCGGGCGGGAAAAGATACGGGTTCCCTGCTACCCAAAGTACAACCGAATAAGCACTCACAGTGCTGGAATAAAACGCAGTCCATATTATTTAATCTTTGCTTGGAAACAAACGATGCCCTGGCCATTCGCCAAAAGGTTGGTGGCGTACTTCAGGCCGCCCGCTTGCGATACTGCTGCGCTATCTGTGTCAGTGGCAGAGGTCAGGTTGCTGCTGCTGGCTGTTGTGGGAATAAGCGGCGCTGAAGGTGGTTCATTGGATGCAGCAGTATTAGTCAACTGTATGCCGCTGTAAAGCCGCACACCGTAGCCTGAGCCGTAGGCGTCAGGCAGAACCTCGGTGATGCTGGGGATACTGTCAGACAGTTTGAAGTTATTGGCGTCTGTACCCTCTGTCTCACGGAAGTTGATGCAGTATTCCAACGTATCCCCGGGCAATCCACTGTTGACTTTGGTGAAGTCCGCACCTGTGGTGACATTCCTGACCCATTTTTCTAAGACCACTATAGGTTGGTTTTTCTTTATGGTCACGTCCTCGCCTGTGCTGCTCGCCGAGTTGTAGGTGGCGGTGGCAGTGCCGTCACTGACGGTACGGGTGGGGTCAAGGTAAGTCGCCTCCGCTGGGTTCTGGTAAGGCGTGGTGCCCCCAGGCGTACTATTCAGGTTTGCCAGGAAGGTAATAGCCACCGAGGCGCCGCCAGGGATGGTAAAACTGCTCCAGGCGGGGGCCGTGCTACCTGCGGTTGGGTCACTGATAGTGGGCCGGGTTGCAATTGGAGCTGGTGACGTGCTGAGTACCACGGTTGAGGTACTGTCGTAGGTAAAAGCACCTGGAAGTGCCGGGTCGCTGACCGTTACCCCCAGGGCGTCGCCGCGCCCCGGCGCATTACTGACCTTGATGGTGTAGGTCGCCTGCGTGTCAGTGCCCTTGAGCCGTATGGGGGTTGAGGTTGTTTTGACCACGGTCAATTGCGGAACGCACATGCCAGGCAGCAGGGCGTTGTCGGTCGGGGTCGGGGTAAAGGACGCACTGCTTCCATTTGTGCCACCCGTAGCGCCGTAAGCACCCGCATTAGCATTGGGGACATACAGCAGGCCGTTAGCTCCACCGCCAACGTCTGACGTTACCGTTACGCCCTGCGAAAGCAAGAGCGCGCCGCCGCCACCCCCGCCCCCGGTACCATACCCGGAGCCCTGAGGGTGTCCAGAGTAGCCGCCCGTGCCCCCACGGACGTTTACCGTCAGTCCGCTGCCACCCTGACGGGCCACTATCGCCACCGTTCCACCTGCGCCGCCGCCACCTGCGCCGTCA
>JAGLBF010000206.1 GCA_018260375.1 Deinococcus sp.
GACCTCACGCTTATCAGGCGTGCGCTCTAACCAGCTGAGCTACACCCGCGCACCACATGCTACTTTGGGCTAGTAGGTAGCCTCACAAGCGGTAGGTAGCTTAGCAGTCCCGGCACGGAGTGTCAAGCCCAAGTTGGTGATGATAGGCGGCGTATCACACAGGCGGCGCTTCATTCCAGCACCGTTCCAAAGGTGCCGACTGCGCTACCGCGAAGTGCGTACTTGTTCCTACAGCGCCTGCCGGATTTCACCGCGTGTCAACAGGGTTAACATTAGAAATCCGTATCAGGTGGTGTAATCGGCGTTGATACGCACATATTCAGCACTCAGGTCACATCCCCATGCTTCGCCCTGCGCTGTACCCGTGCCCAGCCCCAGATCAACTATCACCTCGGGCGCTCGCATGGACTGGCTCACGGCGGCCTCGTCATAGACCAGGGGCAGCCCCGCAAAGACGGGCGTGCCCTGCACCGCTACGGTCAGCTTGTTCATATTAAGCTGTGCACCGCTACGGCCCAGCGCGGCGATAATGCGCCCCCAGTTGGGATCACGGCCGTTTACTGCACTTTTAAGCAGAGCGCTGCCCGCGCAGGTACGGGCGGCTTGTAGAGCCTCAAGTTCGCTGGCAGCGCCTGACACCCGAATGGTGAGCAGGGTGGTCGCGCCCTCGCCGTCGCGGGCAATTTCGCGGGCCAGGTCGCGCATAAGTGCCTCTAACGCTACCAGGAATTCAGACATCTCTGCCTCACCTGCTGCGCCGTTACACAGCACGGCCGTCATATCGTTGGTGCTGGTATCGCCGTCTACCGTTACCGCGTTAAAGGTACGCGCTACGATGCCCCCAAAGGCCGAGCGCAGCGCCTCTTCGTCTACCGCTGCGTCGGTGTAGACAAAGGAAAACATGGTTGCCATATCGGGGTGAATCATGCCGCTGCCTTTGGCCACACCCACCAGGCGCTGGCCTGTACTGAGGGTTCGGTCAAACAGCTTGGGGTAGGTGTCGGTGGTCATTATGGCCTCAGCGTGGGCCAGGGCCGCCGTTTGCCAATGCGCGGGTAACTGCGCAAGGCCCGCCTCTACGCGCTCCATCGGCAAGCGGTGACCGATAACCCCCGTAGAAGCCGTGAGCAGCGCCGCCTGAGTGCGGAATACCTGCGCGGCCCGCGCCGCCATTTGTGCGTTGTCTTGCTGGCCTGCCTCGCCTGTGGCAGCGTTGGCGTTGCCCGCATTGACCAGCAGCCCTTGCAAGGGAGCGCCGCTGGCATACAGCACCCTTGCACGCTCCACACAGGCCGCCGCCGCTGCGCTGCGCGTACCCGCAAAGGCCCACTGGCAGGGGCGGTCAGACACCACAGCACTCAGGTCAGGCTTGCCGCTGGGCTTAATCCCTGCGGCCAGCGCCGCCGCCAGAAATCCCTGTGGCAGCATAAAGGAGGGCGTGTTGACTGGAGAAGTTGACACTGATGGATTGGGCATAGAGCAGTGTAGCAAGGCCACTACGGCGAGGGAACTAGTAAAGTAGCCTTCTTTATCTGCCCTGCCTCATCAGACAGATGGCGATTTGAGCCGTGTTGAACACGCGGTGAAATCCGGCGACCGGCATAGGAACAAGTACGCACTTTGCAGTAGCGCAGTCGGCAACTTTGGGACGGTGCTGGGATAAAGCGCCGTCCTAACCTTTAGTGATCGGGATAAATCTTTAACTCGGTAATGTGTGCGCGGGGCGGGCGGGTGATGGCGTGAGCCAGGGCTTGGGCCAGGGCACGCAGGTCAATGGTGTCTTGCCACTCTAAGCCCGCCTCGCGGTTGGCAGGGGTGTCCAAATAGCCCATGGGGTATAGCGTCAGGGTATTGATGCCTTTACTTTTGAGTTCTTCGTCTAGGCTCAGCAGGTACGCACTGACAGCGGCTTTACTGGCGGTATAGAGTGCCTCTTTGGGGCCTTTCATATGGGCCGCTTGCAGCGAGGCGACACCCACAATCAGCCCTTCTTTTTGTTTGATCATGTGCGGCAATACGCCTTGTACGGCGTGAAATAGGGTGCGCATATTTGAGCCAAAGAGGTCATCGTAGTCTTGCTCGGTGGCCTTCTGAGCGTCCTGGCTGCTGTAAGCGCCCGCCGTGTGAATCAGTACGTCAGCTTTGTGCTTCTTGAGCTTATCAATGCTGCTGGGGTCAGCCAGGTCTACTTCCAGCACATCTTTGGCAGGAAACCGGTCGCTGGCCTTGGCAAACGCCTCGCCGCGCCCTACCAAAATCAGCTCTGCGCCTGCGTCGATCAGTTCTTGGGCCAGGGCAGTAGCCAGTGCGCCGCCTGCGCCAGTTAACATTACGGTGGTACCACTTAGCTTAGCCATGTCTTCAGCCTAGCGCCTCTGGCGGGTGCGGGGTTAAGAGTGCCTTTAGAAAAAGGCGCAGGTAGAAGAAAGCGCAGGGTGAGACAGTAGGCAGCAAAAAAAAGCCCCCGCACACGGCGGGGGTAATCTGGCGGGCCCTGAAGGACTTGAACCTACGACCCTCGGTTTTGGAGACCGATGCTCTACCAACTGAGCTAAGAACCCATGTCTGTATCCCTGTACATGGCAAGGCCAGATACGCCGTCAGCACTTAGGGCGATAACAGCCCAAATAAGGTAGCATACCAGCCTCAATAAAGGCAAGACCATGT
>JAGLBF010000207.1 GCA_018260375.1 Deinococcus sp.
CCTCTACGAGGGAATCTCACTTTGAAATGATGTGTAGTGTTTTGCGTTTGTAGCGACTCGGCACGTTTCAATCCTCTACGAGGGAATCTCACTTTGAAATGGCGGCTTCTTCAGGGACCACCAATACGCTAAATTTTAAGGCATTTGCAACGACCTTCAAGTAAAGCTATCAAAAATCTAATTCAAAAACTCTGAAATAAGAAAAACACTGTCGTAGACGCGAACGACGATCTCATCATTCAGTATTTCATTTTCATGCGACTCAGTCGTCAGTTTGCTCAACTGGGGCCAAAGGAGCTTAGGTCTTCGCAGACACAATGATTATACGAAATCCGGTTCGTCCACATCACGGGCGGCACTATGTCCAATGCGCCAGGAACGGCCCACAGCTTCAGGTGATAGAGGATAGGCTGCTAGGGTGTCTTCGGAGGTTTCCACAATCGCTTCCAATTTACCACGCAGTTCGGCCCACTGGGTACGCGTGACGCGGGCTTCGAAGAGGCTAAGTTGCTTGCGTTCTCCGTAGGTCTGCAAGGCGCGAAACATGCGGCGGCGGCGCTTGTCACTCGGCGTGTCATAGGCAATCACCAGATACAACATCAGCGCACCGTAAAGGGTTGGTAATCGTCCAGTTCACCCATCAGATGCTTTCCCAGAATGCGGGCTTGCGCCAGCAGAATCTGACGGTAATCGAGCTTTTGCCCCAGCAATGGGTGTTTCACGGTTTGCATCAGGCGGTCTTCCCAAGCGCGTAAAAACTGTTTGAAGCCGTCTTCGGTCAGACTTGGAAAACCCTGCGACTCGTCAAAATGCTCTGGCCCCAGCATATCGCGGTTTAGCAATGTCAGCACTACGCTATCCGCCAGAATGCTGCGAAACTCTTCGATTAGGTCGAGAGCTAATGCGGGCCGCCCGTATTTGACCTCGTGCAGATAACCCACCATTGGGTCAAGGCCCGCGATACGCAAAGCGGTTTGCGCTTCTTTGGCAAGAAAGGTATACGCCAGCGACAGCAGGCTGTTCGTACGGTCACGCGGGGGGCGGCGACTCCGCGCGGTAAAGGCAAAATCAGCAGGAAAAGAAGCGCCCAACGCCGCGAAGTAATGGCGCGCCGCGACACCCTCTAGGCCGCGTAAGCCCTCAACTGAATCACAATAGGCGATTTGGTTGCCCAGCGCCGTGATGGGAGTCGAGTCCGCTTGCCGCCGCTTGAGAATCGTGACCGAGTTTTGCACCTTGCCCTGCACGATGCGCCGTGCAATAGCCAACTTACGTTCAAGGTTTAGATGGGCGGCATACTGCTGTACGCGTAAGGGGGCGTTTTTGTTTTCGGTAGGTGCAATGTGAGCAAAATGCCGGCCGCCCCGTGTGAGGTAATGAATGCCCGTGCCTTGTTCTAAAAGCGCGTACATGGCAGCAGGGGTCACGGTGGCCTGACCAAACAGCACCAGTTCTGTCACTTGCGCCAGTGGCCTTTGCAGTAACTCTTCACGCTGACCAGGCGGTCCAGCGCGGCGCACCCGCAAAACGCCGCCGTCTTGATGCACTACCACTTCGGGCTGAAAGACATAAACCGTTCCCATTTCACTTCCTCCATAAAGTCGGTTGGCAAGCCTCGCGGACACTACAGCCCCGACATTTGCTGGGCTTCTCGGTCACGGGTGGGTAGCTGTCCGCCCCAGCGATACGGCGCATCTCGGCTACGGCGGTTTCAATGGAGCACGTTAGTTCGTCGTCCAGTTCTATGCGCTGGCGGCGGCGAGTTGTGTGATAGTAGAGGTAGCCGTAACTGGCCTGCGTGCGGCCCATTTCACGCAGGCACAGCACTTCGGCCCCCAATTGCACCCAGTCACTAACATGTTCGCCCAGCCAGCCCTTCTTGAATTCCACTGGAACCGTTTGTCCCGCTTCCTGAATCATTTGGTCAACGATGCCACAAATGCGGTCAGACCAGACCCAGATATTCTCACCTTCGCGGCGGGTGCGGGCGTGCAAGGTGTCGCCTTCTATCAGGTGGATATTGCGCTCTTCGTCGCCCAGCACGCTTTCAATGAAGTAGCGGCGCGGGCAGAAAACGACCGTATTCAGCTTGCTAATGGGCAGGTAAGTATCGTCCACAAACCCATGCTGCGGCAAGAGTGTAACAGCCTATGGTTACACTAGATACATGGGACAGCCAGACCGCTTTGCCGACCTCGTGGATTATTTAGTGTATAAGCCTGAGGGGGCGACCGCCGCGCAACTGGCCCAGCATCTTGGCATAGCCCGTGAAAGCGTGTACCGTCTGCTCAACAAAGCGCCACAGCGGGGCACAGTTATCGAAAAAGATGGCTCCATTTACCGCTTATCCAACCCAGACCGTGGGCAGCGGCGACAACAGGTGCTCCTGAGTTCCTCGGAGATTCGCCTACTCACTCAAGCTCTCGCCCCTCACATGAGCCGCAGCCCCAGCCTCCGCAAAGTGCTTGATAAGCTTAAAGCCGCGCAGGATGAAGCTGTGCAAAGGCATTTCCACGCCCGTTCCTTTCTGTACGTCGCGCATCAGGACGACTGGGAAGATGGCCTCCTAGACCACTAAGAAGACGCTTGCCATACGC
>JAGLBF010000208.1 GCA_018260375.1 Deinococcus sp.
AGGCCCAGCGTGGTCAGCAGGTCGGCGCGTTCGCCGCTGCTCAGGCCCCCTCGGTTGTGCCACGCCTGGGTCAGCAGGTACAGGCGGCCCAGGTGGGCAGTCAGCGCCTCGCCGTTTTCCTCGTGCAGCAGCTCTGGAATTTGACGCACCAGCCGGGCCACACCGGCAAGCTGAGCGTCCACCATACGCGCCGCCTGCCCGTCCCACTCGCCGTAGCTGCGTTTGCGCGCACTTATTAACCCTTCGCGCACCAAATCTGAGAGCCACAGCTCCAGCCCCTCCAGCCCCGCTGACATTTTTTGTTCGCGCTTGGCCCAGCTTTTGGCGTGCTGCACGGGGTCTATTGGTTTGGTCGCTGTCTTGGGCTTTTCGGCGCGGGTCTGGCGGCCCTCTAGCCACTTGCCCAGACTTTCGGGCGCGGCCTGTTCGCTGAAACGGCCCGCATCGGCGGCATACAGCAGCAAAAGCGCCAGCGCGTGCTTGCAGGGAAACTTACGGCTGGGGCAGGTGCATTTGCTGGCGATGTCGGCGCTGCGCAGGTCTACGCCTACCAGGTACGGGTGCGCCCCGCTGCCCTGCGCCTCGCCCCACAGCACCTCACCGTCAAGCGCCAGAGTGGGCCATTTGGCAGGCGCACTCAGCTTCTTGGCAGCGCTGAGGCTGGCAGCGTCGGGCGCGAGCGCGGCGATGGTGTCGGCAGTAAGGGTAAAGGACATAGATAAGCCTCCTTTTATGCTATCAGCGTAATTGTAAGCTACATCATCAAAAATGGCAAGGGGGATGAGCGTGCCTAGCGGTCGGTGTTCAGCAGTTATATCACAGCTCTGTGTGTCTCTAATTTTGAATAATAGCGGTTGCCACTTGCATTCCCTTCGCAGTATGAAAGCGAAACCCGTATAACAATCTGATTGAACCGGAATCTGTATGAGGTGTTAATGCTTATTGTCTACCTTCTGCATTTTGTCCAGTGATGAGGGCTGACGGCTGCCCAGCTCTCATTACCCTACTTTGGTTGGTGCTAGGCTAAAACGTTATGAGCAAAATAGCCCTCAAATCAAGCCGTGAAATAGAACTGATGCGCCGCGCAGGTGGTCTGGTGGCCGAAACCTTCCGCGTGTTAGAGCCGTATGTGGTGCCCGGCACCAGCCTCAAAGATCTGGACAAAATGGCGGAGGCGTTTATCCGCGCTCAGGGCGCTGAGCCCGCGTATTTGGGCTACGGCCCGCGCAACAGACCCTTTCCCGCGACCATCTGCGCCTCGGTCAATGAGGTTATTTGTCACGGTATCCCCGACCACTACCGCCTGCGCGAAGGCGACATTATCGGTGTGGATATCGGCGTAAAGCTGGGCGGCGTGTATGGTGACGCGTGTACCACCTACCAGGTCGGCGCGGTGGCCCCGCAGGTCAGAAAACTGGTAGAGGCCACCCGCGACAGCCTGCAAGCAGCACTGGAAACCGTGCACGGCGGCGCTCACCTGGGCGATATCGGCGCGGCGATACAGAGCGTGGTAGAGCCGCAGGGCTTTTCGGTGGTGCGCGAGTACACGGGCCACGGCATCGGCAAACACCTGCACGAAGAGCCCACCGTATATCACTGGGGCACCAAAGGCAAGGGCCTCAAAATGCTGCCTGGCATGGTGTTTACCATAGAGCCGATGATCAACCTGGGTCGCCCCGAAACCGAACTGATGCCCGACGGCTGGACGGTTAAAACTGCTGACCGCAAACCCTGCGCCCAGTTTGAACACACGCTGGTGGTGACGGATAAAGGCTATGACATTTTGACGCTGTGATCTTGGAAGCCAAAAGGTGCAAACCTACACGCCTTTTGAACGCCCCTCATACGGACTGCCGCGGTATGGAGCCGCAGGCGGCGCTTTTCTGACTGTGTTGGCCCGACTGTACCCGAATGAAGCGGCAGTAGTCCTCGTCTCTGGGCCATAGGGGACGAGGACTTATGAGCACAGACCTATGAGCACAGGGCCTCCAGAATCTCGGCTGCACTTCCCTCACGCCCCTGCCAGACGCCCTGGCCCGCCCAAAGGCTGATCAATTCGGCGCGGCCCTGCCGAGCAGCCTCAGCACGCAGCGGCCCAGTCAGCGCATTCTGATACGGATAAGGCAGGGGCTGTGAAAGCTGCTCGGAGACAGTGTTTTTAAGCCCGCGTGCGGTGCGCCCACTAAAATTGCGAGTGAGCACCGTGTCGTCCAGTTTAGCCTGTGCCAGAGCCTTGCGGTAAGGCGCGGAGGTTCCGGCCTCGCTGGCGCGCAAAAAGGCGGTGCCGCACTGCACCAGACTGGCTCCAGCATTCAGCGCGGCCAGCACGTCTTTGCGGGTCATCAGGCCACCAGCAGCGATCACCGGGATTTGGACAGCCTGTACCGTTTTCTGAACAAGTTCTAGGGTGTCCGCGAAGTCGTCCTGCACCCAGCCGCCCCGGTGCCCGCCCGCCGCGCCACCCTGCACGACTACGGCCTCTACCCCGTCTGCCGCCAGAATGACCGCTTCCTCTGTACTGGTCGCCG
>JAGLBF010000209.1 GCA_018260375.1 Deinococcus sp.
ATTCCGGAAAATTAGTTATAAGTATATCTTCTTAGTTTGCTATAGGCTGGGCAACTAGGGCAATCAGAGTACAACGAATTAAACGTAATCTGTATCACTTCGGCGCTTTGGCCATCAGCGACCAGGCTGCTGCGTTACACTGTCCCCGATGATACAAACGCGTGACCTGCTGATAGCCGAAGGTGACTTGCTGGCGCGGCGGCTCGCGCAGCAACTGAGTGCGCCACTAGAGCGCCAAGAGCGCTTGCAGTTTTACGGGCGCTCGCTGGCGCTCAACATGTTGCAAGCCTTGCCGCCTACCGCTGAGCAAATTACTCGCCGTGCGGGGCGGCCCCTACAGGTAGCGCTGAAAGCCGACGAGCGCGGACGCGCCGAGCTGTGGGCCGTGACCGTTGACGGCGAACCGGTGCAAGTCCTCGCCGCCCAGGATCTGCTGGAAGAAGCACTGTTTGTGCGCGGGCAACTGCATCCGGTTATTGCCACCGAGTTGCTAAGCGCCCTGCACGGCTCTGAGCACGCCGCCACCCGCGCCCTGGTGCGTTGCCTCAAAAGCAGGCCCGTATTACAAGCGACACAGCAGTATTTGCAACAGTTGATCAAGTAGCCAGCCAGAGCCGCAAGAGCGTACATAGGCAAAGCCCCCTTTGCCGTACGCATTGCACGGTACGGAGGTGCAGGTGGCGCTTTACCGCTTATGCACGTTTTTAGCGGCTGACGCGCACGCGTAACGGTGCGCACTGCGGGCGCTGGGCGCGCGAGGCCAACAAAGCGGCGAGGGCAAAGGCAGCAAGCGTGGGAAGAATCATGGGTAAGTATGAGGCGCGTCTCCTTACAAGATTGTGACGGATAAGCCAGGCTGTGTAGATCCAGGCTGTAGAGCTGAGGTAAAGGAACCAAAAATGAGATGGACTGCGCTTTTATACCGCGAAGTCTGTGTGTTCCTATGCCCCCTGGCCTTTTTTGCTTACATGTTCAATATAGTTCAAGTCGGAATACGTAGTAGGGAGCAGCCATCACCCGCAACCTGCCTCTAGTTGTTGTGCCAGGTCATCTAGCCCGCCTAGTCGCACGGTGACTACAAACTGGGCCTGGCTTATAGGCATCACCGACAGGCGTGAGCCCTTTTGCAGCAGGGGCATGGCGGCGAGCTCGGCAACCTCACGCAGCACAGCCAGCGGCAAAAAGTTTGGCAAGGGCGCGACAGCGGCGACATCCACCGCACTCCAGCGCGGGTTTTGGGGGGTGCTGGCAGGATCAACGTAGGGGCTTTGGGGGTCAAATTGCAGGTCGTCGGGGTAGGCCTCGCGCACTACTTTTGCCACGCCCGCAACGCCGGGGGGTTTGGCATTAGAGTGATAAAAGAGGCACAGGTCGCCGCGCCGCATCTGCCGTAAAAAGTTGCGCGCCTGGTAGTTGCGTACCCCGTTCCATGGCTCAGCGGCAACCGCTTGCAGGTCAGAAAACCCAAACACCGCAGGCTCACTTTTGATAAGCCAGAAGTTCATGGGAACAGTGTAGTGATGGGAAGCGGGTAGTGGGGCTCAAGCCCGCCTGAGCACTCAAAGCCCGGGAGGCCAGCGCCTTCATCATCTATTTACTCTAGGTTAGCTTGAGGTTAGCAATAGCAACTTTGGCTGCGGTAACTCCGTACAGTAGAGACGGGAAGACTAATAAACCCACCTAAGGAGAGACCATCATGAGTATATTTGACCGTCTGAGCCGTTTGCTGCGCGCCAATGTCAACGAACTGATTTCTAAGGCCGAAGACCCCAGCCTGATTATTGAACAAACCCTGCGCGATATGCGCGACGCGTACAATGACGCCCGCGCCGAAGTGGCTGGTGCCATTGCCCACCAAAACAAACTAGAGCGCGAAGCCAACACCAACCGCAAGCTGTCGGAAGAATACGGTAAAAAGGCCGAGGAAGCCCTGCGCGGCGGCTCGGAAGACCTGGCCCGTGAAGCCCTGCGCCGCAAGCAAAACTACCTTGACCTGGCAGCAGGCTTTGATGCCCAGTTTCAGACCAGCAGCAGCACCGTAGACCAGCTTAAAACCCAACTGCGCGCCCTAGAAGCCAAAATTGACGAACTTGAAAGCAAAAAGCAACTGCTTCAGGCCCGTCAGCAAACTGCCCAAGCCAGCGAAACCCTGGAAAAAGTATCGGGCTTTGACAAAGCAGGTAGTGCCATGAGCGCTTTTGATGAAATGGAGCGTAAAATCGCTGACCAAGAAGACAAAGCACGTGCTATGGGACAACTGCGCGAAGAAGGCGACATTGACGCGCAACTGTCTAACTTGGGGCGTAACAAGGCCATAGAAGATGAGTTTGAAGCCCTGAAACGCAAAGTACAGGGAAGCTGATCAAGTTACCCGTACTCAACCCTCAGTAAGTTAAGTATTCATAGAGCGCTTGACCCCTAGCGGTGAAGCGCTTTTTTGCTGGGTGAATAAGCAGCAGGGCACACGAATTCCATACGCACTTCATACGGATTCCGATTGATTTGGCGTACTTCCGAATCAATCC
>JAGLBF010000032.1:0-2569 GCA_018260375.1 Deinococcus sp.
GTATGGAGCCGCAGGCGGCGCTTTTCCGACTGTGGTGGAATTTAGCGGCAGTCCATATAACTCCTCTCTTGGTTACTTTTCCAGGCCCCTTTGCTTGCCCGCCCGTTGACCTGCTCGCTGTCCCACCTTGTGTAGCAGAGGCGGCCTGTCAATCTCTAATTCTTCAGTTCATCAACGCTATTTGGCAAAGCCTTGTGGACGCAGCAGTACCGCTTCGCCGACGCTCAGGCCCGTGCGAATCAGCACGTCGGGCGGTAGCAGCAGCGAGGCACCCAGGTTTTTGCGTGGGGCGACAGGGAGCAAGTACTCTTGCCCCGATGACAGCCGCATTTCGGCGTGGGCAATTTTTTCGCTTCTGGCTTTGCACCACGTCTGATAAATCGCGTCATCAATAAAACCCTGATCGATGGTGTCAAAAGTAAGTTGCACAACCATGTGAGCGACGCGCAGGCGACGGCGGGTCAGCAGCCCCAGACGCAGCAGACGGGCGACAAAATGCTGGGCTTCGGGGGTGTCGGCGGCGTCAACCAGCGGCATGCTGAGGTCCAGATTTTCCAATAACTCTAGTTGAAGCTCGGTTAGGTCTAGCTCGTCAAGGCGGTCTATGCTGACCACCCGTAGCGCCCCGCCAAAGGTCAGCTCAGGGGGCGGCAAAAGCAGAAGCGCCTGATAGCCAAACTCGTCAGTGCTCAGGTTAAAGGTGGGTGCGGGGGCAAGTTCACCCGACTGAAAGTAAAATTGCCCGCCCTGACCGCGCAGCAACTCGGCAAGGGCCGCAGTGCCGCTGAGGTTATACGGCCCCTGAGCCTGCACCACGCGCCCTTTGCTCAGCCAAATGCTGAACTGCTGCGTAGGCAAGGCGGGCTTGGGGGCGTCACGCTCTACCCTCAGTGCGCCCGTTTGCTGGGCGGTGGCCAGTACCGTCAGCAGGTGCAAAAGGTCAAAATTGCTCAGCGAGTTGCGTCCCGAAAATGCCGCCGTCTCCTCCTGATCAGGCACATCATCGGCAAAGATAAAAGCATCAGGGTCGGGCAGGGTGGAATTGGGCAGGCGGTCAGTCACAGGTATCAGCAGTATAGCGGGGGGGGCCTGAGGTATTGGCCCGTAGCTGCCGCTGAGCAGTGGAGCTGCTGTGGGAGCTGCTGACCAAAGGCAGGTAGAAGACTGTGCCGTATAGAGGAGGCTGTACGTATTTCTACGCTCGCCTGCCGGATTTTACCGTGTGTTAAATAAGGTTCAAGTCGGAATCCGCCGTGCTTAGGCGGCAGCCTATCACTCACGCCAACATTACAGAGTGGCTGTTTAGCACGCATATTTATAGCAATTGCCACATGAGACTTGGCAGTTGATAACATTATCTAGTATACTGAGGGCCAATGAAAAGTCACCACCTTACCCTGGACTCGCTTGACCAGCGCATCTTGGAGCAGTTGCAGCTTGACGGGCGGCTGTCTATGCGCGAACTGGGCCGCCGCGTAGACCTGTCGGCGCCCGCTGTCACCGAGCGCGTGCGGCGCTTAGAAGAAGGCCAGGTTATTGTGGGCTACGGAGCCAGGGTCGCCGCTAAGCCGCTGGGCCGCAGCATCACCGCCTTTGTGGGTGTAAAAGACAGCGGCAAAAATGACCCCGCCTTGGTTAGGTGGGCGCAGCAGCGCGACGGTGTGCTGGAATGTCACTCGGTCACGGGCGACAATTCGTGCATCCTTAAGGTGGCGCTGGGCGACGTGGCAAGCCTAGAGCAACTGCTGGGTGAGCTGATTGAACTCGGCTTCACCTGCGACACCTCTATCGTGCTGAGCAGCCCGCTAGCAGGCAAAGCGCTGACCTTTATCACGTAAGTGCGGGATATAGAGTTGACCTGCGGCTGGTAGAGAGTAAAGGGCAGACCGTTTTGGATATTGGGCGTGCGGCGCGGCGACTTCCGTATAATACCCACATGACCACTCCCCCTGATACCTCCACTCTGGCCCGCCTATTACCACGTCTTTTTCGGGGCGGGCAAGCGTATGTGGGCGTGGAAGCTACCCTGTCAGATCTCACCCCTGATCAGGCGGCCCAGGTGCCTGCAGGCGTGCCGCACAGCGTGGTGAACCTGCTGGCCCACATCAACTGGTGGAACGCCTGGATGCTAGAAGTGATAGAAACGGGCGCGCCGATTCCTTACCCCAAGCACGCCAGCAACACCTGGCCCCAAGTGGGCGCGGCAGACTGGGAGCATACCAAAAACGAGTTTTATGCGCTGCTTAGCCGCATTGACACCCATGCCGCCAGACCTGATTTGCAAAACCCCGTCAACCACGATGAAACTATTGGTGAGCTGCTCGCAGACTTTGCTCTTCACACCGCACACCACTTTGGGCAGATTATTGTGGTTCGGCAACTGATTAAAGCCTGGCCTCCAGCGGGCGGCGGGGATACTTGGTAATAGGCGTTGGGTGATAGGCGTTGGATGATGGTCGTTTAAACTTGCGGCCATTCCCGTACAGATTCCGACTTGAACCTTGTGCACAACGCAGTGAAAGAAGGCCAGCGGACGTAGGAAAAAGTACGGATTTAGCGGTAGAAAAGC
>JAGLBF010000032.1:2579-18790 GCA_018260375.1 Deinococcus sp.
ACAGGCGACGCTTTTTTGCCTGTGCTGGAATGAAGCGCAGTCCGTATTATACGGATTCCGTTTAATTCGTTGTAATCTGATTGCCCTAGTTGCCTGACTTATGGCAAACTAATAAGATATACTTATAACTAATTTTCCGTAATGCTTATTATACTGTGCCTCTATTACTGTGCCTCTTCTTCCTGTGCGCCGCTCAGGGGTCTGGCGTTTGCTTCAGGCTTGAGCAGGGGAAACAGCAGCACATCACGGATACTGGCGCGGTCAGCCAGCAGCATCGCCAGCCTGTCCATGCCCATGCCCATGCCTGCGGTGGGGGGCATGCCGTATTCCAGCGCCAGCAAAAAGTCTTCGTCTTGCTCGTGGGCTTCGTCATCGCCAGCCTCGCGGCGGGCAGTCTGGGCCTCAAAACGGGTGCGCTGGTCAAGCGCGTCATTCAGCTCAGAATAGATGGGGGCGAGTTCAAAGCCGGCAATGTAGAGGTCAGCGCGCTCAGCTAGCCCCTGGCGCTCGCGGTGGGTTTTGACCAGGGGGCTGATGACCAGCGGCATATCCACCAAAAATGTGGGGTTTTGTAAAAGCGGCTCTACATACTCGCCGCCCAGCTTGTCAAGCAGCTTGTAGTCGGGGGTTTTACGGTGTTCTGGGTGGTGTTCGTCACTCCATACGCGCAGCTTGGCAAGGTCCAGCGGGTCAAAGTCCAGCTTGGCTTGTTCTCTGAGCGCCGTTACAAAGTCCAGCCGCTTAAACGGCAGCGAAAAATCAAGCACCTTGCCCTGATAGGTCAGCTTTGGCTCACCTTTGAGCTCTACGACCAGGTCATGTAAGAGTTGTTCGACCAATGTCATCATATCCTGGTAGTCGCCGTAGGCAAAATAGGCTTCCAGCATGGTGAATTCGGGATTGTGAGTGCGGTCTACGCCTTCGTTGCGGTAGTTGCGGCCAATTTCATACACCTTTTCAAAGCCGCCCACCAACAGCCGTTTGAGGTAGAGTTCTAAGCTGATACGCAGGCTAAACTCATGACCCAGTTGGTTATGAAAGGTTTTAAAGGGTTTAGCTTCAGTGCCGCCAGGAACAATTTGTAATGTAGGGCCTTCTACTTCCATAAAGCCGTAACGATCCAGAAAATTGCGAATAAACCGTATCATCTGTGAGCGGGTACGGTAGACTTCGCGGCTGTCACTGTTAATCATCAGATCAACATAGCGCCGGCGTGCGCGCAGCTCTTCGTCATGCAGGCCGTGAAATTTGCTAGGCAAGGGGTGTAAACTCTTGACCAAAGGCTGCCAGGTCTGTACTTCCAGCGTGGTTTGACCTGTTTTGGTTATAAATGGAAGGCCCGCCACCCCGATAATGTCCCCCAGGTCAATTCTTTTGGTGGCTGCAAAGTTATCGGTTACTTTTTTGCCAAAATACACCTGAATGACGCCGCTTTCATCTTGTATATCAGCAAAGGCGGCCCCGCCCATGTGCCGAAACTGCATCACACGCCCAGCTACGCTGTAGTGCTCGTCCTCCCAGCGCGTGCCGGCCTCATCGGGGTTGCCGCCTGGGTGCGCCTGTAAGATGTCGCGGGCGTGGTGGGTTTGGGCGTAGCTGTAAGGGTGGGCCTCAAACCCCGCTTCGGTAAGGGCGGCGAGGTTGTTGAGGCGTGACACCGTCTGTTCATGCAGTTCGCGGGCGGGTGGGGTAGGGGCTTGGGGAGGCGTGGACATAACCTTGAGTATAACGGGTTGCTGAGGGTCTGAGATCAGATCACTACAGGCCTATTGATACCGTCTCAATGCGGCGGCTCACGAATGAACTTCAGAGGCCATATTCAATATAGTTATGCCTGTTAATGATGGGCATTGAATCGCCAATGAAAAGATACTATCAAAGGCTGGGGAACTCTTTTAACATACTCATACAAAAATTACAGTGATGTTATAAACACACCTGTGCATTGTGTGTTATCTGTGAATAATGGGGTATCTGTGCCCTATGGAGCCGAGGGTGTTTTAGCCCTGACGCCCCTTTGGCCTCTTTTGCTACACTGCCCTTTATGCAATCAAACCCCCACATCTGGATTACCGTACTGGTTACGGCGGGCTGGATCATTTTGGCGCTGCGTTTTGCCAGTAAACATGACTTGGCCTTTACCGCGCTGAGCACCGTAGCGGCCCTGGCGTACGGCTACCGCCTGTACATACTGACGCGCTCCAAGTAGATGGTGGTGTGTGGCAGTGGTGTGTAACAGACACCAGATGACGCACAACCAACGCTGATTTACGGGTATTAGGCCACAATAATTGAAGGTTTCTGCACTTTTATTATCATCTATCATCTGCCGCCACCTTTCGCTAAACTGTCAGCCATGACCACAAGCAGCCTGGCTCCCGTTGCTGAGCCTGCGGCGGCAGCCGCCCACCGCTCGCCCAATGCCCTAGAACTACACGGCATTACCAAACGCTTTCCGCTGGTGCTTGCCAACGACAACATTTCGCTAGAGGTGCGCTGGGGCAGTGTCCACGCTCTATGCGGCGAAAATGGTGCGGGCAAAAGCACCCTGATGAAAATTGTCTACGGGGCACAGCCGCCGACCTCTGGCAGCATCCTAGTGGATGGTCAACCTGTGACTTTTCATGACCCCAGTGACGCGATTGCCCAGGGTATCGGCATGGTGTTTCAACACTTTATGCTGGTTCAGCCGCTTACTGTCACCGAAAATGTGATTTTGGGCAGCGAACCCACCAGAGGCGGGGGTATTGATTACGCCCTGGCACGCAAAAAAGTCACCGAACTGATCAAACAATTTAACTTTGGCCTTGACCCTGACGCCCGTATAGAAGATTTGCCTGTGGGTCAGCAACAAAAGGTGGAGATTCTTAAAACGCTTTACCGGGGCGCACGCATTCTTATTTTAGATGAACCTACAGCTGTGCTGACACCGAGTGAAACCGATGAACTCTTTGATTTCCTCAAGAACCAGTACGCGGCGGCAGGTAACGCTGTTATCTTTATTTCGCACAAGTTGCACGAAGTGCTGCATATTTCTGACACCATTTCGGTGATACGCGACGGCAAAATGATAGGAACCATTCCCGCCGAGGGCGCCACCACCGAAACCCTAGCCAATATGATGGTGGGCCGCGAGGTGACGCTAAGGGTCAACAAGCAGCCCGCCCGCCCAACCGAAGTGGTGCTTGATGTACAAAACCTGGTTATCCATAACGAGCACGGCAAGCCTGTGGTTGACCGGGTGTCAATGCAGGTGCGTGCCGGTGAAATAGTAGGTATAGCGGGCGTGGAGGGCAACGGACAAAGCCAGTTGGTCGAGGCAATTACGGGGCTGCGGCGTGTTCAGAGTGGGCAGATTTTGTACGCGGGCAAGCAGGCGCATGGCGTACGGGCGGTGAGCGCCGCTGGCGTGTCCCACGTTCCCGAAGACCGTAACGAGCGCGGGCTGGTGCCTGAAATGACCACTGCTGAGAATTTTATTCTGGGCGAACAGGATCTGCCGCCCTTTGCGGGGGCGCTAGGCGTGTTGCGGCTGGGGGTCATAGAAGAAAATGCTCGCGCGTTGTCAGAGGCGTACGACGTCAGGCCGCGCTCAACCACCTTGCTGGCCAAAAGCTATTCGGGTGGCAATGCCCAAAAGATTATTGTGGCCCGCGAAATGCGTAAAAACCCCCGCATTCTGGTCGCCGCACAGCCCACACGCGGGGTAGATATTGGGGCCGTTGAGTTTATTCACGCGCAGATCGTTGCCGCCCGTGACAAGGGCCTCGCCGTGCTGCTGGTCAGCGCTGACCTGGGCGAAATTATGAACCTAGCTGACCGCATTCTGGTGATGTACGAAGGCCAGATTGTAGGCGAAGTGACCGCTGACCAGGCCACCGAAACGGGTCTGGGGCTGCTGATGACAGGCAGTGTGCGGGGCTAGAGAAAGCGCAGGGGTGAGGAGTAGCAGAGGTGAGGAGTAGCAGGGTGAGTACTAAGTGTCAACTACTGCCGCCTTTTGGATTTCCTCACATTTCCGTGAGATTCAAGTCATACGGACTGCCGCTAAATTCCACCACAGTCGGAAAAGCGCCGCCTGCGGTTCCATACCGCACAGTCCGTATGCTGTTCCCACTCGCATCCGCCCTGATTGATTCGGAAGTACGCCAAATCAACCGGAATCCGTATCAGAATACGTAGTCGTTTGCCTTTTCTACCCTGACCGCCTCGCCTAGCAGCTCTGACATTACTCTTGCCGCGTGCTGCGGGTCGCCTGTAGCAAAAAATTGCACCTTTGTGGTGCTTGGCTGCGGGTGACCTGTCTCTCTGCCTGTCTCTGTCTCCGCCTTGTCATCCACCTCTAGGCCCGCTTCTTGCCGCACCTGGCGGGTACGGCGGGCAACCGCTGCGCCCGAATCAAGCAGGGCAAAGGTGTCACCAAATTCGGCCCGAATAGAGGAGGCTAAAAAGGGAAAATGCGTGCAGCCCAGCACCAACTGGTCACCGCCTTGCTGGGCCAGCGGGGTGAGCAACTCGCGCAGCAGGGCGCGGGCCTGGGGCGATTGGGCCTGTCCCGCTTCTACCAGCGGCACCAGATGCGGGTCAGTGATGGTCAGCACGCGCACCTGCGCAGGCACGGCAAAGCGTTCAATGACCTCATTCAGCAGTGGCCCGCGCAAGGTGGCGGCGGTTGCCAGTACGCCGACCACACCGCTGCGGGTGGCCTTTACTGCGGGTTTAAGTGCTGGTACCAGCCCCACAATAGGCAGCGCTGGGCCGTAGTGGGCGCGCAAATAGTCCAGGCTAAAGGCTGATGAGGTGTTGCAGGCGTTGACCACCAGATCCGCGCCGTGCTGATAAAGCCACTCTACGGCCTGCGCCGTCAGTGTGCGGATTTCGTGGTCGGAGCGGGTGCCGTACGGCACGTTGGCGGTATCAGCCAGATAGATAAAGTCGGCGCGGGGCAACTCGCGGCGCAACTCGTGCAAGATGCTCAGTCCCCCCACTCCCGAATCAAAGACGCCTATGGGTGCGGCGGTGGTCGTATTCACGGTCAGTATTCTAAGGCCGCTGCCGCGCTTTTACGGCGTAGCTACCACATTTCTTATGGACTTCTGTTCAAAAGGTAAAGATACATTTGGCAGAGTTGGCACATAGCCGTCACTTGGCGGTGGCATAGTTAGGGGCATGAAGGTCATTAAGTACATGTTTCCTGTTTTGGCCCTTAGTCTCACTGCCGCCAGCGCTGCTGAGCCTACTGTGCGTGTGTACCCCGTACCCAGCGTCAGCAACCTAGAACTCGGTCTGACGGGCGGCTCGTACAACGGCCTGGGTGGACAAGCCTATATCGGTATGCGCAACCTGGCTGGCCCTATTGGAGCGCGCCTGAGTGCCAGCTACGGGCGTAACAGTGGCGGATTTGACGAAAGCGCGGATTACCCCCTGTTTGGTAGCATAGGCCAGATGAAGGCCACAGGCCTGGTTACGGCGACCAGCTCAAGAAGTACCACTGTAGGCCTGGATGCCACCTACAACCTGGGCTACGTTGCCGACAATATCGACACAACCGTATACGGCGGCCTGCGTTACGGTACCTTTAACTCACGTTTAGAGATGGACAGCGCATACACCGACTATTCCAGCAGCGCCTTTGGGCTGGGCGCCGGTGTAGAAGCGGGTTACAAGATTAACAGCAATCTGAGCATTACCGGCAACTTGGGCGCTGATTATTACTTTAACGGCGGCGACGTTACCGCGTCTAGCAGTGACGGCAGCCGCAATATGCTGGCAGCTTCTAGCGCCGATTTTGTCAACCGCCCTGGTATGTTAGTGAAAGCTGGAGTAGGTATTAAATACCTTTTCTAAGCGGTAGAACAGTAAAGAGCAAGAGCTAATACGCATCCGCCCTCGTTAAATCAGTTTGTTTCTGATTCAATGAGGGCGGATGCCACTACAACAAAAGAGCCGTATTCCCAACTTGGATATTGTTAAAAATGCATTGCAAGAAGGCCAGTGGGCGCAGCAACAAGTACACGTTTCGCGGTATATGAGGCACAGGCAGCGCTTTTTTGCCTGTGACTCTATGACATACAATCCGTATGCTGTTCCCACTTGCATCCGCCCTGATTGATTCGGAAGTACGCCAAATCAATCGGAATCCGTATTACACGCTGATTTCGGCAAAGCGGGCGTTTTCGCGGATAAATTCCTTACGGGGAGCGACATCTGTACCCATCAAGGCTTCAAAGACCTCGTTCGCCATAATCAGGTCTTCTACAGCCACACGCTTGAGCACACGGGTTTCAGGGTTCATGGTCGTTTCCCACAGTTGGTCAGCGTTCATTTCACCCAGGCCTTTAAAGCGCTGTATCTCGTACTTCTTACCTTCGCGGGTGGCCTGGGCAATATGCACCTGCAGTTCTTCGTTGGTAAAGAGGTAATGGCCTTTGTTGGCGTTGGTCTGCCGTCCGATGATGATGCGGTATAAAGGCGGCTGGGCGATGTACAGGTAGCCTTGCTCGACAATCGGGCGCATGTACCGGAAGAAGAAGGTGAGCAGTAGCGTGGCGATGTGTCCGCCGTCCATGTCGGCGTCAGTCATAATCACAATTTTGTGGTAGCGCAGGTTAGACAAATCAAAGTGTACGTTGTCACCCGTACCTTCTACCCCAGCACCGATAGCCCCAATAAGAGCGCGGATTTCGGCATTTTTCAGAATCTTATTGAGTTCGGCCTTTTCTACATTCAAAATCTTACCGCGAAGAGGCAAAATAGCCTGAAAGCGCCGCTCGCGCCCGCCTTTGGCACTGCCACCCGCCGAATTGCCTTCTACAATAAACAGCTCGGATTCGCTGGGGTCTTGGCTTGAGCAGTCAGCCAGTTTGCCGGGCAGGTCATCATTTTCAAGCGGGTTGCTGCGGCGGATAATATCACGGGCCTTGCGGGCTGCTTCGCGGGCACGGGCCGCTTCGGCGGCTTTTTCTACAATGGTCTTGCCAATTTTGGGATTTTCTTCCAGAAACTCGGCAAACTTTTCGCCCACAATGGCGTTTACAGCCGTCTGCGCTTCGCTGTTGAGCAGCTTGACTTTGGCCTGCGACTCAAATTGCGGCTCACCCAGTTTGACGCTCACCACGCAGTAAATGCCTTCAAGCAAGTCGTCACCGGTGGGTATGGGGTTGCCCGCCTTGACCATGTTTTTGTCTTTGGCGTACTTATTCAGAATACGGGTGTAGGCCGTTTTAAAGCCCGTAAGGGGCGTACCGCCGTCGCGGGTGCGGATCATGTTGGCGTAGGTAAGGATGTTGTCGCTAGAGTAGGTGTTGGCGTGGATAAAGGCCACCTCTACCTCAACATCGTTGCTGGTGCCGCGCATGACGATGGGCTGTTCGTACAAGAGCTTGGTGTCGTCTGTCACCAGGGCTCGGGCAAAGTTGCCAATGCCGCCGTGCTCGTGGTACAGCACCTCACGCACTTCGCCGCCGTGCAACTCGGTGCGCTCATCACGCAGGGCAATTTTCAGGCCCGTAAGGTAGGCTAGCTCTCGCAAGCGGCCGCGAATGCGCTCATAGTTAAACTGGTTGTCAAACTCATTAAAGACCTGCGGGTCGGGGTGAAAGGTGACTTTGGTGGCCCAGGTGACTTCGCTGGGGGTGTCGCCCATAACTTCAAGTGGAGTGGTTACCGCGCCGCGCTCAAAGCGGATGTGGTGCAGCTTGCCGCTTTTGTTTACGGTGACATCAAGGTAGCTGCTGAGTGCATTCACCACGCTAGAGCCTACCCCGTGCAAGCCGCCCGACACCTTATACGCGCCGCCGCCAAACTTACCGCCCGCGTGAAGCTCGGTAAAAATCACTTCAATAGCGGGGCGCCCTTCACTTTTCATCAGGTCTACGGGAATGCCGCGCCCGTTGTCGGTGACGGTGGCACTGCCGTCTTGATGCATGGTCACAGTAACCTCATCGGCAAAGCCGCCCAGACCTTCGTCAATGGCGTTGTCAATAATTTCGGTCATCAGTTGGTGATAGCCGTCAATCCCTGTGCCGCCCTGCACATACATGCCTGGGCGCTTGCGTACGGCTTCTAGGCCCTTGAGCACGCTGATTTGGCTGGCATCATATTCTTGGTACGGCGCGGTATGGTTGTCGGTCATGGCTCTCCTAACGCACAAATAAAACTGTGCTGAATGTAACGGCAAACAGCGCGACTTTGGTCGATCGCCTGTGGGTTGAGTGTTTGCGCTCTGAGGTTTTGGACAAAAAAGAGCAGCGTATGGACTAAGCGGCATATTGAGTGCCAAACGGCAGATGCCCAATCACTACATTCATGTCGCCGCTCAGCGTGTCCACGCTTCTCTCGTGTACGCATCATAATACACCAAAATATGAAACAGGTCAAGAAAATTATGCTAAAAACATATTGCGCCGAGGGGGTTTCAGCACAGTCTGGCAGGGGCTTTTTGGGAGAGAACAGGTGGCTGAAGAGCAGTCAACAGTGGTGAGTAGCGCAGTCCGTATTCGTAATCAGGTGTACCAATGGGGCCATTTGAACACGCGGCTACAAGCCACTAATACGGATTCCGATTGATTTGGCGTACTTCCAAATCAATCCGATCGGATGCGAGTGGGAACAGCATACGGACTGTGCGGTATGGAGCCACAGGCGGCGCTTTTCCGACTGTGGTGGAATTTAGCGGCAGTCCGTATAAAACCCGCTAGGCTATAACGTATGGATTTGCTGCGCACCTTTCACAGCTACGATTTTATACAGGTTACCTCGCCCTGGGTGGTCTTGGTGCCCAACCCCTTTGCCCTTGCTACCCTGCTGGTGATGTTCTGGAGTTTTGGCGCGGCCTTTAAGGGCCAGATAAGTCACGGTTTTAGAGTCGCTGTGCGCGGCATGTGGGTGCTGTTTGGCTTGTACGGCGTCAGCGGGGTGCTGCTGTCGCTTGGCGGAGCCAAAGTGGCGAGCGCGGTGGCCTTAGCAGGCAAAACCGTGACCAAATACGGCTTTGCACCCCAGGCCAAACGCGACCCCGAACACTGGATGTACACGGGTTTTGTGCTGCTGAGCCTTTTTGCGCTAGAGGCCCTGCTGTCGGGCAAACTGGTCGGTGAAAAAAAGGCAGCGCGCCTGCTGCCTGTCGTTACCCTGTTTATGTGGGGCGCAGCCCTGATGATTGTGCGGGTGGCAGTGGTGCCTGGCAACGGGTAATGCAGACTGCGACTTAAGCCTCATTAACAATGCGCTGAAAGAAGGCCAGCGGGCATGAAACAAGTACGCTGCGGTGGCGCAGGCCGTACCTTTTCTACTTCTACAGTTTCTACAGTGCTGGAATGCAGCGCCGTCCGTAGAGCAGGTGACCGCTGTTGCCAGACCCTCACCATCAGTCCTTTAGGCCCGGGCGTGTTCTTCTGGGGCGTCTAGCGCGGCGATTTCATCGGGGTTAATTTTATAGTGTTCGTTGCACCAGTGGCACACCACTTCTTGCCCGCCGTCGTCCATCATCTCTTGGCGCTCGGTGCCGCCAAAAAAGACCAGTGACTGAATGGCGCGCTCGCGTGAGCAGCGGCACTGAAAGCGGGCTGACTGCGCCGCTGTTGCCATCTGTAGATCAAGCCCTTTGGCGGCACGCTCCATCACCTCAAGCAAGCTGCTTTGGCGCAGGTTATCGGTAAAGTACCCCATAGCCGCAATGTTTTCTTCCATCGCTTTGAGGGTCGCGTCGGTAGCCCCCGGCATAGCCTGTACAATCAGTCCCCCAGCGCGGGCCACCTTGCCGCCTTCTTCGTACACACCCAGCAGCACAGCACTGGGGATTTGCTCGCTGGAAGCCAGATAAAAGGCCACGTCCTGGGCGATTTCGCCGCTGACCAACTCTACGCTGCCTGTCCAGGGCTCGGCGTTGTCAAGGAGGCGCGTCACCGCCAGTTCGCCGTTTTTGCCTACCAACCCGCCGACATCCAGCTTGTCATCGCTGGTGCGGGGGGGCAAGTCGGCGTCTGGGTCGCGCACATAGCCGCGCACCAGGCCATCGGCGCTGCCCTCGGCCACCAGCCACCCCAGAGGGCCGTCGCCCTGAATCCGCAGGGTCACACGGCTGTCTACTTTTTTGCCGAGCAAAATAGCCAACAGTGCCGAGGCACTCAACGCACGGCCCAGCGCCGCCGTTGCGGTCTTGCTGAGGTGGTGACGCAAACGGGCTTCTTCAACGATATGGGTAGAATCAATGCCGACCAGTCGCAGCGTACCGCCCGCTGCTGTACCGCGCATGATATAAGAGGCTGGAGCTATAACGTCAATCATTAGATAATCTTACATGACCACACTCAGATTTAATGTGAGATAGGGTTGATTTCAAGGCTAGACTTGAGGGCAAGGCGCGACAATGTAGCAAGATTTTTATATGATTTTGTAAAAATACTCAAGAAGAGACTGCTTCCCAATATGTTAGGCCACTATAGCTGCGTCTCTAAGATTAAAGCCTTTAGAATTGCGGCATTGCCGCCTTATGGGCCTGTATCTTTGGAGTTGCCGTTCAAAGAGTGGGCTTGCAATGTGCTGTCCTCTTTGTCTACTCGCATCTGCACCGATTGATGGCAGTTCGTAGAGTTGCCCTGCGGTAAGCTGCACGCTACGGGCTCCCCTTCTGCTACCCTAGCCCCTATGCGCGTTGTCCTGAAACTCGGCACTTCGGTTCTTACCGCAGGAAGTGACAAACTGCACCGCCCCCGCCTGGTTGACTTGGTGCGCCAGATAGCGGCCTTGCAAGCGCAGGGGCATCAGGTGGTGCTAGTTACTTCAGGGGCGGTGTTGGCAGGCTGGGAGACGCTGGGCTTTACGCCGCGCAGCCGCACACTTGCCGAAAAGCAGTTGCTGGCGGCAGTAGGCCAAAGTGCGCTGATGCACCAGTACGCCACCATTGCCGAGCTGTACGGCCTCAATGTGGGGCAGATTTTGCTCACCGCTGACGATTTTCGCACGCGCAGCCGCTACCTCAACGCCCGCACCACGCTGGAGGGCTGCCTCAGCGCCGCTGTTTTGCCTATTATCAACGAAAATGACGCGGTGGCCGTTGACCAAATCCGTGTGGGTGACAATGACACCCTGTCGGCTTTTGTGGCTAATATGGTAGAAGCTGACCTGTTGGTTATTTTGACCGACGCGCCAGGGCTCTACACCGCTGACCCGCGCACACACCCGCAGGCCACGCTGATACCCGTGGTAGAACGTATTGACGCGGCAGTGTGGGACAAGGCGGGCGGTGCGGGGTCGCACCGTGGTACAGGCGGTATGTACACCAAGATTCAGGCCGCCGAAATTGCCACCCGTGCAGGTACTCCGGTGATCATTGCCCCGGGCGACGCGCCAGACGCCTTTATACGCGCCGTGGCAGGCGAGTCTATCGGTACGCGCTTTTTGGGTCACGGCAGCCGGCTCGAAGCCCGCAAACGCTGGATCTTGGCTGAAATCGCCGCTGGTAAGTTGCTGCTTGACGCTGGAGCCACCCTCGCTGTGCAGCAAAACGGCCGAAGCCTGCTGGCGGCGGGTCTGCGCGGTGTAGAGGGCCACTTTGAGCGCGGGCAAACGGTCAGGCTGCTGTCTGCAGACGGGCAAGAGATTGCACGCGGCCTAACTCGCTACGGCGCAGACGATTTGCGGCAGGTGTTGGGCCAAAAAAGCAGCGCGCTCGGCGGCATTTTGGGCCATGACTACGGCCCTGAAGTGGTTCACCGTGATGACATGGTGTTGCTGTAGAACAAGAGCGCAGGCGTGTGTGAGCACTGGCAAGGGTACAGCAAGGGCAGTCACCCCTGCTTGATAACTGTTCGGCCCGTTTAAGCGACTTCAGCGACCGTTGCCAGTAAGGTGCCGTCCTGTCCGCGCACTTCAAATTGACCGTGTGGACGGGCCGCGACCCATCTGAGCAGCTCAAGCAAGTCGTTGCCTTCGCGCAGAATATCGGCGTTGCCGCTGCCGGCCCACAGCACGCGGTACTGCCTGGCCTGGGCGGGCGCTTCCCACTTCTGTCCTTCATCTTCCTTGACAAATGCCCTTGACATCATTCGAGTCTACCCGCTGCCAAAGACTTTGTGATGAATTATCACTGAGCAGCGGGTTGAGCAAACGTATCTGGATGACACAAATCCCGACTTGACCCTTGTTACAAATTGACCTTTGGTATAAACACAATCGGCTTACCAAGGCCCGCGTTCAGTAGTCAATCACCCCAGGAAACTCTGGATTTGCCACAGGTTTAAGCAGGGCGGGCAACTCCAGTACGGTGCTGAATAAGGGCTTGCCGTCTAGGGTCAGGCGGTACTCGCCCGCCCCTGCACTGGTGGGCGTGTAGCTGGCTTGCACTGTTTTGCCGCCGGTGTTCAGGCTACCCAGGTCTTTGAGCGACACCCAGGGCGCCTTGTCACCGCTTGCTGTGCTGAGCCAGGTGAGCGGCAACGTAGCCTGCTGCTGCCCCAACTGAAACCTCGCCACGCCAGGCAAAAGTTGCGGCGTATGCCCGCCTAGGCTGCCTATCACCGCTGCCAAGGGCCACACCACCAGTCCCTTTTCATTGCGGGCCAGGCTTGCTAGAGGTGCCACAGGTGGAGGGGTAGCCTGTGTGGGCTGCTGCTGTACGGAAGGCTGTACTGCTACAGGTACGGCGGGTGTGATCTGCTTGGGCAGGTTCGCCAGGGCTTTTTGGGCGGCGGCTTGCTTAAGGGCCTGAATGCTGCGGCGCTCCTGCGTGCTCAGCGGCCTGCCGTAGCCGGCAGCGACCTGGCGGTAAAAGCTCCAAGGGCCGTCGGCGAGCGGGGCTAGAGCAGTAAAACTGCTGACCTTGCCGCCGCCTGTCTGTACATACACCGTTCCCTGTGGACTGACATTGACGCTGGTGTCTATCTTGTTGCCCACTTTGAGCGCCCAGTAAGGCTGACCGTTGCCGCTCAGGGCGTGCAAGGTGCCGTTTAAGTCGCCGACCAGCAGCGTGCCACCCGTTAGTTCGGCTGCGGGCGCGGCGATAGGGCCTGTGGCTGTGTAGTCCCAGACCTTCTGTCCGTCGGTAGTCAGGGCGTAGAGCTTACCGTCGTAGCTGCCCACCACCACCAAGTTGCCGCTGGTTACAACTGGGCTAGCATTGACAAAGCCGTCTGTAAGGTAAGTCCAGCGCTGCGTGCCAGTGGGAGACAGGCTGTAAACCTTCTTGTCACCAGAGCCGAAATAGAGGTTGCCCTGGGCGTCAATAGCGGGGCTGCTAAACACAGTGGAGCCCGTTGGATAACTCCACAGCAGCTGGCCACTGCCTGAAAGTGCCACAAAGGTATTGCCCTGCGTACCAAAATAAATTTGCCCGTTGGTGTCTACCACAGGACTGCTAAAAATCGGCACCCCGGCCCGGTAGCGCCACAGGATTTGCCCAGCAGGGCTGACGGCGTACACGCTGCCTGCGCTGCTCGCAGCAATCAGGCTGCCGTCACTTCGCAGGGCAGGCGTGGCAAAGAGGTCGCCGTCAAGCGTCACCGCCCACCGCTTTTTGCCTGTGCGGTCTAGCGCCTGCAAGGTGTCGTCATAGGCCGCCACAATGGTATCGCCCTCAGGCGTAAGCACCGGCTGGGCACGGCCTATGTCACCCAGTTTGTAGCTCCAAAGCACGTTGCCGCTGCTATCCAGGTGGTACAAGGTCGCATCTAGCCCAATAAAACTGATGTCGCCATTGTCGCCCACAGCCACGTTGCCCAGCGCCTTGACATCCTTACTCCAGGTAGGTGCAGGCTTACTCCAGGTGGATGCGGGCTTGCTTAAGGTGGGCGCGGGTGTGGCGGCTTGTGCACTCAGCCCCGCCAGTACCATGAGAGCTGAGAGAGAAAAAGTAATACATCTTACATTAGGTGTATGGTTAAGGCGGGCGTTGAACAGGGCTAAACGCATAAAAACTCCTTTATACTCTCTTAAATAATACGAGAGTTTAGTCGTAGCAGGTAGACGATCCTATGCAAGAGTTTTACTATATGAATATGAAAAAGATCTTATTTATGACGGCTTTCGTGCTGAGCGGCCTGGCTACAGCCCAAACCACCACGCCCACCGCCCCCATGACCCCGCCTCCTGCGGACACCACGCCCGCTGATCCGACTGCTCCTGCTGATGACACCATGCCTGCCGACCCAACTGCTCCCGCTGATGACACGGCACCCGCTGATCCTACTGCTCCCGCTGACCCTGCCACTGTGCCAGTCACAGCAGCCCCCGTGGTCACGCAGATGAACATGAACCCCGCTGACCACTACGCCCGCGCCCAAGAACTGGCTGCCCAGGCTGACGTAGCCTACCCCGTCGCTTTTTATGACCGCACCCTGTGGAAAGCGGCAGTGGATCAGTCTTACCTGTCCACCCAGGGTAACAGTGACCGCAACTACAATGCGTACCTGGCCCAGCTGTATACCAAGACCCAGTGGTGGATTAACGCCTACAACGCCTGGAGCAAGCTGGGTACCCTCAATGACACCGAAAAGCAGTGGGCCGCTCAGAGCGCCGCCAAGCTGGCCTATATAGCTTTGCAACGCGGTGACAAGGCCAGTGCGCGTACCTATGTCACCCAGGGCCTAAGCTGGGCCAACACTACCAGCTTGCAAGACATCGCCAAGCGTTTGTAACGTTTGTAAGAGGTCGCTGCGGTAGAGGGCTGAATGGTGCCGCCCTGGTCAGTATCAACGCTTTTATCAATGCCTTTATTTAGAAATTAATAAACATGCCGCTTCCTATACAGAGAGGCGGCGTTATTTATATAAGTATCTCAACGGAAACTTATACGGATTCCGTTTAATTCGTTGTACTATGATTGCCCTAGTTGCCTGTCCTATGGTAAACTAAGAAGATATACCTATAACTAATTTTCCGTAATGCTTATTATACACCTTCCACTTGCTTTTACTACCGTCGCAAAGGTACTTTCTGCGCTTGTACAGTGAGGAATCTGTATCTTTTGCTGCTCGCAGCCGCTTTTTATCAATCAGGTTGTTTCGGCTTGAACCAGACTCGTTATGACACGGCGCAGCGGCGTACGGCGTCTATAAAAAGCTCTGCTGCCTGCTCAATGTCTTGCGGGGTGGTGGCGGGCCCAAAGCTAAAGCGCACAGTGGCGCGGGCTTCTGAGTCGCTGAAACCCAGCGCGCTCAGCACATGGCTGGGCTGCATGGTGCCTGCTGAGCATGCGCTGCCCGCTGAGACACACACGCCTGCAAAATCCAGATTCATCAGCAGGGCTTCGCCGTCGGTGCGTTCAGCGGTAAAGGAGGCCACCTTGGGGCTACCCTGCGGTGTGTGGTTTGCCCGAATACCCTGCTCAGTGGCGAGCCGCGCTGTGAGCTGGTCGTTGAGGGCGCGCAAATGTTGCCAGGTGGCGGGCTGCGCCTGTGCCGCTGCTTGCAGGCTGAGGCCCGCTGCGTACAGGCCAGGGGTGTTCTGAGTGCCAGCACGCAGACCCTTTTCCTGTCCGCCGCCGAGGATCATGGGGGGTAATTCTAGCCCCCGGCGGATATACAGCAGGCCCACGCCCAGCGGCCCGCCCCATTTGTGGGCGCTCAAGGTGACGTAGTCGGCTCCCCAGTTTTGTACATCAAGCGGGAGTACGCCGGGGGCTTGTACCGCGTCGGTGTGCAGCAGTGCGCCGCCGGTGTGGGCGATGCGGCTCATGGCGGCGATGTCTTGTATGCTGCCCAGTTCGTTATTCACCAGGTGGAAGCTGACCAATTTGGTCTCTGGGCGCATGGCTTGTTGCAGCTGTTGGGGGTCAATACCACCATGCTGGTCAGGTTGCAAGTAGGTGACCGCTACGCCCCGCGCTTCTAGTTGCCGTGCAGGTGCTAGCGTTGCTGAGTGTTCAATGTTACTGGTAATCAGGTGGCTGCCTGGAGGAGCGTGCAAAAACGTGCTGAGCAGCACCTGATTGCTGCCCTCGCTACCACCCCCGTTGGCTATCAGCGTCAGCGGGTGTACACCCAGGGCGGCGGCGGCGGCGGCGCGGCCTTCTTCCAGCAGTTCACGGGCGCGCTGACCTGCCAGATGTACGCTAGCAGGGTTGCCCACCACCTGCTGTGCGGCGCGGGTATAGGCTTCTAGCGCCAGCGGGGTCATGGGATGCGTGGCGGCGTAGTCAAGGTAAATCATACAGGCAGTGTACTGGGCTGGGTGACGGAGCGCTGCAGAAACGGCAACCCAGCACAGACGGCAAC